>JAXGWH010000022.1:0-19288 GCA_040773385.1 Aeriscardovia sp. | reverse complement strand
CACCCGAGCAGATGCGCGGTCTCATGCAGGCATTCGCCACCGCGGGCTTCGGCGCGCCGGGCTCGCCCGCGGCCGGCACCGGCACCGGGTCCGACAAGGATTCCGCCGACAAACAGGCCGAGGGCGCAAAGCTCACCGTCGACCCGGAGACCGGCAACCCGATCGGGTTCCAGGTGCCCGGCGCGAAAGCAGGTGACGGGACGGGCGGTGACGGGACTGACGCCTCGGCTTCGGCGAATGCGGCGGGATCAGTGCGCCCCACGGGCATCAATGTGGACCTCGCCCGGCAGATCGCGCTCATCTCCCTGCCCTCGGACTCCCAGACCGTCGTGACCGGCGAGCAGGATCGGCAGGCTCGGTCCGCCTTCTCGTCGGCAAGCCTGTGGCTCGACTCGGCCACCGGCTTCGACCCGGGGAAAAAGGAGCCGGCCTCCCTCACCCGAGCCGACTGGGTGACGTCCACGATCGGCCGCTGGGCCGGGCTCGTCTCCCCCGTCGCCAAGGCGACCGCACAGGCGCTGGGCGCGGTCTTCGCCTCACGGATGGGCGGGGATGCGGACGAGGTGACGACGAAGATCTTCGCCGGCCCCGTCCAGATCAGCCTTCCCGACGACCTCAAGGACCCGCGCCGGCTCATGGAGACGATCGGCTCGGCCTCGTTCTCCATGCAGCTGGGCCAGTCGGCGGCGCGGCTCGCCACGGAGGTGCTCGGCGGCTTTGACCAGGGGCTGCGGCTGTCCGACTCGCCGGCGGGTTCGATCGTCGTACAGAACGCGGAGGAGTTCTCCCACGGGCTGTCCGTCCCGCAGGAGGAGGTGCTCGCCTACCTCGCGCTGCGCGAGCTGGCGACCGCCCGGCTCTACCAGAACGTGCCGTGGCTGTCCACGCAGATCCAGACGCTCGTGGAGAAGTACGCACAGTACATCACCATCGACCTCGACGCCATCGAGGAGCAGCTGCGCGACGCCGGTGAGATGACCCCGGAGGGCCTGTCCGGGGCCGTCAACATCTCCAACGTGGCGATGAGCGAGTCGGAGGAGCAGAAACAGGCGAAGGCGGGCCTCGGCCGGATGCTCGCCCTCATCGAGGGCTGGGTGGACGCCGTCACCTGGCGGGCCGGACAGGCCTCGCTGCCGCACATCGCCCGGCTGCGCGAGATGATGCGCCGACGCCGGGCGACCGGCAGCCCGGCCGAGCAGACGTTCCGCGAGCTTGTGGGGCTGGATCTGCGCCCGGTCGACGCCCGTCAGGCGTGCGCGGCCTGGGAGAAGATCATGGACACGCAGGGGCCCGAGGCGGCCGACGCCCTCTGGCGCCACCCCGACACACTCCCCTCTTTCGGTGGCGCCGCCGAGAAGACGAAGCATGATTGGGACGCGAGCCTGGACGCCCTGCTGCGCGAGGACTCCGGCAAGGGCGACGGTACCGACGCAGGATCCGGCACGGGGTCGGACGGCGCGGGGTCCGCGGCGGGATCCGGCGGCACGGCCGCCGGCACCGGCACCCCGGGTGAGGATCAGGGCGGAAAATCCGACGATGACCCTCACGGGCACGGCGATACCGATGGGGACGACGACGGGCATCCGGATGATCCGCGCCGATCCTGACGGCCGGGACCGCTGACACGTCTGCCACAGGCAGACCTCAGACCCGGTTCCCCACGGCCATCACCCGGAAGTCGGTGAATGCCGTGGCACAGGACGCCCCGGTGCCGGCATGCGGCACCGGTCCTCAGGCGCGGCGCCGTCGCAGGAGCAGGACGGCCGCACCGGCGAACAGCGTCAAGCGCCGCACCGCCGATGACGGCGGTATCGACGCCGGTGTCGACGAGACCGCCGTGCTCGCGCGTCCGGCCCTTCTTGCCGGCCGGGGCCGGGGAGGCCTTCCGGCGGCCGGAGGACGGGCCTGTCGCCGTGCCGGAACGGCCCGTGTCACCCGAACCGCCGGTGGCGCCGGAATGGCCGGAATCACCCGGCTTGTCCGGTGTGGTCGGCTGGTCGGGCTGGGACGGCGTCGTCCGGACGAGCTCCGACTGCGCCTTCGTCAGGGCGGCGAGCGCCGCGTCGACATCCTCCTGTGTGGCGGAAGGATCGGCTTTGACGGCTTTCGCGGCCGAGACGGCGGAGGCGAGCGCCTTGTCGAGCGCGGAGGTGTCCGGTTTGGCCGTCTGGGCGGCGGCGAGCCAGGAGATGACCGGGTCGGCCGCACCGGCGCCGGACGAGGTCACCGTGTACCGCACGGTGGTCGGGGTCTTCAGCCGGATGGTGACCGTGTCGGTCAGGGGCGACGACGAGCCCGACAGCGGGACGGTGGAGCGGGCGAGCTCGGTGCCGGACGCGTCAGAGACGATGACGTGCATCGAGCGGTCGGTGTTCCACCATTCCTTGAATCCTGCGGTGAGCGTGTAGGAGCCGGCCGGCAGCGGCAGCGAGTAGCTGAGGGTGTCGCCCTTCTGCCACAGGCCCGTGTCGAACTTGTCATCGAGGTCGGTCCCGCCTTTGACGTTGGCGCCGGAGGCCGCGTACCCCCATGACGTGCCGTCGCCCGCCTGGTCGGAGACGGCGTTGAGCAGGTCGGGGACGGCCGCCTTGACGGCGCTGTACTGCGGCGACGCCTTCCCGCCCGTTCCGGAATCGATGTAGTAGCGCATCACGGCGGGGATGATCTCCGCCCGCGCGGTGACCTCCTCGGTGCCGGACGTGCCGGCGACGGTGCCGCGCACGGTCACATCGTCGAACAGGCCCGCCGAGGCGAGCGTCTGCGCCGGGGTGCTCCAGTCCACCTTCTGCCCGGCGACGCTCGCCGGCAGCGTGCCGCCCTTGACGACGGCGATGGTGCCGAGGCTGCGCGGCACGCGCGCGACGGCGAGCCACGAGCAGATGGGGTCATGGTCGGCCGCCTTGGTGAGCGTGTAGGTCACGGTCGCCGCCTTGGTGAGTGTGAACTCCATCGAGGACGTGGTGTCCTTGCCCTGCTGGAGGGCGGGGATGGCGGGGCCGGCGACGGTCTTCGTCTGCCCGTCCTCCTGCCAGGAGACGGACTGGTTCATCGAGCGGTTCTGGCCGCCCCACCATTCCTGGAAACCGGTGGTGAGACGGTAGGTGCCCGCCGCGAGCGGCAGGGTGTAGGTCTGGGTGGCGCCGGTCGCGTAGTCGCCCGTGTCGAACTTGCCGTCCGAGGAGGTGCCGTGCGTCCTCTGCCCGGCGCCGTGGCCCCAGGAGCCCTGGGACGACTGCTGGTCGGGGACCTTGTTCCCCAGCGAGGGCACGGTCTTCCTGACGGCGTCGTATTCCGGTGCGTCCGACGGGTTCGCGCCCGTGTCGATGAAGTAGGCGATCTGTGAGGTCGGAAGGACCTCCGCTTTGGCGATGAGACGGTAGCGCAGTTTCTGCGCCGTGCCGCCGTCAGGGTCGGCGATCCGAGCGGTCGTCGTGCCGGAGAGCGTGACGAGGGCGTAGTCGTCGGCATCATCGACGGCCTTCGTGGCGTCGGTGTTCCAGGTGACCGGCACCTGGCCGCCCCCGATCGTCACGGTCGTGGGCAGTGCGGCGCCTTTGACCGCGGCGAAGGAGACGCCGAGGTCGAGCACCTTCGTGCTCACGTCCGAGGGGACGAGGTCGGCGCGCGCCTGTTCGAGCCTGTCGGCCAGGCTTGCCGCACCGACGGTGTCGAGACCCCAGGCGGAGGGGTCGGCGAGGGCCGTGCGCGCCTGCGCGAGGTCGGCGGAGAAGACCGCCCAGCCGGCCTTGTTGAAGTCGCCTTCAGCCAGCGCGGCGTACTGGTCGACGTCCTTCTTCAGCCGGGCGGTGTCCGCCTTGGTGGAATCGACCTTCTGAGTGCCGATCACGCTGACCGCATCGAGGCTGACAGGCCGGTCGCCGGCCGTGGTGAAGGTGACCGTGTGGTGCCCTGCCTTCAGACCGTCGAGGCGGTAGAAGGTGGGCTGGGTGTTGCTCGAGGCTGTGGTCCTCGCGCCCGCCGCCACCTGTGTGCCGTCGACGCTCACGTCCAGCGTGGCCGAGCCGTCTGCGGTACCGAGCAGGTCGCGCCCGTGCCGTCGAAGTCGAGGCTGAGCGAGGCGCCCGCGCCCGTGGAGGTGGAGACGGAGCGCTTGTAGACGTACATCCCCTGGCCGTCGAGATGCTGCCACTTCTGGTTGAAGCGAAGGACCGGCGAGCCGTCCTTCCAGGAGCGCTGGTGCATGTTGTCGATCAGATCGGTGGCATACGGGAGGGATCCCGGGATCGTGGTGACGGCGAGGTTGTCGAAATCGACGAAGTCGAAGCTCGAGCCGAGCTGGATCCTGCCGGTGGCCTGGGGCTGCGGGTCGGTGTACGAGGCGACCTGCGTGTCGTTGATGAAGGCCGTGTAGACGGCGCCGTCGACGCGCACCGACAGCCTGTTCCACTGCCCCGCGGGCCTGAAGCCGGCAGCCGTGCCCTTGGCGAGGACCGCGCCGTACCTGCTGAACGTCCAGGAGCCCGTGTGGTCGACCCCAGCTGCGCGACGGAGTCGTCGACGCCGTTGGAGCTGTTGCCCCACTGGCGCGCGCCGAGCTCGGCGTAACCGGAGTCCTTCTCGAACCGCGCGTCCACCGAGACGGTGTAGTCGGCCCAGCGCGAGTCGCCGATGGTCGTGCGCGGGTCGCCGCCGTTCCAGGCGCCGGCATCCATGCCCGGCCCGACCTGCTGGCGAAGGACGTGCGTACCGTCTGCCTGCCGGACGACCTCGAAGGCACCGTTCGTGTCCATCGTGTAGCGCGGCGTGGCGCCGCTGTCGCCGCCGCGTGAGGCGAGGTAGTCCTCCGTGACGTCATGGCCATTTTTAGAGGAGGTGACCTTCTTGCCGGCGTACTCGAAATCATCCGCGTAGAGCGTGGAATCATCGGTCACGCCGTTTTTGTCGCCGCTGCCGTCGGTGTCGAGCACGGCCTGTGCGCCGGTGCCCGCATATTCGTCCGTCGTGGGGATCTGCGATCCCTCGCCCTGGCGTGCCTGCAGCGTGCCGTTTTTCTCGACCGCGTCGTCGAGGCTCGTGACGGTGGAGATGCTCCACGGCCGCACGGTGACCGTGTGCCATCCCTGCGCGTCCGGTTTTGTCTGGCTGACCGGCCGCATGTAGCGGGCGTCGTAGGCCTCGCCGGGGCCGGCCGCCTGGGTGGACCACTGCTCGAACTGCGCGCCCTGGGGCAGGGACATGCCGCTCGTTTTGATCCGGTAGGTCTTCGTCACGGCCGAATCATTGACGATGACGGTGGAGAAAGCGGATTTGTCGGGGGCGGCGAGCGTCAGATAGCTGTCGGCGCCGGAGCGTGAGGACGAGGATCCTGTGCCGCGCCCCGGGGGATTGCCGTCGGAGATGTCGCTGCGGGAGGCCTGCGGTATCGCCCGCCAGATCCCTTTGGCGGTGGCGTTGCCGGAATCGTTCTCGTAACCGGTCTTCGCGAACCGGGAGAACTGCTCGAGCACGGCGAGCGCCCCGTCCCAGGAGACGTAGCCGCTCCACGGGTCGTGCATGCTCATCAGTTCCTTTGACGAGTACTGGTAGTCGTCGTAGAAGGCGCTGATGGCCGGCTGGTAGATGAAGTTGGTGCGCCGGGAGGCGACGAAGCCGCGCACGGCTGTGTTGGCCATCTCGAGGGCGGAGTTGATACCGCCGATGCCGGTGCCGGACGTACCGTCATTCCTGCCGTTGTTCGTGCCGGCACCCTCACCGGACGTCGTGGACATGGTGTTGGCGGGCCTGTCGGCAGTGACGGAGAAAGTCGCCTGCGCCTCGGAGTTCCAGACCTCCTTGTCGTATTTCTCTGCCAGATGCGTGAAGTCGTGGTCCTTGTCGTCGGCGGTGTTGTAGTGGTAACCGGCGATATCGACCGCGTCGCGCAGTTTCTGGTCCTTGATGATGTCGGGACCGAAGGAGGCGAGCCCCGCCTCGTCGGAGATGACGACACGTATCTTGTGGAAGAGTCTCTTCTCTTCCGGGCTGCTCCAGGCGGGGACGACGTCGCCATGCGGGTCTTTGAGCCCCGCGGCGCCGATGAAGCCGGTCTCGTCGGTCCTGATGCGGTGGGCAAAATCCTTGGTCCAGGAGTAGTCGGGCCTGCTCTCGTTGATATGCGGGTTGACGGAGTCGACCATGTAGCCGTATTCGCGGTAGACGGCCAGGATCGTGTTCTTGTACCACTTGTAGATGTTGTCGTTCTGGTCGTCGCCGCCGACCCAGGCGGGGTACTTCCAGCGCAGGATGCTCACTTTGACGTCCGGGTTGACCTTGAGGGCGTCGGCGGCGAGCTGGAAGCCCGGCTCGCGGGCCACGTCCGGGTACTCGTCGGCGGTGCGCATGACCGCCGGCTCGGGGCCTGTGGACGTGTTGCGGTCGTTGCCCATCTCGACCTTGACGGTGTTGAGCAGAGGGTGGCTGCCGCCGAACAGCACGCGGATCATCGTCCAGTACTGCTGCGGGTGCTGGGATTTGTAGTCCATGAGCAGTGAGCTCGTGGCGTTGCCCGAGAGGGCGCCGAATCCTTTGAACGTCAGTCCGTTGCGGCTTTTCGCGGCGGCCGCCACATCGGTGCCGTCGACCACGATGTCACTCGTCTTCGGTGCGGCCGCCGAGGCCGTCGCCGGCAGGGCGGTTCCCGTCAGGGCGATCAGCGCCGCCGAGATGAGGGCGACGCCCCGGCGCGGGACATAGTCCGGGCGCCGTTTTGCTGTGTGTGCCATGTGAATTTTCCTTGCTCTGTGCTGTCTCTTCTCTCCGCACGGGCCCCACTGCCCGTGTACGGGCGCGTCGTCGCTGATGCGCCTCACATTGCCGGATCGTACGAGAAAAGGAAAATCACCGGAGAAACATGCCAGTGATTGCCGGAACCTCCCCACGGCAGGCACCGCCGGGACGGCTTCACGGCAGGAAACGGCTGCGGCGTCGGGTGCGTGTACCGGTCCCGTCCTGGCTGCGCGCCCAGCTGACGACCACCTTCTTCTTCCCGCGCGTCACCCCCACATAGAACAGGCGGCGCTCCTCCTCCATCTGGGAGGGGGTCTGCGCGGAGGAGAACGGCAGCAGCCCGTCGCTCGCCCCGATGAGGAAGACCGTGTCCCATTCCAGGCCTTTGGCGGCATGGATGGTGGAGAGCGTGACCCGCTCAATCCGCGAGGGCAGCGTGCCGGAGGCAGCGAACGCCTTCTCGGCGATCTTCTGCACCGGTGTGGAGGAAAGGGGATCGGACGGCTCCTGTGTGGCGGCGGGATCTGCGTCGCGACGGGTCAGATACGGCACGCCGAGGCGGTCAAGGGCCCGGCCCACGCGCCGCAGCTGCGAGTTGAGGCGCGAGAGCACGGCGATCTGTCCGGCCGGTGCCCCCTGTGAGAGGAGGGCGCCGATCTGTCGGGCGACGCCCGCGGCCTCAAGGTCGTCGCTGCCGTACGTGTCCTGCGCGACGACGGCCCCGGCCGGACGGGGCGTGCGCAGCCGCAGATACTCGCCCGAGACAGGCGAGGAGGAGAGCACCCGGTTGGCATAACGCACGATGGCGCCCGAGGAGCGATAGTCATGGCCGAGGCGGATATCGGCGCGGATGCCAGGGAATTCCCTGTCAAAGTTGAGGAGGAACCAGCTCGTCGCCCCGTTGAACGAGTAAATGGTCTGGGCGGGGTCGCCCACCACACAGATGTTCGAGTTGCCCTCCCCCAGCCACAGGCGGATCATCCGGTGCTGCAAGGGGGAGATGTCCTGGTACTCGTCGACGGTCAGCCAGCCGATGCGCCGGCGCACGCGGACGGCCACCTCCGGGCTGGACTCGATGAGATGGCAGAGGATGAGCAGGATATCGTTGAAGTCGATCTGGCCCAGGGCCGCCTTCTCCTGCTCGAACCGATCGGCGAGCGCGGCCATCTGGTCGGCGGACAGCCCTGCGGGCGGGGTGCGGTGCGCGGCCGCCGCCGCACGCGGATACTGGTCGGCCGGGATGAGGCCGACCTTGAGCCAGCCGATCTCCGCAAGGAAGTCGTCGACCTGCCGTGAGCCGACCTGGTCGGCCAGCACGCCCGTCACCGCGGTGAGCGCACGTTTGAGCGCATCGGCGGGCCGGGGCGTCAGATCAGGAAACGGGGAGTCGACCATGTCCCGCCAGATCGCGGCGAGCTGGCGCAGGGCGAGCGAGTGAATGGTGGCGCACGTCACATCCGTGGCCCCGAGCCCGGCGAGCCTGCCCGCCATCTCGCGGGCGGCCTTGACGGAGAAGGTGACGGCGACGGTGCGCGAGGGGCTCCACACCCCTTTTGCGCAGGCATAGGCGATGCGGCGCGTGATGGTGCGCGTCTTGCCCGCCCCGGCCACGGCGGTGATGCGAACCGGGCCGGTCAGCGCGGTCGCGGCCTGCCGCTGGCGGTCGTCAAGACCCGCGAGGAGTTGTTCGGGATCGGTCATCGCAGTCACTCCCCCATTGTGGCACCCCGATGGCGGACGGTTCCTCCAGAGAAGAAAATGTGGACAACCGGACGGCCGGGGACCGCCGCCCCGCGAACAGACGTCCCGCCCCACCGCGGACAGGGAGGCGTCGCACTGCCGGCACGACGGGCCCGCCCGGCACCCGCCCGAACCGGCCGTCCGGCTAGAGTGGGCAGCGTGAGTAAACGTTCTGCCCTTGTGTGCGCCGCCCTCGCCTCCGCGGTCGCCCCACGACTGCGCGTGACGGGCGCCCGCAACCTTCCCGTCCCCATCGACCCGGACCCGTCCATCGACGAGGCCGGGCTCATCGACTCACACGGGCACCTTCTCGACGTCCTCATCGCCGACAGGCCGGCCATGGACAGACTCGAGAAACGCGCGGGCAACGCCGCCCTCATCGCCGATGCGGCCGGCCGGGCCGGACTCGACATCGCCGTGGACGTGGCACTGGCCCAGGGACGCACACGCGACGAGGAGAATCTGCCGGTCTACGTGGCCATCACGCGCCACATCGACGGGATTCCCCGTGACCCCGAGGATCTGACGGAGGAGGAATGCCGCTCGCTGGGGCTGGCGATCGCCCGGGTCCACGCGCTCGACACCGGTTTCCTCCTCAAGGCCGGCCACACGGCCTACTCGGGCGCACAGGTGCGCGACCAGCTCACCGCCTGGACGAGGGGCCTTTCCGCGAACGCCAGCGTGCCGGATGCCATCACCGCCCGCTGGGACGAGCTTCTGCGCATCGACACGCTCTGGGATTTCTCGCCGGTCGTCTCGCATGGCGGTTTTGCGGCGGATGACATCCTCTTCTCGATCGATTCCACGGTCACGGCGCTGCGCCACTGGGAGAGGCTCGGGCTGGCCGATCCTGCCGCCGATTTCGCCTGGATGTTCGACGACGGCATCCGCCAGTGGCAGCGCGACGAGGTGCTCTCCGGCTACGGGGAGGGCCTGGGGGACCGGATGGACCCGCGCATCGTGCCGCGCGCCCGTCTGTGGCGGCAGATGACGGCCGTGCGATCGCTCCTGCAGGCGCTGGCCGCCTCCGACCATGACCGGCTCGCACAGGCACGGCGCACCGTCAATGCGATCGCCTCCTCCCTCTCCCCCGTGATCGCGGTGGGAGCGGGCCACCCTGTGACGGCAGTGCCCGGCTCCGGCACCGGCCAGACGGCGACAAAGGCCGAGCGCGCGGAAGGGACAGGGTCGACGGCAGACGGTACCGCCTGCTCCCCGAGGACCGGGGGGACATCCGGCATCGTCCCGAAAGCGATGGCCGGCCCCGGCACCACGCCGACCGGGACCGGGCAGGCGGCCGGTGCAAAGACCGGTACGGACACAGGTATGCGGACCGGTACGGACACAGGCAACGGGATGGACGGCGGCCTGCCCTCCGATGAGACACGGGAATCCGCCCCCGTCAGCGACGGCACGATTGATACCCCTTCCATCCCCGGTGGACAGGGGCAGGGCCCACAGGGCCCGCAGGACCCCGCGTCCCCGCTGCCCGGCCTCGACGATGGTCTTGTCGTCTCCGGCGAGGATCTGCGCTTCTCCGGCACCGGGTCTGTCCGCCGCCAGGACGCTCCGGGCACCACCGGGACCGGGACCAGCACCGATACCGACGCCCGCCAGGACGCGGCCGCCGCACGGTTCGCGACCAACACGAACATGCCCGCCATCGAGCCGGATGGGACGCGCACGAGTCTGGCGGCCGCGGCCGACACCCGTCACGCCGACGGCGGCGGACAGCAGGCACAGGATGCGCGGACCCGCCCGTTCCAGACGCAGGCGTATATCGACACGGATGCCCCGGACGCCACGGTGACAGTGACGCATTCGACGAGCGTACGCGAGCGCCTTTTCCCCGACGATCCCGGCGAGGAGCTGTTCAAACCGGAAAAAGACGGGGCGAAGGGCGAAACGAATGAGGACAAGAACGAGGACGACGACGGCCCGGACGCCGGAACACACACCGACGCAGGGAACTGATACGGCTGCCGGCCCGGATTCTGACACCGGCGCAGGGCCGGCACAGGACGCTGACGGCCGAACGGCCCTTCCCCGCCCCGGTCCGGCCGTACCATGAGATCAGACAACCGGCACAAGCATCGTCCCGGCCACAGGACCGGGTCCGACCAACGAATCGAGGAATCATGAACGTCGAGATCGGCATCCAGAACGTCGCCCGCCCGGTGAGCTTCACCACCGACCAGACCGCCGACGAGGTGATCGCCGCCCTGCGGGCCGCCAAGGACGGCGTGGCGGACCTGGTGGACGACAAAGGCCGTCATATCCTCATCCCCACCTCCGCGATCGGTTACGCGGTGATCGGCTCGCAGACCCGCCGTCCGGTCGGCTTCGGCGCGCTCGAGGACTGAGCCGGCGCACCCAGGCCGACGCTCTGACGGGACGTCACCCCACGATCGGGATGGCGCCCCTTTTTTCGATCCGCGCCACCACGTCGTCAGCGGTGAGGTTCTCTCCCAGCCTGTTCGGCTTGCCGCCCGCGCCATGCCAGTCCGAGCCGCCTGTGACGAGCAGGCCGAGACGGCTGGCGAGCGTGAGAAGCCGGTGCCGGCCTGCGGTCGGGTTCTCCCGGTGCCACACCTCCAGTGCCGCCAGGCCGCGCGAGGCGAAGAGCGCGATGTCGTCGTCGGTGAGCAGATACCGGTTGCGCGTGGGAGAGGCCGCATGCGCGAGCCCCGGCACTCCGCCGGCGGCCCGCACGGCCTCGATCACCTCGAGCACATCCGGGCTTTTCACCGGAAGATAATACTTCGATGAGCCGGAGACGATGGTGTCGAAGGCCTGTGAGCGCGTGCGGACCACTCCCGCGGCCACGAGCGCGTCGGCGATGTGCGGGCGGCCGATCGTCGTCAGGCCCGCCTGGCCCGTCTGCGCGAGCACGTCGTCCCAGGTGATGGGATAGTCGCGGGAGATAGCCTCCACCATCTTTTTTGTGCGCTCCACACGCGCCCGGCGGGTCCGGGCGAACAGGCCGGCCAGCGTCTTCTCGGCGGGATCGAACAGCCAGGCGAGCAGATGCACGCTCGTGCGGCTCTTCCAGTCGGCGGTGATCTCCGCGCCGCGGATGAGCGGCACCCCGGCCGCGCGGGCTGCCTTCTCGGTCTCCCCCCAGCCGGCGGTGGAATCATGGTCGGTGATGGCCACGCCATGCAGGCCGTGAAGCGTCCCCGCCTCGTCCATCATCTGCGCCGGTGTGGCACGGCCGTCCGAGAACACGGTGTGGCAATGCAGGTCCCAGCCCTGCCGGGGTGCGGCCATATCCGCGATATCATCCTTCTTTCCCATGCCTCCCATCCTACGGGCACACGATGCACCGGCGACACCGCAGGCAGGAGCGCGCCCGGCACGGAGAGGGCGCCGGTTAAGCTGACGGGTATGGCACACACAGACGTATCGACGGGCATGGGGACGGACGCGTGGAGATCGTCCTGGCGGCACTCATCGGTGTGGGTGTACGGCCTCTATGTGCTCTTCTCGCTCGTGGCGCTGCTCGCCTCGTTCGTGCTCGCCGCAGAGGCGCTCTACTCGGCCCGCCACCCTGGTGCCACGCTCGGCTGCGACATCAACGGCACGCTCTCCTGCTCCGCGGTCGCCCAGAGCTGGCAGGCCGAGATCATTCATATCGGCCGGTACAGCTACCCGAACGCCTACTTCGGCATCGCCGCCGAATCGGTGTTCGTCGCCGTGGGCGTGGTGGGCATGACCGGCACGCGTCTGCCGCGCTGGTTCTCCATCGCCTGGTGGTGGGGCGGCCTCGCGGCGCTCGGCTATTCATACTGGCTGACGAGCCAGTCGCTGTTCGTCATCAACGCGCTGTGCCCGTGGTGCCTGACGCTCATGTTCATGACCACGCTGCAGTTCCTCACCCTCACCCATGCGACGGTCGTCCTGCGCGGGGAGCCCCTCGAGGACGGGCGTCTTTCGGGATTGCGGCGGTTCATGGACGATCTGTACCGGCCCAACCTCGATCTGCTCGTTGATCTGGGGTGGGTGATGATCATCGTCGTCATCCTCCTCGCCAAGGACGGCGCCGCGATCTTCGGCTGACCCGGAGTCGGCCGGACAAGAGGATCCGACCCCACACCCACAGACAGCCTCCACCATCAGGCTTCTCAGACCGCCTGTTCCTCGGATCGACTGCTCCTCAGACCGCCTGCTCCTCAGACAGTCTGACGACTCCTGAGCGTGCGGACGGTGAGCAGGGCTCCTTTGGGCAGTGCCGCCTCAAAACGGCCACGGTCGGTGCGCGGGTCGGGCACCGCGATGGTGCCGGCCGCCTGCCCGTCATTGAGGAACACCTCGGCGATGCCCCGGTCATAGAACACCTCGAGGCGCCTGAGCGATCCCGCCGCGATATCCGAGACCGGGTCGACGCTCGCCATCCTCTGGAACCCGTGGGCGACGAACCGGAGATGACCGTCATCAAAACCCTGGTCGCAGTCGGAGAGCGAGAGCCAGTGCGGAGGGCGCACCCCCAGACCGGCGAGATCGACCGGGCCTGCGGGATCCTCCTCCGTGCCGGGATCCTGCCCCGGAACGTCGGACGAACCGCCCGAAAGGCTGTCGGGATGATCCGCCTCCTCCCGTCCGTCGTCGCCGTCCCACCCGGCCAGCAGCAGATCAACGTCGTCGTATTTCTCCGCGTCCACAAACCGGATGTCGGCGTAATAGGCGTTGTCAGGGATATCGAGACGCAGACGGCGCCGGGCGGGCGAGTCGGGCAGGTCCGGCACGCTCGTCTGGGTGAGGATGTCGCCCAGACCATGCGCATAGACCTCCGTGGCAGGGTGCTGGAACAGACGGCCGTCCCGCACACGCAGCTCGCGTGGCAGGATGAGGGCGCCGTTGACCGCCTCGACCGAGGGACTGCGCAGACCGAGAAAATCGGACACCCAGCCGAGCATCAGCCGCCGGCCGCCATCGGAAAACGTCTGCGTGGCGTAGAGGGACGGCCCGAAATCAAGCCAGCCGGCGGAGCGGACGAGCAGACGCGGGGCGCGCACGGCGTTGACCCGCTGGTTGCGGACAAGATCGCCGATATACCAGCGCACCGGCTGGAACCGGCCGCCCACGCCGTCGCGGTAGCGCATGAGTCCCGCCATCGCCACGGCGGAACCGTCGAGGCCGAACAGGTCCGGGCACTCGAAGGTTCCGGTAGGACCGACGCCGTTTTCCATGAGGAGAGGGCCCGTCGGCACCCAGCAGTCGTCCGCCAGGGCCGGATCCGCGTTGACGAATGAGGCGATGGCCGGGCGGCGGCCCTGGTCCTCCCCCTCCGGCTCGTCCTCGCCGGCCACATGGTGCGGCCCCGTGGCATACCACCCGCGCCGGCCGTCCGCCCGCACGGCGTCGGGGACATCGCTGCGGCCTGGCTGGTGCTCCAGCGGCAGCGAGGAGGCCGGCAGGCTCGTCGCGACGAGCATCGTCGCCGGGCCGTCCCCGGGAATATCGACCTTCGGGTCACGAAAATCATGGCCGTATGGCGTACCGTCACGATCGAGGACTTTTGTCTCCGGACCGGCGGTGAGTCCGTCCCGGCACAGGAGCGTGTCCTGGCGCTCGGCCGCGGACCCCGGGTCGTCGGGCAGGCCCAGATGCCGGGTGAGATAGATTCTCAGCGCGGCGGCATCGTCCCCCGCGCACGGATGCCCGTCGGCATCGACGGGGACCGCGCTACCGGAAAATGCCCCGCCGCCCACCGTCGCGTCCCACTCCTGCGTCTGAGGCTGCGGCAGGAGAAAGACGGGCAGGTCGGTCCAGTGCACGAGGTCGAGGCTGACGGCGTGCCCCCAGTGCATCGGCCCCCAGCCAAAGCCATACGGGTTGAACTGGTAGAAGGCATGCCAGCGGCCCTGGAAACGGGCGAGGCCGTTCGGGTCGTTCATCCAGCCGGCCGGCGGCTCGAAATGCAGACGGGCACGGACCGTCCCAGCCGGCGCCTGCGGGTCCGGCACCTCCAGCACGCGGATGCCCGCGTCGAGGAGGTCGTCGCAGTCGGAGAGGTAGGCGAGCGTGAGACGCGCATGCGACCAGGAAAGCGTGTACTCGTCTTCCTGCCTCACCGGCAGGACGAGACGGCCGAAACGGCGGCCCCGCGGCAGCGTGGCGGTCTGCCCGTCCCCCTCCGACCCCCCGGTAGGGGCGAGGCGGACCGAGGCCGGATAATCACGGTCCGTTGCCTCGACGAACAGCTCGAGGGCGCGGTAGTCCCCGCTGCGGAACCGGTATGTGCCCGAAGATGCCATCCTGCCGCTCCTGCCCTGCGGGCTCAGGCGCGCCTGACGTGCGCCTCGACCGTCTTCGCGCCCTGTGCGGGCGTGACGGCAAGGCTGTCGGCGAGCGTCTCGGAGCAGATGAGGCAGTGGAAAGTGTCCGCGGCCGAAAGCCCCGCGGCGTCCGTGGCGGGCACGGCGAGGGTCAGTCGGATGTGGTCGGAGACGTCCAGCCCCGCAGCCTTGCGCGCGTCCTGAATGACGCGGATGGCGTCGCGCGCCCAGCCCTCGGCCTCCAGCGCCTTTGTGAGCGCCGTGTCGAGCAGCACGAAGCCGCCGCCGGGCAGCACGGCGGAGGCGGTCGACTTCTCCGCGGCCGAGTCCGCCTCCTCGACGCGGTGGGTGAGCGTGTACTCGCCCTCCTGCAGGGCGATCGGCCCGTCCGGCCCGTCGACGGTCGGCACGCCGTCCACGAGCCTCCATGCGCCGGTCTTGGAGCCGCGGATGGCGAACTGCACCGCCTTGCCCAGTCGGGGGCCCGCGGCGCGGGCGTTGACGCGCAGCTCGTCCACGAGGCGCAGGCCGTGCTTCGCCGCGTCGGCGAGGTCGGTCAGTTCCACGGCCTTCACGTCCAGCTCATGCTCGAGCAGCGGCACGTACGGGGCAAGCGCCGGCGCGTCCCCCACCACCACGGTGAGCTTGGAGAGCGGCTGGCGCACACGGATCTTCTCCGCCTTGCGCAGGCCGAGCGCGGCGGAGACCACCTGGCGTACCTGGTCGTTGACGCGCACGAGCTCCGGGTCGTCGGGCAGCAGCGCGCCCAAGGCCGTGAGGTTACCGTCCTTGTCCGTCAGCGCCGGCCAGTCGGCCAGGTGCACGGACTCCCCGCCCGTCAGGCCGCGCCAGATCTGCTCGGCCTCCATCGGGGCGAGCGGGGCGACGGCGCGGCCGAACGCCTCGAGCACGGTGTAGAGCGTGTCGAAGGCCACCGGGTCCTCGTCCCAGAAGCGCTGCCGGCTGTTGCGGATGTACCAGTTGGTGAGCGTGTCGATGAAGCCCTGGGCGGCACCGCACGCGTCGGAGATGGCGAACGCGTCGAGGTCGGCGGTCATCTGGCCGATGCTCTGGCGCAGGGCCGCGAGGATGTGGCGGTCCATGCGGGTGAGCCGTGCTTCCTCGTCCGCGGTGAGCGTGTGGGCCTCGTAGCCCTTCCCGCCGTTCGCCGCGTCGGCGTAGAGGCCGAAGAAGTAGTAGCTCGACCACAGCGGCAGGAGCACCTGGCGCACGGTGTCGCGGATGGCCTTCTCGGTGACGATGAGGTTGCCGCCGCGCAGGATCGGGCTGCTCATGAGGAACCAGCGCATGGCGTCGGAGCCGAACGTGTCGAACACGCCGTTGACGTCCGGGTAGTTGTGCAGGTGCTTGCTCATCTTGTCGCCGTCGGAGCCGAGCACGATGCCGTGGCAGAGCACGTTGGTGAACGGCGCTTTGTCGAACAGGGCGGTGGAGAGCACCATCTGCACGTAGAACCAGCCGCGGGTCTGGCCGATGTACTCCACGATGAAGTCCGAGGGGAAGTGCTCCTCGAAGTACTCCTTGTTCTCGAACGGGTAGTGGAACTGGGCGAACGGCATGGAGCCCGAGTCGAACCACACGTCGAGCACGTCGGGCACGCGGCGCATGGTCGACGTGCCGGTCGGGTCGTCGGGGTTCGGTCGTGTGAGGTCGTCGATCCACGGGCGGTGCAGGTTGATGTTGCCTTTGTCGTCGGTGGGATACCGGCCGAAATCGCGCTTCAATTCATCAAGCGAGCCGTACACGTCGATCCTCGGGTGGTGCGGGTCGTCGGAGACCCACACGGGGATGGGCGAGCCCCAGTAGCGGTTGCGGGTGATCGACCAGTCGCGCGCGTTCTCCAGCCACTTGCCGAACTGGCCGTCGCGCACGTTCTCAGGGATCCAGTTGACCGTCTTGTTCAGCTCGATCATCCGGTCCTTGAGGGCCGTCACCTTGACGAACCAGCTGGAGACCGGCTTGTAGACGAGCGGGGTGCCACAGCGCCAGCAGTGCGGGTAGCTGTGGACCATCGACTTGGACTGCACGAGCACCGGTTTGTGGTCCTCGGGCAGGGTGGCGAGGATGCCGGTGCCGTGGCGCAGGTCGCGGATGATCGGCGTGTTGGCCTCGAACACCTGCAGGCCCTTGTATTCGGGCACCATGTCGGTGAAGCACGTGGCGTCGTCGGTCACGTCGTAGACGTTGATGTCGTGCGCCTTGAGGGTGTTCATATCGTCCTCGCCGTAGGCGGCCTGGTGCACGATGCCGGTGCCCTCGACGGTGTCGACGTAGTCGGCGGCGTAGATGGTGTAGGCGTTCGGCCCCGGCGTGGCGTGACGGGCCTTCGCCTGGTCGCTCTCCAGATACGGCATGGCCGGCCAGTAGCGACGGCCCACCAGATCGGCGCCCTTGAGGGTGCGCAGCGTCTCGTAGTCGTCGCCGAGCTCCTTGGTGAAGTCGCCGACGCGGGCCTTGGCGAAGTAGAGCTTCTTGCCGGCCAGATCGCCGCTCTTCGGCTCGACCTCCACGTAATCGATGTCCTTGCCCACCACAATGGCGAGGTTGGAGGGCACAGTCCATGGGGTGGTGGTCCAGAACACCACGTAGGCGTCCTCGTCGCGCAGGCGCACGCCGAGCACGACGGTGCTGGTCTGTTCGTCGTGATAGACGTCCGCGTCCATGCGCAGCTCGTGGTTCGACAGCGGGGTCTCATCCTGCGGGCAGTACGGCAGAACGCGGTTGCCCTCGTAGATGAGGCCCTTGTCGTAGAGCTGCTTGAAGGCCCAGATGACGGACTGCATGTAGCCCAGGTCCATCGTCTTGTAGCCGCCGTCAAAGTCGACCCAGCGGCCCTGGCGGTGCACGTACGTCTTCCACTCGTCCGCGTACTTCATCACCGACCGGCGGCACACATCGTTGAACTTGGCGATGCCCATCTCGTCGATCTGGTCCTTGTTGGTGAAGCCGAGCTCCTTCTCCGCCTCGAGCTCGGCGGGCAGGCCGTGCGTGTCCCAGCCCCAGGTGCGCGGCACGCGACGGCCGCGCATTGTCTGGTAGCGCGGGATCACGTCCTTGGCGTAGCCGGTGAGCAGATGGCCGTAATGCGGCAGGCCGTTGGCGAACGGCGGGCCGTCATAGACGATGAAATCGTTGGAGTCGCGCGGGCCGGTCTTGCGCGCCCGCACGGACTTCTCGAACGTGTCATCCCCGTCCCAATATTTCAGGACGGCCTCCTCCTGGTGGGGAAAGTCCGGGCTGGGGGTCATCGACCGGTCCAGTCCCGGGGCGACAACCTTCGGATAGACCGGGGCGGTGCCATGGCAGGCGTGGCCGCCCTGGCCGTTCTGGTCGCTGTGGTTGGTCTGATTGTGATTGGTCTGATCGATGGTATCTGGCTGGTTATCGCCCATAATGCTCCTCGCTGGACAGCACTGCTCGACTTCCAACGCGAGGACGACCGGCACGAGGCCGTTCGCGGTACCACCCCGCTTGCCCGCGATGCGGGCCACTCGAAAGGGCTGTGACGGGCCCCTCCCGCCGGCTCTACTGGGGGACCGCGGAGACGGCCCCTGTTCTTCCGGTGGCTCCCCGCTGATGACGGATCCTCGCCGTGGTGCCCCCAGACTAGCACCGCGGCCGGTCCGTCCGTGCCGTCGGCGCACAGCGCCCACAGGTCATGACAGCCTGTCCATGCCATAATTGAGGAGGTCATCAACAACAGTCAGGGGACGCGGGAAATCCGCGGCGTCCCGCACATTTCTCAAAGGAGAGCAATGGTCGTCAGAATCTCAGACCCGCAGGTGCAGCCGTTCGAGAAAAGCAACCTCGAGGCGGTCCGCGCCCTCGCCCCGCAGTGCGTCGTCCTGCTCAAGAACGACGGGGGGACGCTGCCGTTCGACGGGCTGGAAAAAATCGCCCTGTTCGGCTCCGGCGCCCGCAACACCGTCAAGGGCGGCACCGGCTCGGGGGATGTGAACGTGCGCCACTTCGTCACCGTCGAGGAGGGCCTGGAGCAGGCGGGCGTCACCGTCACCACAAAAGACTGGCTCGACGCCTTCGATGAGGCCCGCCGCCACAGCCTGCGCAGCTATTACGCCGGCATGCGGGCCCGCGTCGGCGGCGACGCCAAAGCCCTTCTGGACGCGGCATGGATGCTCGACCCGCCGCAGTTCGAATATGAGATCGGCCTGCCGGCCCCGGACGTGACCGGCACCGACACCGCTGTCTACGTGCTCTCGCGCAGCTCGGGCGAGGGCATGGACCGCACGGACACGAAGGGCGACCTGCGCCTGACCGATTCGGAGGTGCGCGACATCCGCGCCCTCGCACGCCTGTACCCCCGCTTCGCCCTCGTGCTCAACGTGGGCGGTCTCGTGGACCTCTCCCCCGTCAAGGACGATGTGAAGGCCATCCTCCTGCTCTCCCAGCTCGGCTCCGCCACCGGGCAGACGTGCGCCGACGTGCTCCTCGGCAAACAGAACCCCTCCGGGCACCTGGCCATGACGTGGGCGGGGCCCGATGACTACCGCACGAACGCCAAT
>JAXGWH010000021.1:0-19289 GCA_040773385.1 Aeriscardovia sp. | reverse complement strand
CCGGAAGGACACCCGCCCACCAAAACCAGGAAGCGGCGCCCCACAGGCAGCAAGAAACAAACGTACACAACAGGATCGAGGCGCACAAGAGTGAAATCAAAAGACCGCGGCATACAACAACCCCATCGGCGTGCCGCTACAAACGTAAACGGTCACGTCAGGACCTCTCAGGCCTGGCAGTGAAATTGTTCTCACCGGCTTCCCGCCCACAGCGGGAACCGGCGACCGCATCACCCCGCACCATCAACACAACAGCGCCCGGACGACACCGGTTAACAAAAAGGTATTATTTGCCGCCCTTTGCTCGGCGACAGTGATACTGCTTCCTGGCACTCCTTTGTTGCCGTGGTATCCGAAAGGACACCCGGACGATCTCCGTCGATCATCCGCGTTTTGAATAATACACGAGATTGGCAGGCGACGCCATCATGCCATAACACCGCCCGACGAACCGCCCGACGAACCGAACCATCACCACAACGGTCCGCGTCACCACATCACATCGACACTTCAGGCAGTGGGCAAAAGTCGGGCAAAAGTGAGGAATCGGTCAAAGTCACGCACGGGGACGACAGGAAAGAATCCGGGCTGCTACGTTGAGACAGATGCTCGCCCAATGGCAACCGGACCTTATATAAATGGCAGACAGTGCCTTATATATAGGTACCTTGGAGACGCATACGGAGAGAAACGACAGCGACAGGCAGGACAGGCATGAACGTCATCAACTTCTTCGTCAGACTGCTCAAAGACCCGAGGGCGGCCATCGCCTCGTGGATCGCCATGGGGGTCGGCCCGACGCTCGGGTTCATCTTCCTCATCGTCTTCATCGAGACAGGCGTCGTTTTCATGCCGTTTCTGCCCGGCGACTCGCTGCTGTTCGCGGCGGGCGTGTTCGCCGCCCCCGATGCGAGCGGGCACGCGGCCCTGCCGCTGGCCTGGCTGCTGCCGGTGGTGTGGGCGGCGCCGATCCTCGGTGACCAGTGCAACTACTGGATCGGCCATTTCTTCGGCCGCAGGATCGTCAAAAGCGGCAAGGTGAAGGCCCTCACGCCCGAGCGGATCGCCAAGACCGAGGGGATGATCGAAAAGTGGGGACCGCTGGCCGTGTTTTTGGGCAGGTTCTTCCCGTTCATCCGCACGTTCATGCCGTTCTTCTCGGGCATCACAGGAATGAAGTGGCGCCGTTTCGCGCCGTTCTCCGTGCTCGGCGGCCTCGTGTGGAGCTCGCTGTTCACGTTCCTCGGCTTCTTCTTCGGGCGCATCCCCGCGGTGCAAAAGCACTTCGAGCTCGTCATCGTGCTGATCCTGCTTGTCTCGCTCGCCCCGACGATCATCGGAGCCATCCGCGCGGCGGTGAAGAAGCGCAAGAAGAACGTGGCCGAGGGCGAGGCGATCCAGGCGGCGGAGGATGCGGCCGGCGTCGAGCAGGAACTGAAAGACACGAGCGCGACGGCGCCCACCGCGGAAGACGCCCATGACGTCCAGACGACACCAGCATTCCAGACAGCCGATCCAGATCATCCGGCGACAGGTATCACCTCAGGTATCAGCGAAAATCTGGATGAGAACAGGGCGGCCGAAGCCACAGAAAACTGATTGTCGCGACGACCCCGTTGCCCTCGGCGCGGGGTCGCGATACAGTAAACAGGTTGCGATTCGTTTCGACGATCCGCACGGGGCTATAGCGCAGTTGGTAGCGCGCTTCGTTCGCATCGAAGAGGTCGCGGGTTCGACTCCCGCTAGCTCCACAGGCAGGGTTTCCGGGTTCTCCTCGGAACCTTTTTTCATGTCTCTTTCACCCGCCAATACGGTTCGCGCCCGCCCCGATGTACTGACCCGCCGCAGGACCCACGCACCAGTCACCACTGCATCCACAGTCACCCTCACACCCGGATATGACTGCAGGTCACGCACTGTCTGATCGTTATCGGGTATCGGCAGCACATCTCCGGATACAACATTGAACAGGATGAAGGCGATGGCATTGACGGCATTTACCGTACTGTTTGCCCCGGGCGAGTCGCGGTCGATGCGATTTTGGCAACTTGCCGACAATCAACATTCTTAGAACACTTCACGATAACAAAGTTTTCGTGACTCAAATCACAACGCCAGCAAGCGTGAATCACAAACCTAAAAGAGAAATTTGTATTGATTTGACTGATAGCGGATACGGTGCATAAGTACCGTTTGGTTGTTGCATTGTTTATATAACCCTTAAGTTGTTCACCCCCCCCCTCACCTTGAGTCCATATGGATCATTCATGATCCATAGCTGATATATCAGAGAAGGATTTGTTATGACTCAAGGTAAGCACGCGGCCAAACCCGTGAACAAGCACACCGCGAAGAAGGCGGTGCTCGCCGCCGCCGTCGCAGCGACCACCATGCTCACCGGCGCCAATGCCGCCCTCGCGGCCACGCCGAAGAATGAGAACTGCACACCGAACAAGAACGACGTCGCCAAGAAGGCTGATCTCCAGCACAGCCTTGACCAGGCGGAGACGACCGCCACCGCCGCCCACAAGGCCTACACCGGCGCCGAGGCGAAGCGCGCAGAGGCCGCCAAGAAGCTTGGCGAACTTGCCAAGGACTTCAAGGACGCCGAGAACAACTACAACGACGTCGAGTCCGCCCGCAAGGACCAGGCCAAGGAACTCGGCCAGCTCGCCCGCGACTCCAAGGCCGCAGAGAACAACTACAAGGCCATCGAAAAGAAGCGCGCAGAGGCCGCCAAGGAGCTCGGCCAGCTCGTCAAGTCCGAGACCGAGGACAACAAGGCCCTGACGCAGCTCACCGATGCCCACAGCGAATATGAGCGCAAGTTCGCGGCCCTGCAGAACACCGTCAATGAGCTCGGCCAAGGTTACAACGCCTATGTGCCCGACGATTACGACTCCGTGCTCCAGACCATCGAGGCCCAGAAGGACTCCGATACCGCCGACTACAACGACGCCCAGAAGGCGCGCAAGGACAACGCGCAGAAGATCCAGGACCTCGCCAAGAAGATCGCTGACTTCGACGGTTACATTTCCCGCGACGAGAACAAGCTTGCCCAGCTCAAGGACCAGCAGGCCGATCTTGACCAGAAGGCTGCCGACGCCGCCGCCAAGGCACCGTCCACCGCCGATCTTTCCACTGCCACCAAGAACCATCAGGTTGCCGCCAACGCCGTCGCGACCCAGCAGGATCATGTGAACCGCGCCCAGTCGCGTCTCGACAACGCCAACGCTGCCGTGACCAAGGCCCAGCATGCGCTCAACGCCGCCAAGGAGCAGGTGAAGGCCGATCAGGCGCAGAACGCCCAGCATCAGCAGTTCGTCAACAAGGAGCAGCAGCTTCTGCACGAGCTGGAACAGGCCGCCCGTGACCAAAAGGCTGACCGCATCACTCTTGCCCAGCTGCAGGAGAAGAACCTTGCTATATTGCCGCACGCAACGACGTCAACAACCATCCTGCTGTTGATGCCACCGTCGCCGCCCAGCACACTGCCCAGGTCACCAACATGCAGACCGCACTCAACAACGCACAGGCCGGCGTGACCTCCGCACAGACCGCGCTGGATGGCGAGAAGGCCAAGCTCGCCCGCTTCCAGCAGGCCGAGCAGCGCACCAATGACCGTCTGAAGGCCCTCAACAAGGCCGCCTCGGATGCCGCCGCCGCGCGCACCGCCGCCGACGACAACAAGCGTTCTACCTCTATTCTCCAGAGCCAGCTCACTGGTGAGAAGAATGAGCAGACGAGCGACAAGAACAGCCGCAAGGATGCGCAGAAGGCTTCCAAGACCCTCATCGAGAACGAGACGAAGGCAAAGAAGTCGCTCGACCAGACGGACAAGGATCTCAAGAGCCTGACCGACGCACACCAGGACGAGGAAGTCGCCAAGGCCTCCCTCGACTGGACCGTCCAGTCCGTTGCCCAGAACTATAACGCCGAGATCACCGATCCGTCTGATCCGAACGCCTATGATTCCGCGCTCCAGGCCGTCCGGTCCGCGTACGACTCCAGCAGGAGCGCACGCCAGAAGGCCACCAAGGAGCAAGGCAACCTCGCGAAGAACTCCAAGGACGCCGAGAACAACTACAAGGCCATCGAGGACAACCGCCAGAACGAGGCTACCAAGCTCGGCCAGCTTGCCCGCGACTCCAAGGCCGCCGAGGCCAACTACAAGGCCATCGAGGACAAGCGCGCCAAGGCCGCCGCCGCGCAGGGTGATCTCGCCAAGGCTTCGAAGGACGCCGAGAACAAGTTCGCTGCCGCCGAGGCCAACCGCAAGGCCATCGAGGCCGATCTGGCCAAGTTCCAGATCCACGAGAACTGCGTCGTCCCGAGCGGCAAGGTCGTCGTCGAGGCCAATGCCAAGAAGAACAACAAGGGCGGTCTTGCCGAGACCGGCGCCGACTCCATCGCCGCCGTGGCCGCGGCCGTCGTCCTTCTCTCCGCAGGTACCGGCCTGGCCCTCTCCCGCAAGCACGAGTGAGGGCGCGCCTCTTCCTGCAGGTTCGAATGACCGGTAGATGAGACCATTGCGAAAGGGCCTTCCCGCACAACCTCCTATGAGGCACGCAGGAAGGCCCTTTTCGTATGTCTGGAGCCGCTGTCCTTGTTTGGGCCGAGTCCGCACCATCCTCGACACGCTGCATATTTCCTGCCACCCGTCCTCGGCCATCCGGCACAGTGGGCTATTCTGTGCAGACGAGGCGTGAAACCCATGGACGCCGTCCACTGATCAGCACTCAGGACAGTTGCCCAAGGCGGCAAATACGACAATAAATAAGAATAAGAATAAGAATAAGAATAAGACAGTTTGGCGGGTCAATCAGCAACCAGCCAGACAGACAGACAAACAGACAGACAGACAGTCAGACAAACAGACAGGATGAGGATCATGACGGCAGAACGGGGACGGACAGGCACGGCAGACGATCCCGACATCGCCGATATCACGACCACCAATGTCCCCATCACCAATGTCCCTGACGTCCCTGGCATCACCGACGCGTTTCTCACCTGTCTGAAGGACATCGGCGGCGGCACTCCGGAGGACGACGGTTCTTTCGAAGAACAATCTTTCGGCAGAAAAACCGTTTCTCTGGGTGGATCCTCGGAGTCCCTGAATGATTCAACCCTCTGGTATCTCTATGGGAGGATGGCCGACCAGAAGACACAGAACGGCACCGGCATCGTCCTCTGGACCAGCGCAGACCTGAAGCACTGGAGCACACCCACGCCGGTCCTGGGCGGCCGCGACATCCCGTGGGCGACTCTTTCGCGCGGCAGGAATTCGGCATTCATGCCCGGCCGCACTGCCCCCTCGCACCCGGCCGTGCTGCGCTGCGATGGGAAGGTCTATCTTTACTTCGAACTGGACGGGCAGATCGGCGCGGCATGGGCGCCCTCCCCCGCCGGACCGTTCACCGTGCGCCGCACGCCGCTGCTGCGCCTACGTCAGTGGGGGCGTACCACAGATCCGGGTGTGCTGGGGATACCGGCGGAGGTCGACGAGTTCGGGGAAATCACGCCGGTGGCGGACCGTCCTGTGCGCACAGATTGGCTGCTATGGAGAGGCGCGGACCCCGGGAACAGTTCCGGCCACGACGCCTCCGGAACGGTGACGCTCTGCACGCTCAGTCAGGACCGGATGGAACTCGCGCTCGGGGTGCATCGCTCGCGAGAGATCCGTGTGACACCACCGAGAACCGGCGTAGACAAAACCGGACAGGCAGCCGCAACGACCGTCCCTCCGCTCACGGCAATCGCTCACACACGATCCACAACCGCGCACGTGGAGGAGAAATCGCCTTCGTACAGGCAGCCGACAGCAGGGACGGGCACGCAGGCAACACGGCAAAATCCGTCTCGGACAGCTTCACGGATCATCTCACCGCAGATCGTGCGGCTGGGCAGGCGGTTCTATCTGCTCTGGATTGACGGAACGGGACGAATCCTTTCATCACAGGCGGATCATCTCACGGGACCATGGAAAGAGGCGAGCGCTGTCATTTTCGCCGGTGACACTGGTGACAACGACGTCAGCGACAGCGACAGGGGTGACGGACACACCTCACACACCTCGGCGTCGGATACTCTGCCGGGTTCCTTGCCGAGTTCTCTGTCGGGCATCCCGGTTCGTCTGAGCGTGGCAGGCTCTAAGCGCTTGGATGCGCGAAGCACACGGGCCACCAATCTGACGGCGCAGAATCAGGCAATCCTCACCCTCTCCGACCAGACATCAACGCACTTCTTCGTCCTGAACGCGGCGGACACACGACTGACGGCGCGCATGATCACCGAAGACTGACTCTTCGACAGCGATCCGCGCTCGTTGGGGCAGATCCGCGTTTCTCCGGATGTCTATTCGCGCTCACTGGGGCGGCCACAACGTGCGTGGCACCTTATCCCTCCCACCGTTTCAACGAAAAGATCGCAAATCCGTGAGCTCATCAGCCCCACTGAACACAGATAGACCATCAGCGGCCTTCACTTACGCCCCAACGAACGCAGATATGCCGCAAAACGCCACGGCGCCAGTCACCGCGCCTTCTGGACACCCAGGCCAGACCCCCAGGGACGTGACGATCCCCTCATACCCCGAACAGGGAGCCGAGGATGCCCACGACGAACACGAAGCCGCAGATGACGGCGAGCGAGTGGAGCGGATGGAAGATCAGCTGCAGCAACGCCTCCACACCCCCGCACACAAGGGCGATGATGATGCGCACGACGAGGCACACAACAAAGACGGACAGCAGCAGTTCGATCATGCTGACACTCTAACGCAGCGAGGACGGGCCTGCCTCATCCTGCGGTATCGGATTGCCGAGGATCCGGAACGGCGACCCGATGACAGCGACCGTGGAACGGCGGTCAGAGGCCGGCTGGTCAGAGGCTGGCCGGGAAGATCCTCATGACAGGACTTATGACAGGAAAGATCCTCACAGGCCCTGAACGATCTTCATGACCGCCATCACCACACCGATGACGATGAACACAACCGAGACGATCTGCTTCAGGCGACGCTCATCGATCTTGTTGGCGAACCTCGCGCCGATGATGCCGGCGACCACGGCACCGAGCGCGATGAGCAGCGACGCCTTGTAATCAATGCTGCCCTGCGCGCCGTAGCCGATGGTGGAGGCGAGCGCGGTGATGGCCATGATGACGGTCGACGTGCCGACGGCCTCATGCATCGGGTAGCGCAGGATGAAGATGAGGGCGAGGAGGACCATCACGCCGCCGCCCGCGCCGACAAGGCCGCTGATGATGCCGATGGCGAAGCCGACGAGGAGGAGGGCGAGAATCTGCTGCCAGGCGGCGTCGAAGTGCGGACCCTTCTGTTTCTTCGCCCCTTCTTCCTTCCCATCGTCCGCGTCCGTGGACTTCTTGGCGGCGTTGATGAGCGTGGCGATGCCGGAGATGATCATGACGATGGCGAACACGAGCGTGAGCGGGCCCTCGGGGATCGAGCCGGCCCAACGGGCGCCGACGAACGCGCCGAGGATGGAGGCGACGGCGATCCACAGGCCCTCTTTGAGACGCACGTTTTTGGCACGGAAGTAGCCGATGGCCACCACGGCAGAGGTGATGACGTCCACGAGGAGGCTGGAACCGATGGCCGTGTGCGCGTTCATGCGGAAGATCATGGTGAGCGCGGGGACGACCACCATCACGCCGCTGGCGCCGACGAGGCTGGTGATGGTGCCGGTCACAAGGCCGACGGCGATGAGTCCGAGGACTGTTCCGATGCCCATGAGTTATTCCTCCGAATCGTTGAGCGCGTCTAAAAAGATCTGTCCGTATTTTTTCGCGGTTGCCGGCCCCACGCCGTTCACCTCGAGCAAGGCGTCCATATCCGCAGGCCGGGCAAGCATGATGTTTTTGAGCGTTTTGTTGGTGGCGATGCGGAAGGCGGGGACGCCGGCCTTCTTGGCGAGCTTGAGGCGGGCGCGGCGCAGCCGGGCGAACTGCTCGTCGGTGTCGGCGGGGACGTCCCCGGCGGTGTCGCCGGGAGCCGCGTCTGGAACGCTTGTCTCGGCAACGTTTGCACCGACGCCTCCGGCCGTCCTGCGGGCGGGGATCCCGGCGCCCGACAGGCGCGGGACATGGCCGCTCCCATGCAGCCCGCCCTGACGCCGGATGGAGAGACTGAAGTCGGGCGACTGGGCGTCCGCGAAGCGCGGGCCGGGCAGGAGGCTGGAATACCGGCCGGTGGTGAGGATCCCCGAGGCGAGCAGCTGGTCGACGACCTGGCGCAGCAGGCGCGCGGAGGCGGAGGGCGAGGAGGAACGGGAGAAACCCGAGGAGGGAATGGAACCCGAGGAGGGGATGGACGAATCATCAAGAGAGGTCCCGGCGAGGATGCCGAAGCTGTCCCACTCGTCGGGCATCACCTTCTCCAGCTCCGGGCCGGCCTGGCCCAGGGCGATGTCGATGACCTTCGCCCGACCCAGCGCGTACGGAAGCCTCTCGCCCATCTCCCCCACCACGGCGACGATCCCCAGTGCCTGGGCGGTCACGTCGCGCTCGAGGCTCGCCCCGCAGGCGCGCAGACGGCAGTTGGTGCAGCGCCCGCACAGGTCGGTCCTGTGCTCACCGAAATAGTCGAGGATGGCGTTTCGCAGGCAGCCGGTGGAGAGACAGTAGGCGTGCATGGCCTCCAAAAGATCACTGAGGTGCCGACGGACGGCCTGCCGGTCGGCCTCATCCAGCTCGTCGTTGCCCTGCCCGGCCTGGTCGATGAAGCGCCGGGAGGTGTGAAAATCACCCTCCATCCACAGCAGCAGACAGTCGGCGGGTCTGCCGTCGCGTCCGGCCCGGCCGGCCTCCTGATAGTACTCCTCGAGGTTCTGCGGGGCGTTGTTGTGCAGCACCCAGCGCACGTCCGGTTTGTCGATGCCCATGCCGAACGCGTTGGTGGCCACGATCACCGTGACTTTTCCGGAGAGGAAATCGGCCTGGTTGCGGGCGCGTTCCTCGGCGCTGTGGCCGGCGTGGTAGGGCCGGGCGTCCACGCCCGCGTCGAGGAGGCGGTCGGCCAGGTCGTCCACGGCCTTGCGGGTGGAGCAGTAGACGATGCCCGGCTCGCCTGTGTGGGCGAGCGCCCAGTCGATCACACGGCCGGTGCGCCCCCTGCGGGAGGCGGGCTGTTCGACGTGCCAGGTGAGGTTGGGCCGGTCGAACGTGGTGGTGGTCACGAGCGGATTGTCCAAGCGCAGGCGCGCGGCGATGTCGTCGCGGGTGCGCGGGGTGGCGGTGGCGGTGAAGGCCGCCACGACGGGACGTTTGGGCAGCCGGTCGATGAAATCAGGGATGCGCAGATAGGCAGGACGGAAGTCCTGACCCCACTGGCTGACGCAGTGAGCCTCGTCCACAGCGAGGATGGTGACGGGCACTTTCTGCGCGAAATCAAGGAAAGCAGACGTCCCGAGACGCTCGGGGGCGACGTAGAGGATGCGGTTCTCGGCGCGCAGCGTGCTGTCGAGGACCTGCCGCTCCTGCGCGTAATCGAGGGTGGAGTTGACGAAGGCGGCGGGGATGCCGGCCTGCGTGAGGCGGCGCACCTGGTCCTGCATGAGGGAGATGAGCGGGGTGACGACGATGGTCAGGCCGGGCAGCATGAGCGCGGGCAGCTCGTAACACAGGGATTTGCCGGCGCCGGTGGGCAGCACGCCGAGCACATCGCGCCCGTCGAGGATCGCGCTGATGAGCTTGTTCTGGCCGGGACGGAAGTCGGAAAAACCGAACTGCTCGGTGAGCAGACGGTGCATGAGGCGCTGCTTGTACTGCTCGTGGGTCTCCATCGCACCGCCTTCATGGGTATAAAAAATCCCGGAAGCCATCTTCATGGACCATCCGGGAAAGGGAGCGGGCGACGAGAGTCGAACTCGCCTCTGCGGCTTGGGAAGCCTCCGTTCTACCGATAAACTACGCCCGCATGCCACCCCGGTCGGATCAGAGGGTGCATCACCGCCGGAGGACTGTTCCACACTACCAGCGGCCGGCTATTTGCGCACGCCGGCAAGACAGGGATGTGGATAAACCGGCCACTGTTGCGGTCATCGACCCCTCCGGCTGTGGATTGTGGATAAGTCGGCTACGGTTCCGGTCATCGACGTTATCGACCACTGCCGCCGTGAATTGTGGACATCTGATCACTGTTGCAGATGCAGCCCCACCCCGATGGCAGGATTCTTCTCGTCGGTCATGATGGAGATCAGGTCTTTTGCCATCATGTCGACATCCTTGAGCTTCTTGGCAGCCTCTTTGCGAATTCACCCGGCGTCCCGCGCCGCGGAGATACGGCGCAGCTCATCGGGATCGGCGATCTTGGCGGTGCGGCGCTCACGTGCCGCGCCCTCGTCCTTCTCCGCCTGCTCCACGCGGTGCCAGCCGTCCAGATCGCCGTAGTCTACGCCGCGCGAGCGCAACACGGCGACAGGATCGAACAGAGCGATCGCCGTATCTTCCCCGGATTCCTGATTTCCGGACGTACGGCCGACAGCACCCTCCCCGATCTCACCGCCCTCGAGATCGGCGGCGATGACGGCGGCAAGCCGGCGGGCGTCGGCCTGCTGGGCGGGGACGAACCCCTGCGCGCCGGAGGCGGCCCAGCCGGCCGCGTACACACCCCGCACGATCTCGTGGTCGGGGCCGATGAGGCGTCCGTCTCGGTTGAGCAGGGCGCCGGTCCTCGGGTCGCGGGGCATGGGGCCCAGACCGTCCGGCTCATAGCCGATGGCCGAGTAGACGGCGGAAAGATGCCAGAGGCGCTGGTCCTCGCCGTCGGCGATCACATGCCCGTCGGGGGCGATGTGGGTGCGGTCGGTGATGAGGCCGGTCACCTCGCCGTCGTCGTCGGTGGGCACCTCGATGGGCTTGTTGTAGAAGTGGAAGTAGACCTGGCGGTCCTGCGCGGAGGAGGGGTCCTTGGAGGAGGAGACGGGCTGGACGGGCTCATCGGAGTCGGTCTGCGCGTCATCGCGGGACTGGCGTGCCAGGTGCTGGGTGAGGTGGAGGATGGCCCTCTGGTCGCGGTCGAGCGGCGCGGCGCCGGGGGCCTCAAGCTCCTTGGCGGCCTGGACGAAGTCCTGCTCGTCAAAGTTGAGGGTGACGGACGGCAGAGCGGCGATGTCGCGCAGCTGGCGGGCGATCCACCTGGCCTGGGCCGGTCCGCGGCGCACGAAGATGTGGACCTCGGTGACGGCGTTGTGCACGTACTGGTCGATGACCTGCGGGGCGACGTCGGTCTGCGCGAGGCTGTCGGGGGTCTGCAGGAGCATGCGCGCCACGTCGAGCGCGACGTTGCCCCCGCCGATGACGGCGACGATGGGGGTGGTGAGATCCCAGTTCTCGCGCGCCTGCGGGGCGCTGTTGTACCAGGCGGTGAAACCGTCGGAGTTATGGAAGTTGACCGCATCCGAGCCGGGGATGGCCAGTTTCCTCGCATGCGAGGAGCCGGTGGCGATGATGACGGCCGTGTAGCCGGCGCGCAGCTCGGAGAGGGTGAGGTCGCCCTGGATGTCCGCATGGGAGGAGGCGCCGCGCCCCACGCCCACGCGCACGTTGGTGAACAGGCGCAGGCGCGGGTTGTCGAGGATCCGGTCGAACACGAGCCCCACGCGCTTGGAGGCGGGATGGTCGGGGGCGATGCCGTTGCGCACCAGGCCCATCGGCACGGGATTCTTCTCGAACACGTCGACGCGGCTGCCTGGGATGTCCTTGAGGAGGCGGTCGGCGGTGTAGAGGCCGGCCGGGCCGGCGCCGATGATGGCAAAAGCGGTGTTTCTCATGCCTCCCAGCCTACCGGCCGGTCTGGTGATGCCGGATCAGCCGACACAACCGCCATCCATCGCACATCGACCGGCCGGAGAGGGGATGTTTCACGTGAAACATCCCGGACAAATCCTTCACCTCAGGCAGGTATCTTCCCCTTTTCGGCATCAAGATCTTCATCGACCATATGAAGACGCTCCATGGCCCGCCACACCGTTTTCACGGCATGGGGGAAAACACGGGGATCCGGATCGGCCGCGGCATCATCGAGGAAACCGATCATATCTTCCGGTGTCGTGAGGTAATCCGCGGCATCGAACTGAGAAACCTTCACCATCGCCCGGCCTCCTTCAACTCGTCCAGAATACCGATCGCACGAAGGATATCCTGTTTCTGGCTGCTCTTATCTCCGCCAACAAGAAGCAAGATCACCCTATTCCGTTTCTGCGCGAAGTACACACGATACCCCGGCCCAAAATGGAATCTCATCTCATTCACACCATCGCCGACAGGATGCGCATCCCCCACCATTCGCCCGACTGCCTGGCAGCGATCAATCCGTCCGGCGATCCGCCGTCGCGCCGCCCTGTCACGCAACCCGGCAAGCCACCGATCGAATTCATCGGTCTTTTCGACATGCATGGTCACCACCTTTCATCACATGATTTCCTTCCGACCGATCCACCTCAATCCGGACGGAATCAGATCAACCATGCAGTCTCAAAACATATTCTTCAGTCGCAGAGACATGGTCATTCAAAGTCAAATGTGGACAACTCGGAAAGCGTTCGATCGCAATTCCCATGAACCTTTCTCATGAACAAAGAATTGGACGAGGATCGAACTATTAAGAAACTCTTACTAGTTCAAAACGAAGGCGGCTGAACAATCCGCACCTCCGAGCGCCGGTTCTGGCAGAAGATCACCAATCTGTTCATCCTTCAGTCTGCTGAACCGAGAGACACGGCCAGACGACGGGTTTTGGGCGGCATCTTCGAGACCCACGGGTTGCCGGCGATGAGATAGCGACGTCTGCGCTCCACGGCATGTGTGATGCCGATACGGATGGTGGTCTCGACCTGCTCGCACGGACGCAGGCCGCCCTCCATCAGCTGTAACGGCGGCTCGCGCAGGTCATGGCCGTAGAGGCATTTGTCGATGTCGAGCGCGGTGGCGAGCCGGGCCGGGCCGTCGAGCGCCTGCACCCGGCGCGACAGACGCGCCGGAGCACCGGTGGTCGTCATGTCAGTGCCGCGGCGGTGTTCGAGCAGGTCCCCGCCGACGACCGGCTGGACCGCGCGGATGAGCGCGCCCGCGCCGTAGCCGTCGTCGCCGCAGCTGACGTTGAGGCAGTGCCACATGCCGTAGGTGAAGTAGACGTAGCATCGCCCGGAAGGCCCGAAAAGCGCACGGTTGCGCTCGGACCGGCCGTGATAGGCGTGCGAGGCGGGGTCGTCCTGGTCGTACGCCTCGGTCTCCACGATGCGCACCACCACACGAATATTGTTAAAATCCCGCACGAGATAGCAGCCGAGCAACCGTCTCGCAACAGTCTCGCTGTCCCCGCCGAGCCAGTCGGGGAAGGCGGTCGGGTGCCAGAGCGAATGGCCCTGCCCGTCCGTCCAGTCGTCCTGGCCGACGGGCGCGAGCCGCACGGCGTTTGCAGGCTGCATGATATTCGCACATACGGATCGCCTTGATGCTTCCGCCTCGGCAGCATCAGATGCGGCACCGGAAGGTCCCCGATCTTTCTTCATCGCACCTCCTCTTCCTGACGGTCACTGCGCATGAAGAGTGGCATCAGACTTACCGAGATCGTGATAGATCTCGTCGATCATCCGCGGCATCGCGGTCCACGGCGCACGTCCGACCACCTCTCGTCCGGAAATGTCGGAACCGTGTTTCTGCGCGTTCCGGCAGGCCAGTTCGATCTGGTCGAATGTCAACGCATCAAATGCCGGCAGCTTCCACCGCTGGAGATCCTGGCTGCGCCCCTTGCCCTTGACAGGTTGCGTGACCCCATATCGTTTTGCGAGTTCCTCGGCCTCCTGTGTCCGCGTCACAGAGCCGGGACAGGGCTGCCGATGATCGATCAGCCAGACTTCGAAGCACGGGTTGGTGACGATGACTTCCACGTTGCGCGCGCAAGCTTTGCGCGCTTCGGCCAGCTGGTGGGCGCTATGCTCATCGACGTCGGTGATGACCCAGACGCGGGTGGCATCTTTCTGCCGTCCAAGCCGATTCGCGGTTCTGACAAGTTTCGCCGGTTCATCCGTCGATGTGGAGATCTCGATCTTGGTCCTGAACAGGGCGGAAAGCATCTGGACATAACTTTTCTCGGTCACCGCACCGTCGGTGACGACAAGATAGTGCGGCCGCAGTTTCCTTCGCGCCATCACTCCCCCTCACGGTTGATGATGCGGGCGAAGCGCTGGTGGAACTCGGGGAACGGGACGGCCCCATAAGCACCGGCACGGTATTTGCGGCCGATATTCTCGCTTCCACGGGCGGTCATATCGGTGATCGGATAGACGGATGAAGAGCCGTCGTCTGCTTTCTCGGTGAGCCATACCTGGTCGGCTTTGAGGGCCGCCAGCTCGGGTGGATCGTCGATCAGCGAGACATCGTGGGTGGTGAAGAGGAGCTGGGAACCATGGGGGTTGGTGACGGGGTCGGTGAAGAGCGAGACGAACTCGGCGACGAGGTCCGGGTGCAGGCTCGTGTCGATCTCGTCGATGACGCTGAGGGTCGGCCGGGAGAGCTGCCGAAGCGCGAGCGAGAAGAAGGACAGCGAGGCGAGTGTTCCCTGTGATTCCTTGCGCATCTCAAAATCGACGTTGGCGCCGTCCTCGCCTTTGTGGAGGAAGTGCAGTGTGCGGACTTTCTGTGCCTTCGGGTCGAAGGCGTAACGGCCGGTGTTGCCGACCCCCTCGCCGGCGAGCAGTTGGACGACGGAATTGGAGACCGGCAGTTCGACCGTGCGCATTCCCGTGATTCCCGTGTCGGTGCCGGCGAGCAGAGAGCCGAGGTCGGCAAAGCGGGTATCGCCGGCGGGCATCCTCATCAGGCTGTCGATTTCCTGGAGGTACTGGGAGGCATCGTAAAACATGATGTCCTTGGTGAAGAAATCGAATGCCGGCTGGACGGACGAGGCACCCATTGACCGGCCGATGGAGAGCAGGAGCGCATTGGGCCGCTGCGAGGCGACGGAGGCAATCTCCTTGCGGGGACCCGAGAATGCGGCCGAGAACTGGATCCCCCTGATATCCCTTGTGAAAAGCGCGGTCCGTCGGGTCGATCGGCGCGAACCGATCATCCGGTAATACGACAGTCTCTCAGAAATGACCTTCTGCTTATCCCATGAGAGCTCGTAGAGATAATCGAGGCCGTCGTCGGCGATAAACCGGATACTGGCATGTGTTGTCCTGTCGTTTCCGCCGAGCAGGTAGGGGTCACTCGAAAGCTTCGTGTCCGGGCCGCCCGCGGGATAGCTCGTGGCGACGAGCCTGCAGATGGCGAGCAGGATGTTGAGGAGGTTGGATTTGCCTGAGGCGTTGGCACCGTAGACTGCGATGACCGGCGAGACGGCCTTCCCCAGGAGATCGGCCGGATCGGTCAGGGCCGATTCCGCGGCCGCTCTGAGAGTGGTCCCGGCGCCTTTGCGTCTGAAGGTCAGCGTCTGCGGATCGCGGAAGTTGCGGAAGTTCCGAAACGAGAGATCGATCAGCATGGGCAGTCCAATCTGATGCATTGATTTACTTTGAAATATCTGATTCTGCATTTATTTGCAGGAATCCACTGTTTCAAACCATATTTTCGCAGTGAGTAAATGATACCTCTGATTACCCAAATAGGTAACGGGCTAAAATCAGGATGAACGGACCACGTTCCATATGACGGGTTGCAGGGAGGCGGCGATGACCGGCACCAAGGCAGAAACCGACAGCCCTATGAGCCCCTCCTACAGGCCCGCACGCACGACACCGCGCCCCACAGTCAGCACACGCCCTACAGGCAGCACCCGCCCCACGGCCAGCATCCTCATGCCGGTCTACAACCAGGAGGAATTCCTCGGACAATCGCTCGAAAGCGCACAAAAACAGACACTCACGGACATCGAGATCGTCTGCGTGGATGACGGGTCGACCGACGCCTCCCCCGCCATCCTGTGCGAGGCCGCCGTGCGCGACCCGCGGATCCGCGTCATCACCCAGCGCAACCAGGGCGTCTCGGCGGCACGCAACACGGCCCTCACAGCCGCGCGGGGAAAATACATCGTCTTCTGCGATCCGGACGACGTGATGGGCCCGTGTCTGCTTGAAACAGCGATCCATGCGATGCGCACGTATGACGCCGACCTGTGCTCGTTCCGGTTCCGGGCGGTCAGCGCGCAGGGACGGCCGCTGCGCTCCCATTACCGGCACAACAGACTTCCGTACCGCTGGCACGTGCAGACACTCCCACTCGCGCAAACCCATGCGCGCGCACAGGGTCCGCACGCGCGGACGCCACAACCGCAGGGGACGCAGATCAAAGGAACCCGACCCTCCCCCGTGCAGCTCCTCTCGCCGCGGCAGGCGGTCATGGAGCAGTACCGCGGCCGGATCGGCGGGTATCTGTGGGCGTTCGTGGCGAAGAAATCAGTCTACGAACGAGCCCGCGTGGTCTTCCCGGTGGGCCGGCGGATCGAGGACGAGGCGCGGATCTGCCAGATCCTCGGCTCGGCCCGGCGCATCGTGCGCATCCCTGACGTGCTCTACTCCTACCGTCTGCACCCCGGATCGCTGCTCGGCTCCCCCGACCCCGCGCTGATCGCCGACTGGCTGCGCGCGCAGAGGGACCGGGACCGCGAGGTTATCGCCCGTTTTCCGGATCTGACGGGTTTTGTACGGCACCGTCATCTGGACGTGCTGGGGAGCCTGGATTATGAGTCGATGCGCCAGTCGCTGGAGTTTGGCCTGCGGCTTGACCCGGATTCCCAGGCGCGGCGAAACCGTTCGACACGGAAGCGTCATCCGCGGGCAGCAGGTCATACGGCATCTGCTTCTTGACGCAGTAGAAAATAAACAGCACGAACGCGAGAAGAAAGTTCCAGCCGTTCCATGCAAACAGCAGCGCGAACACGAGGTAGCGCACGGCGTAGAAGGTGAGCCGGCGGCCGCCGGTGCGCGGTTTGGTCTCGATACTCATGTGGACGTACCGTCCGGCGAGGGTGCGCCCGCCGCTCTTCCATGGGATCAGCCACTCGTACAGGGCGACCGAGGCGAGCAGATAGGCGGTGTTGAGGGGCGAGAAGAGCCGGTCGGAACCGGTGATCTGCGCCGAGCCGACCGTCCCGTCGGTCACGGCCGAGACGAGCATCGAGGTCACCACGAGCGCGAGCCAGGCGGTGGCAGAAATAAAGAACCCGTCAATCACAAACGCGACGAAGCGGCGCACAAAACCGGGGTTGGTGACCACGGAGCGGTCCACGGGCTTGGGCGGGAACGCCTTGTCAATCCCCAGAGCAATCAACAGGCCGAGCACCGCGCCGAGGGTGTTGGTGATGAGGTCATCGACGTCGAAAAGCCTGTAGGAGCAGGGAAAGATGCCGAACACCCCGGTCAGCTGGGCGCTCTCGATGAGCAGGGAGGTGAGGAAGCCGCCGACCACCACGGCCCACGGCTTCCAGCGGAAGATACGGCGCAGGCTGTAGCCGAGCGGCAGGAAGAACACGACGTTGAACCCGGTCTGCAGGATGACCGATTTGGGCTGCTTGCGGAAATCGGCGACGAACTGCAGCGGGTTGAGGTTGGCGGTGAGATGGTGCGTGGCGCAGAACGCCTTCGGATCGGCGGGGATGGGGAAGAGCGTGAAGAAGACGAGCGCGAACGCGTAGAGGATGCTGAGATAGATACCCAGCACGGTGAGCACGCGCAGCCGGCCGCGGCGGTTGTAGAGGATGGCGGCGATAGGGATGGTCAACAGCGCGGAGGTGAACAGGCCGAAAATGACGGAGAACCAGAATTGGGCGGAATAATTGCCCAGAAACGCCATGATCGTGTGCATTGCGATGCCTCTCCCTGTCTCTTTCTTGTCTCTTCCTTGTCTCCCTGCCACCGGTCTGATCAGTGAGATTGATCAGTGATGGTTTCTTTTTACCGCAACCTGCGTGCGTCCGTCTCCTTCTCGGGGATGTTTTTGGGTATCCGATAGCTGCGCTCGTGTCGTCCGATGGGACCATGCTGCATGACGATCGGCCGGCGCGTGGCCTTCCACACGAAGAACGCGAGCAGCGCAAGGAGCAGCAGCGCCAGGGCGATCCCGCCGAGGATCTTGTGCCAGTCCGGCCCGGCCTGCGAGGGCGCGGGCACCTGGCTGGGGATCTTCGCACGCACGCCCGAGACAAGGAGGCGCTTCGTGTTCATGCCGTAGGGGGTGCAGGTGTAGAGGGTGACACGGTCCTGCCCGGGCACGATTTTGAGCTTGGACGTGTCGTCCGGGCCGACCACGCTGATGCGGTCCACGCGGTAGGCGATGGTACGCCCGATCGTGCGGATGTAGAACGGGTCGCCTTTGCGCAGCTCGTCGATGCGCGTGAACATCATGGCGGACGGCAGACCGCGGTGCGCGGCGATCACAGCGTGCGTGGAGCGTCCGCCCACGGGCAGGCTTGTGCCTTTGATGTGCCCGGCCCCTGCGGAAAGCACGCGGTCGGACGTGCCATGGTAGATGGGCAGCTTGACGCTGATCTCGGGGATCTCGATGGTGCCCATGATGCCGTCCCCCTCGTCGAGGAGGGAGTCGTACTCCTTGTCAAGGCTGGTGAGGGTCGAGGAGGAGGAAGATCCTGATGACGACGAACGGGACAAGGTTGTGGAACCGCCCGTCGATCCCGCAGAACCTCCGGAAGCCCCTTGGCCACCGGAATCGTGGGAGAACGGGTCGGAACCCGCGCCGATGGGCTGCTGGCCGAGCGCGGCGAGTCGTGCCAACCGTGCGTTGTACGCGTTTGCCCTGTTCAGCTCGCGCTTCTGCTCCGCGTTCGGCCAGCGGGCGGCGCGCTGCTGTGCCTGGGCGGCGACGTCACCGATCTGCGAGTCGGTGACGGTGAAGCGCACGACCAGGAATCCGACGAGCGCGAGGCCCGCGCAGAACAGGGCGATGGCGGCGGCGAGCAGCAGACGCAGGCCGAGGGAGCGGTGACGGCGGGCACTCTGTGCTGATAGCACATTGCGCGATGCCGCATCACGCGTTGCGATGTCATTCTTTGCCACAGCTCCCCTCCTTTGCCCATTGCCCGTGTCGGATCACATGAAATAGGATCACATGAAATAGAGTGAGGCGCCCATCATTCTGATGCGAACAATGGACGCCTCACACGTGGCCGGTCATGGCCGGTCAGGGCCCGTCATGGCCGGTCAGGACCGTTCAGCCGCGTCTCAGCGACGGGCCGCGGCCTTGCGGCGATAGACCGACACCAGCACGAACGCGCCGGCGAACAGCACGGCGGCGATGAGCACGGCGAGGATGAT
>JAXGWH010000020.1:0-19357 GCA_040773385.1 Aeriscardovia sp. | reverse complement strand
TCTCTCTCCCATATGAATTGGACGCTTGTGCTCTCTGATCTCATTGAGGCGAACCTATTCTTGTGTTCATGCGGACCAAACAGAGCAAAGACAATCATCAACAGGGCGATCACTACGGCCGACACGACCGTCATACCAGGCAGGAAACTGATCCCCGCGCAGACGGGCGCGACGACGTGTTCATCTCCAAGAAGATGAGTTACTGCCTTCGCCACCATCCAGAGAAATACGGCCTTAAGCTCGATGAGTTCGGATTTGTGGATTTGAAGCAGTTCTTGCGGGCGATGAACCGTGTGCATCATTTCGACCCGCCGCTCGATGAGGCCACCGTGCGTGGGATCATGCGAAGGGCGACGAAACAGCGTTTTGCCATCAAGGGCTATAAGATCGGCGCGCTCAACGGGCATTCCTTCGCCGGGCAGGTGCGGCACGTCGCCGCCGCTCCCCCGGCCACGCTCTACCACGGCACCGCCCGCCGCTTCCTGCCCTCCATCCTGCGGGAGGGGTTGCTGCCCGAGGGCCGGCAGTACGCGCATCTGTCCACGGACGTGCCGATGGCGCTGGAGGTGGGGAGGCGTCACGACGCCCATCCCGCGGTCCTGCGCGTGGACGCGGCCCGTGCCGCCGCAGACGGTGTGGTGTTTTATGAGGGCGGCGAGCGCGTCTGGCTCGTCGACGCTCTGCCGGCGAAATATCTGACCGTGATGGACAATGCGGAGATCATCCAAGCCGAACAGGACTGGCAGGACGCTCATCGATAGAGGCGGAACCCAAAAACAGACTGTAGCAGCGCGATATGCCTTGGGACAAACAAACAGGACTTACCACGGAATGACCGCGACACGCTGTGGAGCTGGTGGGATTCGCACCACATGGTTGCCTCGTCCACGGGTGCGTGTTATAGTCTTTTCTGTTCAACGGGGCTGTGGCGCAGCTGGTAGCGCATCTCCATGGCAGGGAGGGGGTCGCGGGTTCGAATCCCACCAGCTCCACGAACGAAGGGCTTCGAGGATTTTCCTCGAAGCCCTTCTTGTTTCTGGCGGCGCAGTTTTGTTTTCAGCAGCGCAGTCCCGTCACTTGTAAATCTTGCGCATCCAATGCAGGGACTGCCTCGGGCTGTCCTGCCCGAAACTGTACTGCGTGAGCTTGGCGAGCTTCCAGTAGATCGGCGACTTGAACGCCATCCAATAGTTGGGCACAGTCCGCACAAGGCAGACCGCAGCGAAACAACGACCGCGGCGACGCTTCCGGCCTTACTTGCCGGTCGTGGTACCCGAGCCGGAGGAGGAGCCGGACGAGGAGCCGGAACCGCTGCCTGACGAGCCGGTCTTGCTGTCTTTGGAAGAATCCGAGGAGCCTTTCGAACCGTTCGTCCCCGAGTCCGACGAGGAGCCCGAGCCAGAGGAGGAACCGGACCCTGAGCCGGAGCCCGTCGAACCGCTGCCGGTCGAATCCGACGAAGATCCGCTGTCAGTGGACGTCCCGCTGTCGGAGGAGGTGGAGCCGTTCGAGGAATCCGACGATCCCGAACCCGTCGAACCGCTCGTCCCCGAATCCGACGAAGAACCCGAATCGGCGGAGGATCCCGCACCGGAATCCTTCGGGGTCCCGGTATCCTTCTTCGTCTTGTCGTCGCCGGTCGTGCCCGGGTCGGTCGTCGTGGTCTGGGAGGTGGTCGGCACGATCGTGCCGCCGGTGCCCTTGCCGTTTGTCACGAGGAGGATGATCCCCGCGGTGATGGCGACGAAGATCAGCGACGTGACGACCGAGATGATGGCGACGTGCTTCTTCTTGGCGCGGGCCGCCTCCTCCTGGGAGGACGAGGCATGCGACGCCGCACCCGTGGCCCCCTCGTTTTCGCCGGTCCGGCCGGTGCCGTCAAGATTCTCCGGCTCGCCGGTCCCGGGCTGGTAGGCGGGCGGGACGGACGAGGTGTCCGCGGCAGACGAACCCACCGGGCCCATCACGGAGGTGGCGTCCACAGGCGTCTGCGCCGCGGTGCCGTCCGCCGACGCGGGGGCGGGAGGGTTCGGGACCGGGGAAAGGACCGAGGTGCCGGAAGACGCGGCTGATGCCGCCGACGAGCCGGAGACAGATGACGGCACACTGCCGGACGGGCCCGCAATCTGCGGCGTCCCGGCGACCGGGCGCAGTTCCTGCACGGCCGTGTCGACCATCCCCGCCACGCGCGGGGTGCGCGCACGGGAGGCGTCCGAGGTCGGCGCGGAACCGGCGGCAGAAGCCGTTGCACCGGCCGTAACTGTCCCGGCAGCACCCGTGGTCTTCGTGTCGGGTGCGTCCGTGCCGCCGTCACCGGCCTGGCTGTCCAAACCGGGGCTGTTCTCGCGGGCCTCCTTGGCGACCGTCTTGATGGCCTTCTGCGACTCGTTGAGGATGTTCTGGTAGAGCTGCGAGGCGAACGTGGAGCAGGCGGAGGCGACGATGGCGCCGATGATGGTGCCTGCCGTGCCAAGCTTTGCGGAGAGCAGGAACACCGTGCCCGCCGCGAGCGCGCCGGCGAGGATCTGCACCCAGGAGATCCCCTTGAAAAAGCGCCGTAAGAAACCTTTCACAGCCCTCACTCCCCGATTGACCGCGCTGATCGCCGGCCGTCGTCCGTCCGCATGCCTGTCCTGGCGTCCGCCGGTCTGTTCACCGGTTTGCACCTGTCAGCCGATCGTCCGTCTGTCTCCCACTGTGATATCTGTATCTATGACTGTGATATCAGACTGTCGTGCTTTTCTGGTGAAGCCTGGCTGAAAAAATGATGGGAATACGGCCCTGCCGAAACACACGAGACAGATGGGGAGCACACAGGACCATCGCCATCTGATTGCCGGCGACCATCATCACTGCTTACTCCCCGTTCCAGAGCCTGCTGTCGAGAGATTCGGCAGGACCGGCGTTGTAGGCGTCGAGCATCCACAGATACCGGTCGCGGCTGACGAAGTTCGGCCTGATCTGCGCACACCGGGCGTTGCCCATGCCTGACAGCCCGAGATAATTCGTCGCCGTCCCCGTTCCGAGCAGCTTCTGCAGCATCAGCATGATGACCGAGCCGTGCGCGAACACGAACAGGTCCGTGCCCGGATCGCAGCGGGCCGCCCAGTCCTGCACGGCCTGCGCCCCGCGGCAGGCGGCGTGGTCGGCAGGCTCGAAGCCGTGGCGCATCTCCCCGCCCTCATGCGCGAGCCAGGAATAGTAGTCATCCGGGCTCTGACGCTTGATCTCCTCGAACGTCATACCCTCCCACTGGCCGAAATAGCGCTCCTCAAGCCGCTCATCGAGATGGACCGGCAGACCGAGCGGGTCAGCGAACGCCTGGGCCGTCTGGCGGGCGCGTGTCAGGTCAGAGGAGACGACGAGCTGGCGGCGAGCGTCGCCCCGGGCGGTGGCCTGGTCCACGTACACGCCGCGCAGTGCGGCGGCACTCGTGCGCGCCTGCCACAGGCCGTGGTCGTCAAGCGGGATGTCGGCCACGCCCTGGATGCGTCCGAGCAGGTTGTAGCTGGTGCGCCCGTGGCGCACGATCACCACACGGCCGGGCACATGCGCGGGATCGCCCTCGTGCAGCACTGACGCCGAGAACCGCGACAGATTGCCGGACGTGCTGAAATTGCCGCCGTCGTGGGTGATGTACGCCATATCCCACGCCCTCAGTTGAGGCCGAGCGGGGTCATGTCCCCGTTCCACTTCTTGGAATCGGCCGCCGCCTGCGGGCCGTGGTTGTAGTCGACGAGCCGCCAGTGATAGTGCGTCCCATCGAAGAAGACCGGCTGCAGGACGGCCCAGTGCGCGTTGCGCATGCTCGCCATCGACTCAAAGCCGGTGGGATATCCGGAGCCAACCACGCCCTGGATGAGCTGGGCGAGGAGCGAGCCATGCGAGAAATAGAACAGGTCGGTCGTCGGATCGGCCTTCTGCGCCCAGTCGTTGAGCGAGGCGACACCGCGGGCGAAGACGTGCGGCTTCGCCTCGGCGCCGTGCTTGAGCTCGGAACCGTCACCGTTCTGCCAGCCGCGGAAGTCGACGGGGAAATGCGCCATGAGGTCTTTCTGCGACCATGCCTCCCACTGGCCGAAGTCGCGCTCCTCGATGCGCTCGTCGGTGTGGACGGGCAGGCCGAGCGGGTCGGCGAAGGCGTGCGCCGTCTGGGCGGCGCGTTTCAGCGGCGAGGAGACGACAAGCTGGCGCCGGCCTTCCGCTTTCGCGGTTTCGGACTCCACATAGAGGGACCGCAGTGCCTTGCCGGTCTCCGTGACCTGCCACAGGCCCTTCTCGTCCAGCTCGATGTCCGTGCGGCCCTGGATGCGGTGGACGGCGTTGTAGCCCGTACGGCCGTGGCGCACGAGGATGACACTGCGGGCCATATGCTCACGCCCGGCCGGCGCGGTGAAGAGGATGCGCGGGTCGATGGCGGCCATCTTGGCCTTCGCGGCCTGCGAGGCGGAGGAATCGGCAGCCGCGGCCTGTCCGGCGACAGGCCGGCCTGACCTGTCTCCGGCACCCTGTCCGGCGGAAGAATCTGCCTCACTCATGGTCGACGTCCTCCTGCGCCTCCTGCGCCTCCTGCGCCTTCTGCGCCTTCTGCGCGGAGGCGGCGGCCACCTCGGCCGCGTCGGACGGGCCGCCCACAGGACGGTTCTCGTGCACGCCGAGCTTTTCCGCGGCCTCCTCCGGGCTGGGCAGGTCCAGGTCGATGCGCGGGCAGTCGCCCCACAGATCATCGAGCCGGTAGAAGGCGCGCGAGCTCTCGTCGAACACATGGAGCACAAAGTCGCCGTAATCGATCAGCACCCACGACGCCTCGTCCAGGCCCTCGCGGCGCACCGCCCTGAGGCCGAGCTTCTCGTACAGCCGGTGCTCCATGTTCTCGGCGATGGCGAGCACCTGCCGGGGTGAGGAGCCGGTGGCCAGCAGGAAGGCGTCGGTGATGGCCAGCGGCTGGGAGACGTCAAAGGCGGTGATGTCCGCGGCCTTCGTCTCGTCGGCGGCCAGTGCCGCCACCTTGATGGCGGCGATCGAATCAGGATTCGCGCTCACAGTGTGTCCCTTTCTCGCTTCTCACTTGTTCTTCTGGTCCGCGCCGGCACCCGGCCCCTCATCGGCCTTGGGCCGGCCGTTGCCGTAGTCCCAGTTGGCGTCGGAGCGCTCGTAGCGGGGCAGCCAGTTCTTCACCTCGTGCTGCGTGTTCTCGGAGAACACCATCGACCCGTCGGACACATCATGACGGATGACCGAGCCGGCGCCGGTGGTCACGCCGTCGCCCACGCTCACCGGGGCGACGAGCATGTTGCCCGCGCCGATATGCACGCCCGCGCCGATATGGGTGCGGTGCTTGCTCTTGCCGTCATAGTTGGCGGTGATGGTGCCGCCGCCCACGTTGGAGTCATGCTCGATATGCGTGTCGCCGAGGTAGATGAGGTGCGGCACCTTTGTGCCGTGGTCCACATGGGCCTTCTTCATCTCCACGAACGCGCCGGCCTTCGTGTCGTCGGCGAGCACGTTGCCCGGACGCAGGTACGTCCACGGGCCGATGTTCGCGTGCCTGCCGATCTCGGTCTCCTGCACGCGCGCACGCTCGACCACCGCGCCCTCATGCACGGTGGCGTCGATGAGGGTCGTGTACGGCCCGACGACCGCGTCCTGCTCCACGACGGTCCTGCCCTGGAGGAAGCTGCCAGGAAGGAGGGTGACGTCCTGCGCCAGTTTGACGGAGTCCTCGATCCACGTGGTATCCGGGTCAAGGATGGTGACGCCCTCGCGCATCCATTTCTCGCACACACGGCGGTTGTAGCGCTTTGCCAGGTTCGCAAGCTGGACCCTGTCGTTGACGCCCTCCACGCACAGCGGGTCGGGCGCGGTGAAACTGGTGACGAGCCCTTTCTTCGCGGCGAAGGCGATGACGTCGGTGAGGTACAGCTCGTGCTGATCGTTGTCGTCATCAAGGGTGGTCAGGCCCTCCTTGAGCACCGCAGGGTCGAACAGGTAGACGGAGGTGTTCACCTCGGTGATTCTGCGCTGCTCGGCTGTGGCGTCGCGCTCCTCCACAATGGAAGTGACGTGGCCCGAGGCATCGCGCACGATGCGCCCGTAGCCGGTCGGATCCTTCAGCGTGGTGGTCAGCACGGAGGCGAGACTGCCGTGCCGGCGGTAATCGTCCACGAAGGCGGTGAGCGTGCCGGCATCCAGCAGTGGCATGTCGCCGGCCAGAATCATCACCGGGTCGGACCGGCCTTCGACGGCATTGCCGAACACATCGCCCAGCTGGTCGACGGCGCACCGCACGGCGTAGCCGGTGCCCTTGAACTGGTCCTGCACCAAGCGGCGCGTGTCGGGATTCTCGGCCATCACCACCGGTGTCACCTTCTCGTCGGTGCGGGCGAGGATGACGGAGAGCACGCGCGGATCGGTCGCCTTCGCCGCGCGCATCACACGCCGGATGAACGGCACGCCCGCGATGGAGAAGAGGACCTTGGAGGTCTGTGATTTCATGCGCTTGCCCTGGCCCGCCGCGAGGATGATCGCCGCACTGATGCCCATAGAACCAACCTTCCTGCCCCTGCTGCGCGCGAGCGCAGGATCCGGGACGAAAGAGGCGGGAGACATCCTTTGCGGATATCCCTGCCGCCTCATCGCTGTTCTCGTTCCCCCACCTGGATTCGAACCAAGACTAAGGGTTCCAAAGGCCCGTGTGCTGCCATTACACCATGGGGGAATTGCCGCCTCAGCGGCACGTTCAGAATTGTACGCCGCCTGCCTCAGGCGAGGAGGAAGTCGCTGCCCTGGCGCTTGGGGAACTCCTCGAAGAGCTTGGCCACCGAACCGTCGGTGAAGACGGCTTTCATGGCGGCGGCGAGCAGCGGGGCGATGGAAAGCACCGTCATGTTCGGCAGGCGCTTCTCGGCCGGGATCGGCACCGTGTCGGTGAGCACGATCTCCTTGGCGTGGCACTTGCGCAGGCGCTCGAGGGCCGGGTCGTTGAGCAGGCCGTGCGTTGCCACGATGGTGACCGACTTTGCGCCGGCCTCGTGCAGGCACTGCGTGGCGCCGTAGATGGTGCCTCCGGTGTCGATCATGTCGTCCACGAGCACGCAGTCCTTGCCCGCCACGTCACCCACCACGCGGTGCGAGGCGGCCTGGTTGGGATGGCGGATGTCACGCGTCTTGTGCACGAACGCGAGAGGGCCGCCGCCGAGGGCCGCCGCCCACTGCTCGGCCACGCGGATGCGGCCGGCATCCGGGGAGACCACGGCGATGTTGCTCGGGTCGGTGATGCGGGTCTTGATGTAGCTGGTGAGCAGCGGCATGGCCTGCAGATGGTCCACCGGGCCGTCGAAGAAGCCCTGCGACTGGGCGGCGTGCAGATCCACCGACATGATGCGGTCGGCGCCCGCGGCGGTGAACAGGTCGAAGATGAGACGTGAGGAGATGGGTTCGCGGCCGAGGTGCTTCTTGTCCTGGCGTGAATAACCCAGGAACGGCACGACGGCGGTGATGGAGCGCGCGGACGCCCGCTTCATGGCGTCGATCATGATGAGCTGCTCCATGATCCACTTGTTGATGGGCTGCGTGTGCGACTGCAGCACGAAAGCGTCCGCACCGCGCACGGACTGTGTGTAGCGGCAGTACATCTCGCCGTTGGCGAAGTCATACTGCGTGGTCTTGAGCACGTCGATGCCGAGCTGGTCGGCCACGTCCTGTGCCAGTTTCGGGTACGCACGCCCGGTCACGAGAACAAGATTTTTATCCGGTACGCCTTCGAGAAGTACGCTCACCGTGATCTCCCCACCTGTGTCGCGAGTCACAACTCCATCGGCCAGAAAGCCTTTTTTATGCTACCGGCTCATACAGACGCCCTGTGATGACGGGGATTGCGGGGTGCGGCACCCCAAATGGGTCCAGATATCCCGGATGGACGGGGATCCGGGTCCCGCGCATCAGACGGACAGTCCGCCGGTGGAGGGGTCGGGCGCCGTGGGCGCGGAAGGATCGGCGACGAGATCGCCGTCGTCACGATACAGCCCGTGTTTGGCGATGTATTGCACCACCCCGTCGGGCACGAGGTACCACACCGGCTCGTGACGTGCTGCGCGTGCGCGCACATCGGTGGAGGAGATGGACAGCGCCGGGATCTCGAGCACGTCCACGCGCCCTTGTGGCAGATGCAGCCGGCTCAGATCCGAGGAGTAGCCCGGCCGGGTGACGGCGACGAACCGCGCCAGCCGGAACAGCTCGTCGGCGTCCTTCCACCGCAGGATCTCCGCGACGGCGTCGGCGCCGGTGATGAAGAGCAGCTCGGCGTCGGGATACTGGGCGTGCAGGTCGCGCAGGGTGTCGACGGTGTACGTGACGCCGGGCCGGTCGATGTCGACGCGGGAGACGGTGAAACGCGGGTTGGAGGAGGTGGCGATCACCGTCATCAGATAGCGGTCCTCGGCGTTCGTCACATGCTTGCCGAGTTTGAAGGCCGGCCGTCCTGTCGGTACGAAGATGACCTCATCGAGATCGTAGTTCCAGGCGACCTCGCTCGCCGCCACGAGATGGCCGTTGTGGATGGGATCGAACGTGCCGCCCATGATGCCGATGCGCAGACGGGAATGCCTGTTGCCGCGCCATGAGCCGCGGGCACGCAGGTACGACAGGAGCGGCGCCTGGCGTCGACGGGCGTCTGATCGGCCGACGGCAGGCCGGGACACCTGTGCCCCTTGTGCGGACTGGTCGGCCGCAGATCCGGACGCCTGCCCCACGGACAGTGTCGAGTCCGGAGGCAAGGAGGAAGAAGGGAATGATGGGACCATCATTGCTCGTTGCCCCCATTGCTGTCCGCATCGTTGTTCCCGCCGGCCGCGGCGTCACCGTCCGTCTCGTCGGTGACGCCATCATTCGCGGCTGTATCATCACCGCCATTTTGTTTGCCGGAGCCGAACCTCTCCTGCTCCCATGACTCACGCTGATGGCGCCGGCGGTCCTCACGCGCCTCATGCTCGCGCTTCTCGCGCAGCTCCTCGGCGGAGGGGATGTTGCCGGTCGGCCCGTTCTGCGTGGCGACCTCGACGTCGTGGCGCAGCTCCTCGCCGTTCTCGAGCTCCTCCGCATCGATGGAGCCCATCTCCTCGTTCCATTCCTCTCCCACGACGCGCGAGATCTCCTCGATCGTGGGGATGCGAACCTGGGGCTGGTAAGCATGCCGGATGACGGCGGCGGCGGCGGCGATCTTGACGAGCTCGTCGCCCATCACATCGGTCTGGTCGGCACGTTCCGCCAGTCTGAACGCCACGATATGGCGTTCCATCTCTTTCTCGGCACGTGCCATGGCCTCGTGGTCCACCTGGTCGGAAGGCAGTATGCCCTCCGCCGTCTCATCGGGCCACGCCATCAGGACGGCATCGGCGTATTCGAGGCAGGACCGTGAGCGCGCGGAGGCCACACCGTCCTCGATCTGGACGATGAACACATAACGGACCTGGGAGAGCCGCTCCGAGGCAATCGGCATAAAACCGTCGGCACGATGGTGGGCGACGGGCGGCGGGGCGATCGGCTGCGTGTCCTCGTCGTTCTTGTTCTCGTCTGCCATGACGCTCCTTCGATTCGTCCGTCGGGCATATGCCCCGGACCCGCGCCCCGCGCCCGTCCTCTCAGGACGGTGTGCTGTGGGGAATTTTACGCTGATCGGCGGTCAGGGCCGCGCCTGCGGGCCTGTTTGTTCCCGTGTCTCCTCCGGCGCGGGGTTGGACGGGCTGATCGTGCTGGAGGCGAGCAGTTCCCGGGCATGGTCGAGCGAGAGCTCCGTATCCGAGCCGGAGAGCATACGGGCGATCTCCTGCTCGCGTGCCGCCCCCTCGACCTGCGTGACGGTGGTGGTGACGGCCGAGCCGTCTTCCGTGGGCCGGCGCTTCTTGGCGACGACGAACTGGGTGGTCGCCCAGCTGGCCACCTGGGCGAGATGGGTGACGACGATCACCTGCGCCGAACGGGCGAGCCACGCGAGACGTTTGCCCAGTTCGACGGCCGCCTCGCCGCCCACACCGGCGTCCACCTCGTCGAAGATGAAGGTCGGCTCGCTGCCGAGGCCTTTCTTTTGTGCGGCGTCCTTGCGCGATTCGGCGAGCGCGAGCTCGAGGGCAAGCATGAGACGCGACAGCTCGCCGCCCGAGGCGGACTTTTCGAGCGGCTGCTCCGGGGCACCTGGATAGGCGGAGAAGAGGAAGTCGACCGTGTCGATGCCGGTGGCGTCGAGCGCCTCCTCTCCTCCCCGCTGTGTGACGTGCACGGAGAGCCGTGCGCCGTCCATCGCCAGGCTCTTCAGCTCGTGGTTGACGATGTCGGCCAGATGCGCCGCGGCGGCACGCCGTTCCTCATGGATGCCGAGGGCGAGCTTGTAAGCCTGTGACAGCGCCTCGGCACGCTCTGTGGTGAGCTTGTCGAGGTGCTCGGGCGAGGCGTCGGTCTCCTCGAGTTCCTTCTCCGCCTTGTCCTTCCAGGCGAGCACGTCATCGATGGTGGGTCCCCAGCGGCGTGTGAGCTCGGAGAGATCGTGGATGCGGCCGTTGATGGTATCGAGATCCTGGTCGGTGCCGCTGCCTGCGTCGAGCTGGGCCGAGAGCTGGGAGACGATATCGGAGATCTGGGCTGCCAGATCGCCGATCTGGCTTGCGGCCTGGGCCACCTGGGCGACCTTCTCCGCAGGGCGCAGCGCCTGACGCGCCTGCTCGAGCAGTGCCGCAGCGGAAGGGACTTCGTCATCCTGCCCTGCCATGTCGAGCGCGGTCGGGTCGAGGGCGGAGATGGCCTGCAGGAGCGCGTCGCGGATCTGTGCGGAATTCTCGATGCGCGTGCGCTGCTCGCGCAGCTCGTCGTCCTCATGGGGACGCGGGTCGACACGACGGATCTGTTCGAGCGAGTCATGCAGATAGTCGGACTGCTGGCGCGCCTGCGCCTGCTGCGAGCGCAGCCGGGCGAGCCGCGCGTCGGCCTGGTGGTACTGATCCCACGCCTGCCCGTACTGCGAGAGCCGTTCCGACAGACCGGCGAAATCATCGAGGAACTCACGCTGGCGGGCTGAGGAGACGAGGCGCAGCTGCTCGGACTGCCCGTGGACGATGAGCATCGAGTCGCACACATCCCGCAGAACAGCCTTGGGCACGGTGTGGCCGTCGAGCACGCTGCGGCTGCGGCCCTTGGCGGGCACGCGCCGGGCGAGGAAGAGCTCGCCGTCCTCGGCGGGCACGCCGGCGTCCTTGGCGAGCGCGAGCGCCTCGGATCCCGCCGGCGAGTCAAAGATGGCCTGCACCCACGTCTCGGTGCTGCCGGCGCTGACGCGCTGCGTGTCCGCCTGGGCGCCGCGCACGAGCCCGACGGCGGACAGGAGCATGGATTTGCCGGTGCCCGTCTCGCCGGTGATGGCGATCATTCCCGGGCCCATCTTGAGATCGGCGTGCCAGATCGGGCCAAGATGGCGAATCTCCAGTTCAGAGAGCATGGCCGCCCGCCTTCCCCTGCGAGCCGGGACCGGGTGCGTGGGCCAAGCTGTCACCGTCCGTGTCGGCGGTCTGCCCGGAGCGCAACCTCCAGCCGGTGACAGGCAGATCGAACTTGGTCACGAGCCTTCTGCTGAACGGCACCTCGGAGAGTGTGGCGATGGACAGGCGGTCCTTGCATTCCTGGATGACGACGCGCGAGCCGATCGGCAGCTCCGCCGAGCGCCGCCCGTCGCACGTGAGCCAGGCGCCCTCGGAGTTGCCTTCGAGCACACCCACGCGCACACGGGCGTGGGGGCCGAGGATGAGGGGCCGGGCGAAGAGGGCGTGCGCGGCGAGCGGGACCATCTCGAGGCAGTCGGCGTCGGGCCAGATGACCGGGCCGTGCGCGGAGAAGGCGTAGGCGGTCGACCCGGTCGGCGTGGAGAGGATGAGGCCGTCCGCCGAGTACGAGCTGATCTCCTGCCCGTCGACGGCGATGCCGAGGCTGACCATGCGGCCGCGCTCGGCCTTCTCGATGGTCGCCTCGTTGAGCGCCCAGTCGTGCAGCGGCTCCTCATGGCCGGGGATATAGGCCATCACGTCGGCGAGCGTGCGGTGCGAGATGTGGTAGTCGCGGTCTACGATCCGTGCGATCGCCTCTTTGAGCTGGAAGCTCTCGAACTCGGCCAGGAAGCCGACATGGCCCATATTGACGCCGAGGATCGGGATATCCGTCGATTTGACGAGCTCCGCCGCGCCGAGGATGGTCCCGTCGCCGCCGAGGACGACGGCGATCTCCGTTGCCGGGTCGACGACCGGTTTGCGCCACTGTCCCAGCCGCCGGCTGGGCATGTCGGTGACGAGATCGACGGCCATGCCCGCCCTGCTCAGCGACGAGCGGACGAAGTCGACCACATCCCGCGAGATATCGGGCCGGATGACAAGGATTGCCGTGCGTTGCGCCATGTGGTCCCCCTTTCTGGCTTCTATCGTAGCGGTCGAACATCCGTTCGAAAAGCGACGGTCCGATTGTGGAAAACTGGGCACGGGCCGCCCCTCAGGATCGCAGCCAGAGCAGATACTCGCGGTTGCCGTGCTCCCCCGCGACCAGCGAGTCGACACAGCCCTTCACCGCGAAACCGAGCTTTTTCGCACAGGAGACGACACGGTCGCGGGCCGCCCGCCTGCGGGCGTCGTCCGTGAGGATGCCGTCCTTGCCCAGCGCCGAGCGCGAGCCCTGTTCGAACTGCGGTTTGACGAGCAGGAGGATCTCGGCCGGGCGCCGTTCCCCGGCGCGTCCGGCGTGCCCGTCGTCACCCCCGGAAGGACGCTTTCCCAGAATCCGCGCGATGACCGGCAGGACGTAGGTCAGCGAGATGAACGAGACATCCGAGACGACGTAATCGGGGACGAACGGCAGGTCCGCCGCCGTGACATCGCGGATATTGCGCCCCTCCATATTCGTCACACGGGGATCGCGGGCGATCGAGGGATCAAGCTGGCCGTGGCCGACGTCGAGCGCGATGACGCGGCGCGCCCCGTTCTCCAGCAGCACCTGCGTGAAGCCGCCCGTGGAAGCGCCGATATCGAGACAGTCGCGGCCTTCCGGCGAGGCAAGGCCCCACGGGGTGAAGGACTTGAGCGCCCCGACGAGCTTGAGGGCGCCGCGTGAGACGTAGTGCAGATCGGCGGTGGTGCGCAGGTCGTCCCTCTGCCCCACTTTGAGGGACGGTCTGTCGGCGGTCCTTCCGTTGACAAGCACGTCACGGGCGCGGATGAGCCGCTGCGCCCGGGTGCGCGAGCCGACGAGACCACGGTCGACAAGTGCCACGTCGAGCCGGACGAGGCCGTCCGCCGCGCCGCGCCCGTGTGCCACCGCGCCCTCCACGCGGACCGGACCGGGACCCATCAGCGTCGGTCCTTCCCGTTTTCCCTGCCGTGTTCCCGGCCATGTTCCCCGCGATCGGCCTTGTCCAGGTCGGGCAGACGGTCGAGCTCGCCGCGCATCTCCTCCAGGACCTGTGTGAAAGCCTGCAGGCGCTGGGAATCGTCCTCGTCCTCCAGATGGGCGAGGAGCGGATATGTATCCGTCACCGGATCATCAGGGATCGGGGGGATGTCGGTCTCGTTGTCTGTATCACTCATAGATCGAACCCCGGCAGTGAAAGAGCGGACACGTCCACGCCCGCATCGGCGAGCGTCCAGCACAGCTGGCACGCGGCCCGCAGGGCGTCGACCGACGTGGCGTAATCAGTATGACCAGTATGGTCCGCAGAACTGGCAGTGTCCGAAGAATGAGACTGCGACGAAAAATCAGACTGAGACCCGGTGCCTTCCGGCTGGCCCTCCCCCGTTCGCGGGCCGTCCGCACGGATGTCGATCCTCTTGCCGGCCTCATTGTAAACGGCGAGCCATTCGCCCAGGTGGAAGGCCTCCCGACCTGCGGGTCCGACGGGTTCCGGTGCCTCATGCGTCTGTGCGAGCCCGCGCAGGTCCTTGCTGATGAACGTGGGACGCAGCATCGGGGGCGCGAGGAGCAGCTGGCGCGCGTCGGTCACACCGGTCAGCACGCACAGCGAGTCGTAGCCGCCGCGGTTGGCCGCCTCGATGTCCGTGTCGAGCCGGTCGCCCACCGGCAGCGACTGTGACACCGGCACGAGCGCGTCGCCGCCCTCGGCATAGATCTCCCGCTCCTCGTCGTACATGGCCGATTCCGGCTTGCCGGCCGAGGCCAGCGGCCTTTTGCCGGTGGTGGTGATGATGGCGTTGACGAACGCGCCGATGCCCGGCGTCAGGCCCTTCTCGCGCGGCAGGGTGAGATCGCGGTTTGTGGCATAGAACTGCGCGCCGTGCTCGATGGCGATGCATGCCTGGGCGAGGTATTTCCAGCCGATGTCGGGGAACCAGCCGGCGATGACGGCGTCAGGATGCTCGTCGGCGCTGTCGACCACGGTCAGCCCGTGCGCCCTCACCTGCTGCTTGAGCGGCTCACCGCCGCACACGTACACTTTCGCGCCCTCAGGGAGCCTGCGGCGAAGAAGCCGGGCCGCCACGAGCGCGGAGGTGATGACCTGCCTGGCGGTGACATCGATGCCGAAGCCGGCGATCTGGTCGGCCACCGTCTGCGCGGTGCGCGAAGGGTTGTTGGTCGTATAGGTGATGACCATGCCCGCCCGCGCGGCCTTCGTGATCGAATCGGCCGCGTGGGCCACCGGGTCCTTGCCCCGGTAGACCACGCCGTCGAGATCAAGCAGCGCGAGACGGTAGCGCTCCTGAAGAGGCCCGTCGCTGGATGTGAGCAGATGGGCGGTCACTGCGCGTCATCCTTGTCTGGATCGGAGGGCTTATCAGGATCGGCGGGACGGCCATCGGAATCACCGTGACCGGAGGCCGTGTCATCCGGCGCGTCGCCGTCGGCGACTGGGATATCCCCGTCCTTCCCCTCGGAATCGGCGGGATGGCCATCGGGATCACCCTGTGCGGCAGAATCGGAACCCTGGGAATCAACATCCTCGGATCCCTCATCTCGGTCAGCCGAGGACCCGGCAGGCGAGTCATCCGAAGTATCCGACGAATCGGACGAATCCGAGGAATCCTCGTCAGACCCCTCTTCATCCGACTCATCCGACCCCTCATCGGACCCATCGTCATCACGGTCGGCATGCTCGGCATCCCAGGCGTCGCGGCGCTCCTGCCAGCGGGCCTGGTCCTCCTCGTCCGCGAGCTGTTCGAAGTCCACGCCGAGCGCGGACTGCAGGTTCTCGTCGTCATCGGAGCTCAGATGCTCGAGATCCGTGTCCTGCAAGGCGCCGGCCGGATCCTCCGGCTCGTCCTTGTCGGCATACTTGTCCTCGAGCTCGTCGGCCTTGTCGTCGAGCTTCTCCGACTCGGCGATGCGGCCCGCCTCGTCAAGGAAGTTCTGTTCGGCCTGCAGCGCGCGCATCTGGTAGGCGCCGGAAAGGCCCGGCACGTTCTCGAGCGTGCGGATGATCTTGAGCGCCTGGTCGTACTGCTTGCGGTCCGCGTAAGCGCCGGCGAACACGATCATCATCTCCGCCTTCGCCTCGCCTGTGAGGGCCTTGGCGTCGTCGGAGAGGGCGATCTCGATGGCCTTCTCCGGGTGGCCGAGCCCGCGCTCGCAGTCGGCGATGATGGGCAGATAGTCGCTCTCGCCGTTCATGCGGTAGGCGGTGCGCAGCTCGCGGTCGGCGAGCTTCCAGTCACCCTGGCGGTAGGCCACGAGGCCCAGCGTCTCACGGGCGATGTCGACGCGCGAGGCCTGGCGGGCCACCCACTTGGCGTGTGCGAGCGCGCCGGCCGGGTCGCTCTCCTCGAGCGCATAGGCGGCGAGGATGTGCAGACCGATGTTCTCGGCGTGCTCCTTGCTCAGCCCCCTCAGGCGGCGCTTGTCATCACCGGAGAGCATGGACCACTCCATGCCCTTGGGCATCTTCGGCTCGCCCGGACGACGGTCGGTGTAGGGGTTCTGCGACTCGAACTCGCGCGGGCCGTTCTGGCTGAAGCGGTCGCCGCCGCGGTAGCCGGAGTTGCGCTGGCCGCCCCGGCGGTCGTCACGGCGATAGCCCGCACCGGAGCGGTCGAAACCGCCGCGACGGTCATCATGGCCATGGCCGAAGGAGCGATGGCCATTGTCCTGGTCGAAGGAACGCCGATCATTGTCGTGGCCGAAAGTGCGGTGGTCGTTACGACGATCGTTGTCACCGCCGAAGGAACGATGCCCGTCATCACGATGGAAGGAATGATCGTTGCCGCCATCGTGACGGAAGGAACGCTGGTCATGCTGATCATCACGGCGGAAGGAACTGCGACGATCACCGGTGCGGTCGTTCCGGTCAAAGGAGTGGTGCTCCCCGTCGCGGTGGAATGAACCGCCGCGGTTGAAGGAACGATGCTCCCCGTCCCTCGTGAACGGGCGATGGTCATTGCCGCGGTCGAACGAACGACGCCCACCACGACGGTCATTCTGCCCGCCGCGAGCACCGCCATAAGAGAACGGGTCGCTCTCTTTCTGGTGGTCGAAATAGCCGTGACGGTCGCCGCCGCGGGAGTATCCACGCCCGCCCTGACGGTCACGGTCGAAGGAACGATGGCCGTTATCGCGGTTGTACGAACGATGATCGTTGTTCCGGCCGAAGGAACGATGGCCGCCGCCCTGCCCGTCGCGGGAGAACGGGCGACGCTCGCCGTCGCGATGGAAGGAATGATTGTCACCGTCGCGATGGAAACCGCCGCCGTTGCCCCGGTTGAAGGAACGATGCCCCCCGTCCCGGTTGAAGGAACGATGCTCGCCATCACGATGGAACGAACGGCCCTCGCTGTCACGGTTGTCGTGGCGGAAGCCGCCGGAACGGTTGCCGTCATGGTTGTACCCGCCGTTTCCGCCGTGCCCGTAGCCGCGATGGAATCCCCCGGAACGCCCGTTGCCGGCGCCCGAGCCGCCGTGGTGGAATCCGCCGCCATTGCCGCCGCGATGGAAGGAACCGTGGTCCGAGGAGCCGTGCCCGGAATACCCGTGCCCGGATCCGCCGTTTCCCCTGTAAGAACCGCGCCAGCCCTCGCCGCGCCCGCTGCCGTTGTTGTTGTACTCGCTCACTTGGTGGCCTCCAAAGCCCCGAGGGCCTTCTTGCCCCGGCGCAGCACGACAAAGCGGCCGTCCAGGAAGTCCTCATCCTTGAGCGTGGCGGAGGTCTCCGCCACACGATTGTTGTTGATATACAGACCGCCCTGCGCGATGGCCTTCATGGCCTTCGACACGGACGGGAACAGGCCCGCCTCCTTGGCGGCCGTGGCCACGCCCTCCCCCGGGCGCGCCTGGGCGAACGACTTGCCGCCGTCCGCGTTTTCCACGTTCTTGAGCCCCTCGAGCGCCGCCTCGAGCGTGCCCTCGGAGAGCCCGGCGAGATCGCCCCCGCGGCCGAACAGCGCCTGCGAGGCGGAGACCGCCTCCTCCACGGCCTTGTCACCATGGACGAAGCCGGTCACCTGCGCGGCGAGCACCTTCTGCGCCTGCCGTGCGCCCGGATTCTCCTCGACTTCCTTGGCCAGCTCCTCGATGCGCTCCTTGGGCAGGAAGGTGAACGCCTTGAGCAGCTTGACCACCTGGTCGTCGGGCTGGTTGAGCCAGAACTGGTAGAACTTGTACGGGCTGAGCATGGAGCCATCGAGCCACATGGCGTTGCCCTCCGACTTGCCGAACTTCTTGCCCTGCGAGTCGGTGATGATCGGGCTGGTCATCACGTTGACGTCCACCCCGCGCAGACGGTGGATGAGGTCGAGGCCCCCGGTGAGGTTGCCCCACTGGTCGTTGCCACCGGTCTGCAGCACCACATGCTCCGCGTCGTAGAGGTGGAGAAAATCATTCGCCTGCAGGATCTGGTAGCTGAACTCCGCGTAGGAGATGCCCTCCGGCGAGGCGAGGCGCCGCGCGACGATGTCACGGGCGAGCATCGGGCCCATGCGGAAGTTCTTGCCGATCTCCCGCAGGAAATCGATGGCCGACAGTTTGCTCGTCCAGTCATAGTTAGAGACGAAACGCGCCGGATTGCCACCGTCGGTCACCAGAAAACGGGAGATCTGCCCGCGCAGCTTCTCCACCCACTGTGCCACGGTGTCGGCCGGGTTGAGCGTGCGCTCGCCCGACTGTCGGGGGTCGCCGATGAGGCCTGTCGCCCCGCCCACCAGCACGATGGGATGGTGTCCGGCCTCCTGCAGGTGCCGCATGACGAGCACCTGGACGAGGTTGCCGATGTGGATGGACGGCGCGGTGGGGTCAAAACCGGTATAGAAGGAGATCGGATCGCCGGAAAGCGTCTTTTTGAGGCGCTCCTCGTCGGAGGTCTGGGCGATGAGCCCGCGCCACTTCAGTTCGTCGTACACGGAGTCGAAGCCTGCCTGCCTGAAATCCGTGACCTGCGTCATTGGTCCCCCTCTGTGATTGTTCCGGGAACGCCTCTGCGATTGTTCCGAGATTGTTCCGAGATTGTTCTGAGCGACGGTCATGCCGAAGTCCTTCTCCGACGACTTCCCATCCTCTCAGACAAGGCCGACCGTCCGTGTCGACCGTTTGGGTCGGCCCTTCGTGTCGTCTGTTCGAAGACCGTTCGTGTCCGTGCCGTCCGTCTCTCAGCCCAGAAGGAACAGCGTCTGAATCAGCCCGGACGAGGCGGTGCCCGACCCGGACAGGCCGGCCGAGGACATCACCGACTGCAACAAGCCGGGGTTGAGCAGCAGGATGATGAAGCCGATGATCTCGAGGATCGAGATGACGATGGCGGCGACGGCGAAGCCCTTGCCCTTCATGTGCAGCACGGTGTCACGACGGTACGCGTAGAAACCGAGCGGCAGCGCGATGAAGCAGAAATACGCGGACAGGGACAGGATGAACGCGAGGACCGCGGTCCAGTCCCACTTGCCGAACACCGGGTTCTGGTTCTGGTCGTCAGGGTTGAACTGCTGCATGCCGAACGGCGTGTTGTACGGGTTCTGGTACGGATTCTGATAGGGGTTCTGGTACGGATTGGCGAACGGCGAGCCCTGGTTCTGGCCCTGCGGCGGGTTCCAGCCGCCCTGCGGGTTGCGGTACTGGCCGTTGGGCCCGTAGCCGTTGCCGTTGTAGCCGTTGCCGCCGTTATAGCCGGCGTTCGGACCGTAACCGTTGCCCGCATTGCCGGGATTGCCGGCACTGTATCCTGCAGGACCGTTGCCCGCGCCGTACCCATTGGGGCCGTACCCGTTGCCGGGACCATAGCCATTGGCCGGTCCCTGCGGACCGTTCTGGTACCCGTTGCCGTTGGCCTGACCGTTACCGTTGCCGCCCCAGCCCGGGTTGGCCCGCCCCCACGCGGCGTTGCCGTTTTGGTTCTGTGCGCCGTTCT
>JAXGWH010000019.1:0-19655 GCA_040773385.1 Aeriscardovia sp. | reverse complement strand
TGCCGGGCAGCCATGTCTCCTCGATGAGCGCCCGCACATGCCGGCCGTCGAGCAACCCCGAATATTTCCGGATATTGCTCAGCGATTCCTCCACCATGCGGTAGAGCGTCTCCGAGACGAGCGGATGGGTGACGAGGAACGTCTGGTCAGGCCGGCCTTTCACCTTCCGTACGATGATGAGGCGCCCGGCCGCGCTGGTGCGGGCCTCCTGCACGAGGGCGTCGATATGCGCGTAGGAGGGGGAGGAGACGTCCATCTCCGGCACTGATGATTCGGGCGAGGACGTTTCTGGCACTGGGGTGACCTGGGGGAACTGGGGGAAGGCGGGGTACGGAGATCCTGCGTGGGATTCCTGGACGCCGTGTCCGGTCCCACCCTGGTGGCTCTGTGCCTCCGTTGAGGATCTTCCGGCGGGTCCTGTGGCTGATTCCTGTGTCGGGCGTGCCTCTTCCGGGGACGTGACATCGAGCAGCGCTGTCGTATTGCGCAGCGCCCGGTCCGCCTCCTTTTTGATCGTGCGCATGGTCGAGAGCGCGACCGTCGAATCGTGCGCCCCCGCGTAGCGGCCGCCGTCGGCCAGGACGATGAGGATCGAGAGCGTGTGCGCGGCCACATCGTGCATGTCGCGTGCCAGCCGCGCCCGCTCGGCGATCACCACCTCTGCCTCACGCTGCCGGTTGGACAGCTCGAGCGCCTCGTTGCGCTCGCGCAGGAGCCGTGCCTGCCGCGACGCCACCGCGCGATGGCGGGCGAAGCCGATGGTCACCGCGGTCAGGAGGAAGCCGACGACGGCGAAGGTGAGATCGGCGGCTGCCGGGTCGGAGCCGAGCACGCCGGAATTTTTTCCTGCCAGCAGCGGGGGATGTGCCTGGGCGGCGATATCGAGGAGCGGGAAGATGACGGGCAGGGCAAGTCCCAGGCCCGCGTACCACCAGCGCCGCCTCGGATTGCCGTGCGCGATGCCCGCGAACAGCGCCCAGAGCGCGGCGATGTCGCCCAGCAGCAGCACCGGCCCGATCAGCAGGCGCAACAGCAGCAGCCCTACCGTCATCCAGGCGCATACGTCCGGATGAGTGTGTCGCAGGGCGAGCGGGATCGCGTAGACGAATGTCCACACAAGGGCCATCACGGCGGGCTGGCCCAGAAACAGCCCCGCGCACCCCGACTCCTCCGACATGACGGCGGGGATGACGAGCAGCACCGCGGCCGCGAGGAAGTCGACGGCCGTGCGGTGCCGGCCCGTCCACGCGGCCAGGCGGGAGATGAGCCGGTCGGTCAGTCCCGGATGCGGATGGGTGTCTGGCCGGTCGGCGAGGTCGGGCCGCCCGATGGTGCCGTGCCGTGTGCGCTTTCGTCCCATGTTTGCGGCCGTGCGGTAATCGAAGGACCGTCCGGCGCCGTACCGGTGTCAGTGCCGATCCCCCGATCACAGGCTCAGTCCTGGGCGATGGTTGTGCCGGCCTTCGGGCCCGCGTCGAGCACGTCCACGCGGCGAACGGCGAGCACCGGCACGCAGGCGGGGTGCTTGAGGCCGTGCCTGTCGGCGAAGTCGAGCGCGTCGGCGTAGATCTTGTCGCCGTGGTGGAGGCTGAGCGTGCCGAAGAAGCGGTAGCCCTTCTTGGACTCGAGGTTGGCCACGGCGATGACGAGCTTTCCGTTGGCGCGCATGTTGCGCAGCGTCTGGCGGGCCGTGCGCTCGTAGAAGAACAGGTGCGTGTCATCGAGCACGCCCACCGACATCTTCGGGCCGATGTCCGGGTTGCCCTCGTCGTCCACGGTCGCCACATAGCAGAGGTTGTTCTCGATCATCTGCTTCATATCATCCGTCAAAGCGATCATGATGGCTCCTTTGTTTATCACGGTATTTGTCGGATTCGCACCGATTCTGTCTGCAATTTTACCAGATTTTGCGGGCGGGGATCAGCCCGCGGCGCACCCGCGCGCATTCCTCATGGATGCGCCCGCATCTTGCCCGCACCTTGCACGCATCTTGCCCGCATCACGCTCAGAGCAGCGGCAGCACCTTCTGATCGAAGGCGTCGAGCGCCGCGCCGAGCGTCTGGTCCATGTTGAAGTAGGCGTAGGCGCCGAGTCTGCCGCCGAACACGACGCGCGGCTCGTCCTTCTCGAGGTCCTTGTACCGGGCGAAGAGCCTGCGGTCGTCGGGCGTGTTGACCGGGTAGTACGGCTCGTCGTCCTTTCCGGCAAAGCGCGAGTACTCGTCCCAGACGATCGTCTCCGGTTCCTGCATGACCTGTGTGCGCTCAGGGTTGAAGTTCTTGAACTCGATGGAGCGGGTGTACGGCACATCGGCATCCACGAAGTTCATCACCGGCGTGCCGAAGTGGTCCTTCTCGTGGTAGCGGTGCTCTGTGAAATCGACAGTGCGCCAGGTGAGCTGGCCGAGGCTGTAACCGAAATACCGGTCGACCGGGCCGGTATAGACCACCGGCACACGCCCGACGAGCGCCTGCTTGTTCCACGGCTGCGCGGTGTCGAAGAAGTCCGCGCCGAGGGTGAGGCAGATCTTCGGATCATCGATCATCCGGGCCATCCACGCGGTGTACCCGTCGACGGGCAGACCCTCGTGCGTGTCGGAGAAGTAGCGGTTGTCGTAGTTGAGGCGCACGGGCAGGCGGCGGATGATGCTGGCCGGCAGGTCCTTCGTGTCGGTCTGCCACTGCTTGGCCGTGTAATTCTTGATGAACGCCTCGAACAGGGGGCGGCCGATGAGGCGGATGCCCTGTTCCTCGAGGTTCGCCGGCTCGGCGCCTTGCCCGCCCGCGCCCTGCGCCGACTGCTCTTTGATGAGCCGCGCCGCCTGGGCGGGGGAGTAGTGCGCGTGGAAGAACTGGTTGATCGTGCCGAGGTTGACCGGCAGCGGATAGACCTCGCCGTCGTGCGTGGCGTAGACCTTGTGCACATAACCAGTGAAGCGCGTGAAGCGGTTGGCATAGGCCCACACACGCTCGTCGGAGGTGTGGAACAGGTGGGCGCCGTACCGGTGGATCTCGATGCCCGTCTCCTTGTCGAAGTACGAGTAAGCGTTTCCCCCGATGTGGTCCCGCACGTCGATCACACACACGGTGTGGCCGTGCTCGGCGGCCTGCTGGGCGATCGTCAGGCCGAACAGTCCCGCGCCGACCACCACGAGGTCGGGCAGCTCTTCCTCGGCGGGGGAGGCGATCTCGGTCTGTTCGATCTCTGCCTGGCCGTCTTCGGGCGCGATGGCCCGGGTCACATCATGCTGGTCAGCCTGGGCGGATGCTGTCACGTCGTTCTGGCCGGATGCGGTCGGTGTGGTGCTCATTTGTTCTCCTTGTGTGCGGGGTTGTCTGTCGGATTCTTCGCCGATGAGGAAGACGCGCCGGCGATCTTGTCCGTGACCTTCTTGCGGCCATTGGCCCGGCGGCTCGGTGCGGACTCGGCGTCGTCGGGGCCGGTGCCCGCCGGGCCGTCGGTGCGCTTGGTGATCTGCAGCGTCTTGATGCGCCGCCCGTCCAGCTCGACCACCTTCATGTCGTAGCCGTCGTCGGAGGAATACGTGTCGCCCACGGACGCCATCTTGCCGGTCTGGTCGAGGAAGTAGCCGGCCACCGTCTCGTAGGGGCCGTCCGGCAGCTCGATGCCGGTCACGTCATGGAAGTCCTCGATCGTCATCCCGCCGTCCACGAGCGCCTGGCCGTTGGTGAACACGGTGGCGTCCGAACGGGACTCCTCGGGCCGGTCGTACTCGTCGCGCACGTCGCCGATGAGCTCCTCCACCATGTCCTCCATGGTGACGATGCCGTCCGTGCCGCCGTACTCGTCGATGACGATGGCCAGGTGCTGGCCCTTCTTGCGCATCTGGGTGAGCGAGGGCAGCAGCTGCGAGGTGCCCGGCAGCTGCATCACCGGGCGCACCACGTCGCGCACGGTGCTCACCTTCTTGCCGCTGATGTCGAGCAGGTCGCGCACATGCACGAAGCCGATCACGTGGTCGAAGTCCGTGCCGATCACCGGGTAGCGCGAGTAGGGCATGCCGTGCACGTATTCCTGCGCCTTGGCGATGGGCATGTCCGCCTCGAGGAAGGTGACGTCGGCGCGCGGGCGCATCACCTCGCTGATCGCCGTATCGGAGGCGTCGAACACGTCATCGAGGATCGTGCGCTCCTCCTTGCCGATCTGGGCGTTGGAGGAGACGAGCACGCGCAGCTCGTCGTCGCTGACCTGCGACTCCGTCTCGTTCGGGTCGAAGCCGAACAGGCGCACCAGGCCGTTGGTGAGCTTGGAGATGAGGAAGATGAGCGGGGTGCAGAACGTGGCGAACCTGTCGACCGCCGGCACCACCGCGCGGGCGATCTGCTCGGTGCGCTGCATGGCGATGCGCTTGGGCACCATCTCCGAGATCACGATGGAGAAGTAGGAGATGATGAGCGTGAGGACGATGGTCGAGAGCACACTTGCCACCGATTTCGGCACACCCCAGCCGATGAGGATGGGGTTGATGTCCGGGGTGAGCGCGGAGGCGCCGAATGAGGCGGAGAGGAAGCCGGTGAACGTCGTGCCGATCTGCACGGCGGAGAGGAAGCGGTTCGGGTTGGAGGCGACTTTCGCCACACGCTTGCCGCGCTCGTCCTCCTCCGCCATCTGCTCGATCTGCGAGCCGCGCAGCGAGACAAGCGTCATCTCCGTGCAGGAGAAGAGCGCGCCGATGAGCTGGAAGACGAAGATCAGCAGGACATTCAGCCAGAAATTCACTCTTCAAGGATAGAAGAGAGGTGAAACGACGGGGTGAACGGGGGAGAACCTTACGGGAAATCTGACATCGGAAATCGATTTTGACAGGTCAGATTTCCTCTCAGGTTCATGCCAATGCGACAAACCTCTGCAGGCAATGGTGGCTCTTGTTGACGTGAGGCGGCCGGCCTGCGGCCCGCACGGTGGTGTTCGGTTTTCCCGTGTCGGGAGCCGGTTCCGGCGTTCGATGAGGTATGTTCCGGCTCGCGCAGCCGTGCATGCGCATCCGGTGGGACATGGCTCGACTCTCGCGAAGGCTTATATGCGTTTGATGGGGCATATTTTCTCTTGTGCGAGGGCATATGTGCGTTCAGTGGGGTTGGTAACCCATCGATACATTGGTCCTATTGACTGCAACGATTGAAGGGGCAGGTTCTGTATCACAGTGTTGATGCCCCAATGAGCGCAGATAAAACATCAATACTGCCGGAATCAGCCCCAGCGAACTCAGATAGGGCCTCTCCGTGGTCTGCTTCTGCCCACTGGATGTCGAAAGAGTATCCCGGCGCGTGCCTTTGCTCGATGGGCGGAGAAAGCATGATGCGACAGTGTGGCGGAGCCTGCCGTGTTCATATCCGTCGTTTGCCGGGCCTGAGTGGTGCGTGACATGTCAGACGTGGTCATGACCGGGTAAAAAGCGGTTTGGACAATGCCGAGATTTGGTGTGTCATGCATATTGCGTCATGTACCAGTCCGGGTTTCCCGACCCGCGGCTGCCGCTCCGATTGTCCACAATCGGTTCGGCTGATAGGTCCGCGGCAATAAGCTGCATACTGTCGATCTATGGTTCAATCCATAGCACTCGCGGCGCTGACGCATGATAAGCATGAGTGTTTGCAGCACTGCGCAGATATTCTCAAACGGACCGGGCGTCGTCCCGTCTGGGCGCTGTTGACGGCGCTGCGTCTGCAGTCAGTCGAAATTCCACGTGATCTTCGTCTTCCCGGAAAGTTCGATGAGCAGATCGCCGTGGTCGAGAACGCGGACGCGAAATATCACGTCAAAGGACTTCGGCTTGTCACATGGCGCGTGCCGTTGGATATCGTGCGGACTGGTGCGGGTGAATGCACCTCGCCGGCATGCACGTGGGCGATGTGCGCCTCGCGCCTGAGCTTGGGCGAGCTGATCGTCCTCGGCGACTCGTTGATGCGCCGTGACGGGCGATTGAAGCGTGCCCGCCGTGAGGATTTTGTCTCATACCTGGATATGTCCGCTCAGTGGGCACTTGAGCACGGTACCCGTGTGTTTCCGGGCTATCGGGACTGTCGGCGCGCGCTGCGTCTCATGCGTGAGAACACGGATTCCTCACGGGAGACCCGTACGCGTCTTGTGATGATGAGTTATGGGCTGGACTGTCCGGACCCAAATTATGCCGTGCGTGTGGCAGGCGGACGACAGCTGTTTCTCGACATGGCGTACCCGCGGTTCAAGGTCTGCATCGAGTACGACGGAGAGCATCATGCCTACCAATGGGCCCTCGACTCCGGTCGGCGCCAGCTGATTGAGGACGCCGGCTGGCGCTATGTCCAGGTGACAGGCGCGGATCTTGGGGATGCCCCCTCCCGGGCGCGTCTGGCACGGCGCGTCGCCGAGCGGATGGCAGAGAACGCGGGGGAACATGCAGATGATGGGAGAGCCGGGTAAGCAGGCGCGTCGCCGGGCCGTTCTGACGGTGCGCCGGCTTGCGGCGTCATCGCACCAGCCGTCTTGGACTTATTCCGCGCTGACCATGCGACAGCTGTGCGACGGTCGTCGAATGCGCCGGCGGTCTGCGGAATAACCACTATCGGTCGGAAGGCGCGTCAATTCCTGGTTTCTCTGGTTTCCGGGCGAATGAACCAGAATGAGCAACCAGCGAGTCAGCGCCGTGTCGATCACTGTCTGTTGCCCATTTTTTCTCTCTATCTGCTATATCGGCGCTCGTTGGGGAATATCAACGTTCATTGGGGCGGATTACGGCGATGTCGGAAATCTAATCACGTTCGTTGGGGCGCGATTCAGATGGGCAAACATCACCTTCACCCTGTGATAGGTGGGATTGATGAAGAGGCATCTGAAGCCGGCGACCCCACTGAACGGAGATAGATCATGGTGGTCCGAAGAATCCGCCCCACTGAACGGGAAAAGCGATGTTACTGGCTTTTGTGAGTCGTAGGAATGAGAGGGGAGAGAAACGGAAACCGGGGAGACAAGATTTCGCGCTGACAAGGGCAAAAATAGGCGAGGAATAAATAACAAATGGAAAAAATCAGGGCCGTAATCCGGAACCATCCGGATCACAGCCCCCTGCACGTCGATCGGACGCTGAAAAACTTTCAGTCAATGAGGATAGATCGACGCGATTGATAGAGAATGTGATTATTATCAGTCGTAGTACTTCATGCCCATGGCGTCGCGCACCTGGTCGAGCGTCTCGTTGGCGATGCGGTTGGCCTTGCGGTTGCCGTCGCGCAGGATGTCGCGGATGGCGTTCATGTCTTTGGCCAGCTCCGCGCGGCGCTCGCGCATCGGGCCGAGATAGCCGTTGACGGCCTTGGTGGTGTAGTCCTTGAGGGCGCCCGCACCGGCGCTGCCGATCTGCTCGGCCAGGTCCTGCGGGGTGATGCCCGAGCAGAGCGAGGCGGTGGTCAGCAGGGCGGAGACCTCCGGGCGGTGGACCGGATCGTAGGTGATCGTGCGCTCCGAATCGGTCTTGGCGCGCTTGATGAGCTTGGCGGTCTCCTCCGGGGTGGCGGAGAGCATGATCGAGTTGCCGCGCGATTTGCTCATCTTCTTGCCGTCGAGGCCCGGGATCTCCGGCGCGTTGGTCAGGATCGCGTCTGGCTGGGGGAAGACGGGGTTCTTCTTGGCGTAGCGGTTGTTGAAGCGGCGGGCGATGGTACGGGTGATCTGCACATGCGGCAGATTGTCCTTGCCGATCGGCACGACGTTGGCCTTGCAGAAGAGGATGTCGCACGCCTGGTGCACCGGGTAGGTGAGCAGCAGGCCGGTGAGCTCGTGGCCGCTCGCCTCCATCTCCGATTTGACGGTGGGGTTGCGCTCCAGCTCGGCCTCGGAGACGAGCGAGAGGAACGGCAGCATGAGCTGGTTCTCCGCCGGGACCGCGGAATGCGTGTAGATCATCGTCTTGCGCGGGTCGATGCCGGCCGCGAGATAGTCGAGGATGAGGTTGAGCACGTTGTCCTGGATGTGCGCGGTGGTGTCGCGGTCGGTGATCACCTGGTAGTCGGCGATGATGATATTCGTCTGCACGCCCATGTTCTGCAGGCGCACGCGCTCCTGCAGCGAGCCGAACAGATGACCCAGGTGCAGGCGGCCGGTCGGACGATCGCCGGTGAGCATGCGGAAGGAGCCCGGATCCTTCTCGAGCCTGGCCATCACCTCGCGGCTGCGCTCCTGCTCGGCCTCGAACGTGGCGCTGATCTTGTTGCCGGCGGCGGTATAGCCCTCGCCGGTCCCCTGCGCCTGCTGGTCTGACTTCTCGGTGGAATCGTCTGCCATCACAAACCTCGTCGTCTTCTACCGTGAAACGATGGACATACCCGTCGTTCCAAGGAATATCGGCTCTTCTGACGCTCTCACTTTAATGGTCGCGTGTGACGGTGGTGGTAGAATCACCAGATGGTGATTTGGACATTTTGAGCCGCGGCGATTGCGCCGCGATGACTGGTAGGAGGCCGAATGGGCCGCGGACGTCAGAAGGCCAAGCAGAGGCGCAACGCACGCAAACTCAAGTATCTGACAACAGACACCGATTATGACGAGCTCCAGAGGGAGCTTTCCCAGGCGGATTCCGATACTGATGAGGGCAAACCCGACCCGTTCGCGCAGATCGACCGCGATTATGTCCGCCAGCAGGAGATGAACGAGTACGCTAAGTGGGCACAGGAGTCCGCGCAGAAGGCGAAGTCGTCCGCTCCCGCCGCGAAGCCGGTGCACCACGCCCCGTTGCCCAGCGGCCTGCTCGCCGCGATGAGGAGGCCCGTCGCCCCCGCGCATCCCGCCGCAACGGCCGCCAGGCCTGCGGCCACGAAGACGACCAGGAAGACCACGGCACAGAAGCCGTCTGCAGCGAAAAAGGCCTCGACGACGACGAAGACCCCGACGGCTGAATCGACGGCAAAGACGGTCTCCCGTCAGACGGCCGCAAAAAAGAGCACCGCCAAAACAACCGTGAAAAAGGGCACGGCCCGGAAGACCGCCGCAACCGCAAAGAAGCCGTCCGCAAAGGCGGCCTCACGCACCACGACCGCCACCACGACCGCCGCGAAGAAGAAGCCGTCTGCCGCAAAATCGGCAAAGAAACCAGCGACGGCACGGAAATCCGCGGCGGCGAAGAGGTCCTCTTCCAAGTAATTTCGACGTAATCCGCACGATCTGGATAATCCGCAGGTCTGAACGATTCCCACGGCCCCGAATTTTGGCAGCCGCCTCTTTCCCCGCCCCACATCCCGCAGTCCCTCAGAAAGGTACGCCATGGCTGATCCGGTGCAATTTTCTCCCGACAACCTGCCATTCCCGCGGACCGTCCGGGCTGACGGGCTCGTGCTGCGTCCGTGGCGTGAGAATGACGCCGGCGCGCTCTTCGCGCTCGCCTCGGATCCGCTCATCGGCCCGCCGGCCGGCTGGCCGCCGCACACGAGCGTGGAGGAGAGCCGGCAGGTGATCCGGGAGGTCTTCTCCGCGCCGGGCACGTACTGCGTCACCCTCGCGGACGACACCCGGTCGGATGACGCCGCTGACGGGGCTTCTGATGGCGGCACGATCGTCGGGTGCGCAGGATTCAAGCCGACCGAGGACTTCTACGCGCCTGTGGTCGCCCGGTCCGGCGACCATGCCGCCCTCGATCTGGGCTACTGGCTCGGCCGGCGCTACTGGCATCATGGCTACGCCACAAAGGCCGCCCGCGCGCTGCTTGATCTCGGCTTCGGGACCCTCGGGCTGGACGCGGTCTATGCCACGCACAACACAGGCAACACCGCCTCCGGCGCGGTGATGGCCCGTCTCGGGATGCGCGAGGCAGGCCGCGTGGACCATGTGGCCGCAGACCGGCTCGGTGAGGATGTCTTCAATGACGAGATCATCTGCCGCATCAGCGCGGAGGAGTGGAAGGGCGCGCGCCAGGTCCGGCACCGCTGATCCGATCAGGCACAGCACCGATGATCCGGCGCGCTTCCCAGCCCTGGACCGGGGACGTGTGATGGGGCCGGGGCGTGCCCGGCCGCGGCTCATCCCTTGGAGCTGTTGCGGTAGAAGCGATGGAGCATCCAATCGCGGAACTCGAAGTACCAGCCGCCGTCGATGGAGGCGCGGATCTCGTCGAGGAAGCGCACGAAGAAGCGCTCGTTGTGGATGGTGGCGAGCATCGCGCCCGTCATCTCGCCGGCCCGCAGCAGGTGGCGCACGTACGCGCGTGAGAAGTGCGTGCACGTGTAGCAGTCACAGCCGTGCTCGAGCGGCCTCTCGTCATGCTCGAAGCGGGCGCGCTTGACGTTGTAGCGCCCGTCGTGCGTGTAGATGGCGCCGTTGCGCCCCACACGGGCGGGGGAAACGCAGTCGAACGTGTCCCCGCCGTTCTCCACGCAGTGGAAGATGTCGTCGATGGCGGCGATGCCGAGCACGTGCCGGGGCTTGTTTTCCGGCAGCTCGTCGCAGATCCACGCGCAGATTCTCCCCATCCGTTGCTTCTCGAGCGCCCCGCCGATGCCGAAACCGTCGAAATCAAGGCTCGCCACCTCGCCGGCCGCCCGGCGGCGCAGATCTTCATAGTTGGCGCCCTGCACCACCCCGTAGAGTGCCTGGTACGGCTTGTCCGAGCGCAGATCGGTGAGCCGCTCGTGCTCGGCCACGCAGCGCTTGGCCCAGCGGAAGGTGCGCTCCACCGACCGCTCCTGGTAGGCGCGCGTGTTCATGAGCGTGGTGAGCTCGTCGAAGCTGAACATGATGTCCGCGCCGAGCTTGTGCTGGATCTGCATGGAGATCTCGGCGGAAAAACGCTTTTTGACGCCCGAGAGCGGGGATTTGAAGGTGACGCCCTCCTCGTCCACCCAGGCGTGGCGCTTCTTGCCGGGGGCGATCACGTCGTCACGCTTGAGGCCGGTGACGTCCGTGGCGAGGGTCTTCTTGAAGCCCGCGCCGAGGGAGAGCACCTGGAAGCCGCCCGAATCGGTGAAGGTCGGGCCATGCCAGCCCTCGAACGCGGCCACACCGCCCGCCTCGTCGACGAGGTCCTCCCCGGGGCGCTCGAACAGGTGGAACGCGTTGGACAGGAGCGCCTGGCTGCCGAGGGCCTTCATCTGCTCGGGCAGCACGCCCTTCATGGTCGCCTGCGTGGCCACGGGGATGAAGCAGGGGGTGTGGATGTCGCCGTGCGGGGTGTGGATGATGCCCGTGCGGCCATGGCGGAAGCCGTCTTTGCCGTAGCCGTCCACGCCGTCAGGATCCTTTCCGGCGGGCAGGCGCGTGCCGATCTCGAAGCCGAACGCCCGGCGGCCGAGCGGGATCGAGGCGGGATCGGGACGGGTGATGGGCGTCCACCCTCGCCGCGCCGTCTCGGATGTGCGCGCGTCGGCGGCGGCCATGCCCTCGCGCACCGCGTCGGGGACGGGATAGGTGCCCTCGTCGTCGGGGTCGACATGACGGATGTTCTCGCTCTGTGCCATGCGCCCCACTCTAATCAGCGCGTCTCATTGCACAGCCGCTGCTCTTGTGTTTTGCTGGGTGTCTTCTTGTCTCAGTGGGGCAGATTCAGGGTGCGGCTGATGTCTATCTGAGTTCGTTGGGGTGGATTGCGGTTGTGTGGGATATCTATCTGCATCCAGTGGGGCGCCCATCTGCGGGATGTCCTTCGTCAATCGGCGTGGTTGTGTGGATCGGATTGCGGGGCCGTCGGCTGGTGTGCCCCAATGAGCATGGATAGATGTTGCGTTGCCGGGGGATATGCCCCACTGAAGTGTGTCGGCTCCGGAATCGTCGTATACGGCGATGAAACGACGAATCCGCCCTCGCAGGGTAAGACTTGACAAGTACTGTGCATCACCGCCGTGATCGGATGAACTGTAAATGGCAGATGTATTTTCGCGAGAAGAGATAGCGTATACGCACGAAAGACAGAAGCGCCGGAGTTGGGAACGTGTCTTCAGCGGGGTGGGGTCAAACTGCTATTTGGTTTCCAGTGAACTCTCAGACAATCTTCAGACTGGTCCGGTTTAGTGTGTTGTGGGACACAGGGCCGTCTTGACGGCGGGCTTGTGGCAGAAGACTTCGAACAGGGATACGGCGGACTGATCCGCGGTATCATCGGCCGGCCCGGTGGGACGGGCCGGAGCGGCCGGGGCAGGACCCGGCGCACGAGAGGAGCATCATGGCAGACCAGAATCTGAATCCCGATCCGCGTCGCGCCGATCAGGCTGACACCTCTGGTATGACGCCGCAGACGGACGACCAGTCGTCGATGGGGGCGACGCAGGGACAGCAGACCAATCCGACGACCCCCATCCCCACCACGGCCTCCGCGCAGGACGCGCAGCCCACCCAGACGAATCTGGGACAGGCGTCCGCGCAGGATCCCGCCGCCTCGGGATCGCAGCAGTCGCAGACTGATGATGATTTCCTCACCACGCGGTTTGATCCCGATGGGCAGCCGACGCCCGCGTCCTCCGGATCCTCGTCGTCTGAGCCCGGTTACACGCCGGCGCAGGGCTACGGCGCCAATCCGACCGGCTCCCGGAATGCCGGTGGTACAGGCGCCACCGGTGAGGGCGGCACCCAGAACGGTGCAGGCTATGGCCAGAGCCCGTACGGCGGCCAGAACAACGGTTCCGGCTACGGCTACCGCCCGGACTATGGACAGAACGGGGGTTCTTACGGCTCCTCGTATGGTGCCGGTTACAGCCAGAACGACGGCGGTGCGAACGGCCAATACGGCCAGAGCCCGCAGAACGGCTATGGCCCTTACGGCTATGGTGCCGGTGCGAACGGCTACGGCAGCGGGACGAACGGTACTGCCGGCACTGGTGCGGGCAGCGGCGGCAACAACACCGGGTGGTCGGGCACCGGCTGGAACAACGCCGGGTTCAACGGCAACAACCAGGCCGCCAAGCCCCGCAAGAAGATGAGCGCGAACGCCCGTATGTGGGTGAGCGCGGCCATTGCCGCCGTCGTGGCGGCGCTGCTCGTGCTCGCCATCGGCTGGGGTGGCATCGCCAGCGGCCTCATCACCGTGCCGAGCTCCTCCTCGCTCAGCTCCCTCAACTCCTCGGGCTCCGGGTCGGGCTCCGCCAAGGTGCCCACCGGCAAGTCCGTTGACTGGCAGGCGCTGAACAAGAAGGTGGCCTCCTCGGTCGTCTCTATCCAGGCACAGGTGAGCAACGGCGTGGCGGCCGGCTCGGGCGCCGTCCTCGACACAAACGGCAACATCGTCACCAACAACCATGTGATCGAGGGGGCGAGCCAGATCCAGGTCACGCTCAGCAACGGCAACATCTATGAGGCCACCCTCGTCGGCCAGGACACCACAACCGATCTGGCGGTCATCAAGCTCAAGAACCCGCCCAAGAACCTGACCCCGGTCACCTTCGCGGATTCGAGCACGCTGGCGGTCGGCGAGCAGATCATGTCGATCGGCAACCCGCTCGGCTACGAGAACACCGCCACCACCGGCATCATCTCGGCCCTCAACAGGCCTGTGACCGTCTCCGATGAGTCCACCAACTCCGAGATCGTCACCAACGCCGTCCAGATCGACGCCGCCATCAACCCCGGCAACTCGGGCGGCCCGACGTTCAACGCGGCCGGCCAGGTGATCGGCATCAACTCCTCCATCGCCACCGCGTCCAGCTCCAGCTCGTCCAGCTCGTCGTCGTCGGGTTCCATCGGTATCGGCTTCGCCATCCCGTCCAACCTCGTCAAGAAGGTGGCCAATGCCATCATCAAGGACGGCCATGTGGACCACGCCCAGCTGGGCATCACCATCCGCTCCGGTTCGGCCACCAGTGACGGCGCCACCCGCGCCGGCGCCCAGGTGGTTACCGTCAACTCCGGCAGCGTCGGCGCCAAGGCCGGCCTGCAGAAGGGCGATGTGATCGTCGGCTTCAACGGCAACACGGTCTCGGGCATGTACTCGCTGCTCGGTTACGTGCGCGCCGCGAGCGTGGGTGACACCGTCAAGCTCACCGTCATCCGCGATGGCAAGACCCTCGACCTGAACTGCACGCTCAGTGACAAGGAGTCCACTTCCTCCTCGTCGAGCAGCAACGGCAACAACAGCCAGGGCAACGGCAACAGCAACAAGGGCAACGGCAACGGGAGCAATGGCAACGGCAACGGAAACAACAACGGGAACGGAAACAGCGACAACAACGGGAACAGTGACAACGACGGCGATTCTGATGGATTCGGCGGTCTGACCGACCCGTTCGGCTGGTTCTGATCCACGAGGGCCCTCCGGTCCGCGGGCATCCGGTGGACAGAAGAATGAAAGATAAGACAACAGAATAAAAAAGCCGCCCATCGGCCTCGCTGCCAACGACGGGCATGATGGGCGGCCCCGCAGTTTCCTGCGTTCCTTGACGGGACAATCCCGCCAAAGTCTGGAGCGGGCGGATCCACGGGCCTCGGTGCCCCCGGACCCGCCCGATATCGGTTATGCGGTTCCTCTTGAAAGAAAAATAAACAACGCCTTTCCTTCCCTTCAACAATATACGTCGAATTCGGCAGGTGTGCGCGAACCGTGTCGTTGTGAGAGGAAGACTCGGCATACATGGCGGCCGTACGTGACATGAGGACACGGCGGTGCGGAGAACAGACGGCGGTGCGCGGCATCGCACGGGGAAAGGCAGCTCAGGGGTCAAAGGTGCGGCGGGAAACAAAAAAGCCGGGAATCTCTTCCCGGCCTATCCGTGCGAATGGAGGGAGTTGAACCCTCACGGCCTTATCGGCCACTAGCACCTGAAGCTAGCGCGTCTACCATTCCGCCACATTCGCGAACCTCTCTAAAATACCACGCGGAGACGAACAGTCAACAGCCGTGTGATGGTGGCGGAAGTTCCTCGCGGCGCCGGTGGCGGCCAGGAGCCGCGGCCGTGACGGGGCCCACAGGAAAGGCGGGATTATGCCGGTCATCAGGCCAAAGGACGTGGCGTGGGGCCACGAATGCTACAGACGTGCGGCCGCCGCGCTGCGCGACCGGCGGGGGCGGCTGCTGGAGGCGGACCCCCGGGCGGATACGACGGGCGTCGATCTGCCTGCTGATCCCTCCGACCCGGATTTCCTGCGCCGGCCGGACGTGGCGATGGCCGTGCGCTACAGCCTCGGCGTGCTCGAAAAGGCCGTGCCCGGCCCGAGCACCGAGCTGCGCGTGCCGCCGTTCACCGCCGTCAAGATCCTGCCCGGCCCGGATTCCGACCCGCACAACCTCACGCCCCCGGACGTGCTCGAGTTCACGCCCGACGTCTGGCTGCGGCTCGCCTGTGGGATCACCACATGGGCGCAGGAGAAGGCGGCCGGGCATATCGACGCGGTTGACCGGCTCGACGAGCGGGTGGCCGCGCTCTTGCCCATCCCCGAGTGACCCGGTTTTCTGGGCGGTCTCTGAGTGATTCCTGCCAGTTATCCACACATGTGCGCGCGACTTGCCCCATCGTCAGATTTCCGGCGATAATAAAAGGGAAGCCGCGGATGAGAGTCCGCGCGACCGGACATAGAGGATCGGCTTTTTCACGGCCGGTCCGAGGCTCGGGCACAGGGTCGGATGTGTGCGGCCCCGGGTCCCTGTCGGAGGCGGGGGAAACGCCTTCGCCCGGTTTTGTCAACAAGAAAGAGCACATATCGTGAGTGACGAAGCAATCACCCAGCAGCAGTTCAAGGACGAGATCCTCGCGGCCCTGCGCCACGTGCGCGGCGTCGACCTCTCGGAGGCCGATGACGAGGATATGTATGTTGCGGTGTCCACCGTCGTTCGTGACCATCTCGCCGATGCGTGGGTCAAGACCCGTGAGGACACCCTCAAGGGCAATACCCGTGCGGTCGGTTATCTTTCCGCCGAGTATCTGCTCGGCACCCAGCTTCCCAACGCCGTGCTGAACGCGGGGCTTACGAAGCAGTTTGACGGCGCCCTCAGGCAGCTCGGCTTCGACCCCCGCAAGGTCGAGGCCGTCGAGGTCGAGCCGGGTCTGGGCAACGGCGGTCTGGGCCGTCTCGCCGCCTGCTACATCGACTCGCTGACCACCGAGTCCGTGCCGGCCATCGGCTACGGCATCCGCTACACCTATGGCATCTTCCGCCAGAAGTGGGGCAAGGACGGCTCCCAGGAGGAGACCCCGGATTACTGGCTCAAGTACGGCAACCCGTGGGAGCAGGCCGACTACCGCCGCGAGCAGCGCGTCAGCTTCGGCGGCGAGGTCGTCGAGGAGAACGGCAGGCGCGTGTGGAAGCCGGCGTGGTCCGTCCGCGCGCTTCCCTACGACATGCTCGTGCCGGGCTTCAAGTCCGGCCGCGTGAACACGCTGCGCCTGTGGAGCGCCAAGGCCGTCGACGAGTTCGACCTCAAGACCTTCAACGAGTCCCGCTACGATGACGCCGTCAAGCGCCAGACCGACGCGGAGAACATCTCCAAGGTGCTCTACCCGGAGGATTCCACCGAGGTGGGCAAGCGTCTGCGCCTCGAACAGCAGTACTTCTTCTCCGCCGCCTCGCTGGCCGACGCCATCAGCCTGTTCTACCCGGGCCAGGAGCATCCGGACCTCACCACGTTCCCGGACAAGATCGTCTTCCAGCTCAACGACACGCACCCGGTGATCTCCATCGCCGAGCTCATGCGCCTGCTGCTTGACGTCTACGGCTACGACTGGGACACCGCGTTCTCCATCACCTCCCGCACCTTCAACTACACGTGCCACACGCTGCTGCCGGAGGCCCTCGAGGTCTGGGACGCCAAGCTGCTCAGCTCCCTGCTGCCGCGCCACTACGAGATCATCAAGAGGATCTCCGACCAGGCCGCCGCCGAGGAGAAGAAGCTCGGCGCCGACGACGAGAAGGTCGAGCGCATGCGCATCGCCCCGACCGAGGGCTGGGCGAGCGTGCGCATGGCCTACCTGGCCTCGTACGTGGGCCGGCACGTCAACGGCGTGGCCGCGCTGCACTCCGACCTGCTCAAGAAGTCGGTGCTCAAGGATTATGCCGACATCTTCCCGGCCAAGTTCACCAACGTGACCAACGGCGTCACCCCCCGCCGCTTCCTCGCGCTGGCCAACCCGGAGCTCGTCGATCTGTACAGCTCCAAGCTCGGCGGCAACGAGGACTGGCTCGCCGACCTCGACCGCATGTCCGAGCTGGAGAAGTACGCCGACGATCCGGCGTTTGTCGAGCGCTTCGCCCAGATCCGCCACGACAACAAGGTGACCTTCGCCAACTGGATGAAGGAGAACCAGGGCGTCGAGATCGATCCGGACACCATGTTCGACACCATGATCAAGCGTCTGCATGAGTACAAGCGCCAGTCGATGAAGATCCTGCAGGTCATCGCCGACTACAACGCCCTCAAGTCCGGCAAGACAAAGCTCGAGGACTACACGCCGCGCACCTTCGTGTTCGGCGCCAAGTCCGCCCCGGGCTACGCGATGGCCAAGCTCACCATCAAGCTCATCAACAACGTGGCGCGCGTGGTCAACAACGACGCCTCGCTGCAGGGCCGCATGCACGTCGTGTTCATCGAGAACTACAACGTGACCAACGCGCAGCTCATCATCCCGGCCACCGACCTCGACGAGCAGATCTCGCTCGCCGGCGAGGAGGCCTCGGGCACGTCCAACATGAAGTTCGCCCTCAACGGCGCCCTCACCGTCGGCACGCTCGACGGCGCCAACGTCGAGATCCGCCAGCGCGTGGGCGCGGAGAACTTTTTCCTGTTCGGCATGACCGTCGACCAGGTGGAGGAGCTTGCCAAGCACTACGTGCCGCGCGACTTCTACGAGAAGGACGAGGACCTCAAGGGCGCGATCGACGCGATCAACGCCGGCGTGTTCTCCGACGGCGACACCGAGACCTTCAAGGGCTTCACTGACGATCTGCTCAACAATGATCGCTTCATGGCGCTGGCGGACTTCCGCAGCTACATGGACGTGCAGCCGGAGATCCTCAAGGCCTACGCCGACCAGAAGAGCTGGATGCGCAAGTCCGTGCTCAACTCCGTGCGCTCCGGCTTCTTCAGCTCCGATCGTTCGATCCGCGATTATCTGCGCCTCATCTGGAAGACGCAGGGTCTGCCGGCCGCCTGAGGGACGGCCGCGCAGATCGCCGACCCGCATCGCAGATCCACAGATTGACAGATCTTCCCAAAAGGATCATGGATCTTCTGAAAAGGATCTGAGATGAGAGAAGCCCGGTGGGTTTACTCCCCACCGGGCTTCTTGTTGTTCTGGAATGGCCCTTTATCTCAGGATTTCAGGTTATCTCAGGATTTCAGGACCATCAGAAGTGTGTCTCAGGCGTTGTCCGCCTCGGACTCCTCATCGTCCGCGTTCTCGTCGTCATCGTCGAGATCGACGGGGGACGAGCTATTCTTCCACGGCTCCTCCCACGGGTCGTACTCCGGGTTGCGCTGCTTGTAGATGTAGTACGCGCCGACGCCCGCGAGGAGGACGCCGAAGAGGATCGCGAAGAACTTCCACACACCATTGTTGGACTTGTTTTCCATAACGAGCTCCTTTGACTGACCTGCGTGGGTGGGCGCAGGACCTGTGACTCCCATCATAAAGCCTTGAACCTGAATGCGCACTGGGAGCGCCGTGCCGATTCCTGCCGGTGCTCTTTTCTTGTGACCCGGCACCGTGCCGCGATCCGTTCTGGCCGTGCCGCTCCGGGGGTGGGGCCGCCTTCCGTGTGACCACCGCAGGGCGGTTCGGGCAGCGCCGTGCCGGACGCGCCGCACCGCTAGGCTGGGGGACATGCCGATCTTCCGCCTTTCCGACCTCGCCCCGCGCAACATCCGCCGCACCTGGCGGCAGGGAGGGCCGGTCATCACGGCCGCCATCGTGGCCCTGTGCGTGGTCGTCTGGCTGGTCGAGATCGTCTCGCACTGGGTCGCACCCGTCTTCTCGACCCTCTTCCTGCTCAACGGCAGCTTCTCGCCCTCGTATTTCCGCCTCCTGCCGTGGACGGCGATCACCTCCGTCTTCTTCCACTCGCTCGACCCGCTGCACATCCTGGGCAACATGCTCTGCCTCATCATGGTGGGCCCGCTCATCGAGCACGTGTACGGCCACCTCGTCTATCTGTGGATCTACCTGCTCTCCGGGCTGGGCGGCAGCCTCGGCCTGTGCGTCTATTCGGCCGTGATGACGCGCCTGCAACCCGGCACCTCGGCCGCGCAGATCTCCGCGTTCGGTGCGTCGGGGGCCATCTTCGGCCTGTTCGGGGCCCTGCTCGTCGTCTACCGGGCCTCCGGCGTCGACCGGTCGCAGATGACCTCCCTGCTCGTCCTGCTCGCCATCAACTTCGCCCTGCCGCTCTTCGACCAGTCGATCGCCTGGCAGGCGCATGTCGGCGGCTTCCTCGTCGGCCTGCTCTACACGTTCGTCCTCTCGCGCACCGAGGCGCACATGCCGCGCCGGCTCGGTTTCACGGCCAAGTCGACGATCTGGGCGGTGGTGTTTCTGGTCTTGACCATTGCCGCGATGGTCGGGCTCACGGCAGGCGTGTGAGGACTGCCGTCAGACTGTCGTTCGCGATGGCGGGTGCCCCTGTGCGATGGCTGATCGTGTCGGGCCCCCGTGCCGGGGCTCCCGTCCGGTGAGTCTGACGAGGAGCCGCTGATTGCATCAGCCCTTGTGCTTCCGGGTCATCAGGTGCATGCGCGCGAAGGTGGATCACGGTATTCT
>JAXGWH010000018.1:0-19670 GCA_040773385.1 Aeriscardovia sp. | reverse complement strand
GCCTGGTATGACGGTCGTGTCGGCCGTAGTGATCGCCCTGTTGATGATTGTCTTTGCTCTGTTTGGTCCGCATGAACACAAGAATAGGTTCGCCTCAATGAGATCAGAGAGCACAAGCGTCCAATTCATATGGGAGAGAGAAAGAGGATTAGGTCCTAGCCGTTCGTCTGAGGACGGCACGCGCGCCAGCGGGTGACTATTCGGACCCACATCCCTTATACCCAAGATAACAGTGTTATCGTCGTTCATCCAGAAGATCCGATAAGTCTGTGGATAACTGTTTCCAGATAGAGGGGCGATAGAGAAACCCGTGAGATTATCTGTCCTGGCAGCACGAACTCTATCCTGGGAAGCATGGGCACACAGGTGATCCGGGTCGTCGGCGCGGCGATTATCCGGGACGGTCGCGTTTTCTGCGCACAGCGTGGCAAGTGCAAGCAGGTCGCGGGCAAATGGGAGTTCCCCGGAGGCAAGATCGAGTCGGGGGAGAGCCCGCAGCAGGCGCTCGTGCGTGAGATTCACGAGGAGCTGCGCTGCACCGTCACCGTGGGAAAACGTGTGGAGACCACGGACAACGCCTATTCATTCGGCACGGTGGAGCTGAGCACGTATTACTGCCGGCTTGCCGCAGGCAAGCCCGTTCTCACCGAGCATCAGGACGCACGCTGGGAGAAGCCGGCTGACATGCCCTCGCTCGACTGGGCGCCTGCCGATCTGCCCGCGATGCGTGAGATCTCTTCCAAAACGTCCGAGGAGCTGGAGAGGCTCTCGCGATGAGGGAGCGGACGATGCCCGATATGGCCGCGGAACGTACCGGGGACGCAGGTAACGGCGGTGATCAGCCGGAGTTTTCTCATTTCTCCCTTCTTGAGAAAGAGCTGCGCACCCGCATCACGCAGGACGTGCTTGCCGGATTTATCGATGGTGATCAGGCGCATGAGGGTGATTATGGCCCGCTGCTCATCACCAATGCCGCAGGGCATTCCATGGGTAACGCACTGCATGCTGAGCTGGCAGATCCGCGGACGTCCGGATTCCTGTGGTCCGTCGCCTTCATCAGCGTGGGTGAACTGCTTGACCTCAAACAGGATTTCCTGGACTATGCCGACCGGGGAGGCACAGGCACCATCCTGACCTCCACCTTCCAATGGTTTAATTCGCCGGACGTCTTCGCGGAGCTGGACAAACTCACAAAGGACACCCATGGCGCCGTCCGCACGCTCATCTGGAACGGGACAGCCGGCGGACGGTTGGCCTGGAACAGGCCGTTTCATGCCAAGGGCTACGTATTTTCTGGGACAGGAGAGGAGACTGTTTATGTCGGCAGCTCGAATTTCACTCAATCTGCACTAGAGACTAACCGGGAATGGAATCTGCGCGTCACTTCGACCGATCAAGGGCAGATCGTCTCGCAGATCGAGGCGGAGATCCATTCGCAGACGGCGCAGTCCGTGCCACTCTCGCAACAGTGGATCGACGAGTATAAGCCGTTGTGGAAATCGAATCACCAGCCGATGGATCGTAAGCGGACTGAATCAGGTGTCGGGTTTCCGGACGAACAGGATGAGGGAACGGACATCGGCTCCGATGCAGCCGGGGATTTGCCGGGATCCGATGTCAGAACGGATGTCGACGGTTATCCGGGCGGGTTTGATGGTCTGAATCCCACAAGCCCCGCAGTATCACGCATCGAGCCGAATGACATGCAGAAAGTCGCCCTGCGCGCGCTTGCCCGCACGAGGGAAGAAGGTCATCATCGCGGGATCATCGTCTCCGCCACCGGCACCGGCAAGACGTACCTCTCGGCGCTTGACGCGCGTTCGGTCCGCGAGGACCAAGGTGAGGGATCCTCATTCCGGCTGCTCTACATCGTCGGGCAGCGCCAGATCCTCCTGGCCGCCATGCGTTCCTACCAGCGGGTGTTCGGCTGCCCGTTCTCGCAAATGGCCCTGCTCTCAGGTTCGGATGAGGGGCTGCCACATGGTGCCCGGTTCTTCCGCGGCGGTCAGATCACCGAATTGCTCGCCGATCCTTCTGTCCGTTTCGTCTTCACCACCACCGACACCATCGGTCGGTGCGTCGGGCAGATTGATCCGCGTGCTTTCACCTATGTCGTTGCCGATGAGGCGCACCACTCCACGGCAAAGACCTACAAAGCGGTCATCAGCCGGTTACGTCCGAAGTTTTTGCTGGGCATGACCGCCACGCCGGAACGGACCGGCGAGGGCAGCGACGAGGTGTTCGCGCTCTTCGATCACAACGTGGTCTACGAGATCCGCCTGCGCGGCGCGCTCGACGCCGGTCTGCTCTGCCCGTTCCACTATTACGGTGTGGCCGAGTACGCGGGCCGGGATGTGCGTGTCGACGCACGCGATATGACGGCCGAGCAGCAGACGCGGATCGCACAGGAGCTCGGCCACCCTTCACCGGAGCGGGCGCGGTACATCATCAACAAGCTCGCGCTCTATGCCCCGGCCGGCGTGCCCGTGCGCGGCCTCGTCTTCTGCTCACGCAACGAGGAGGCGCAACGGCTTTCCGATCTGTTCAATCAGATGGACGACCCCGTTTCTGGCAGACGTTGGCGCACCCGTGCGGTCACCAGCTCCAATGGTGAGGACCGCGACCAGGCTGTGCGTGACCTCGAGGCCGGAAGACTCGACTACCTGTTCACCGTCGACCTGTTCAACGAGGGTGTCGACATCCCTTCCCTCAACCAGATCGTCATGCTGCGCCAGACAAAATCGAGCATCGTCTTCACCCAGCAGCTGGGCCGTGGACTGCGCCGGGCACCGCACAAAAACAGTGTGGTCGTCATCGACTTTATCGGAAACTACACCACGAACTATCTCATCCCGCTCGCCTTGTACGGCACGACGGCCGATAACGATGTGCTCCGTCGCCAGCTTGAGCGTCGCACCATCGGTTTCTCGTCCATCAGCTTCGACCGTATCTCGCGCGAGCGGGTGCTGCGCACGGTGGAGGCCGCGCGCCTCGGCTCTCTGACCGAGCTGACGAACGAGTATCGCCGTCTGCGCGGCGAGCACGGGCATGTGCCGACATTGCTGGAGGTCGCCGGTTCGGATCTGAGCACTGCCGTCCAGATGGCCACCGTCGAGACACAGCATCATGATTACCCCGCCTTCGTCCTCTCGCGCGAGACGAAGACGCTGCGCTCCGTGCAGGACGGGATGGGACAATCTGGCGTCACCGGGCTCTCGGCGTCTGACCGGTTCATCAGCGACCTTGACCGTGAATTCGCGCGCATCGACGAAAAGGATCCCTCCGCGCGAGGCGTGCTGCGTTTTGCCACCTCGCTGGCCCGAGGCCTGCGACCGCATGAGCTGCTCGCGCTCGCCGAGCTGTACCATGTGCCGCTTGACCCGATACCGGATGTGGAGGATTTCCGGGCGCGGGCGCTCGGCCTGTACAGTGGCGATCGGCAGTATCCTGCGGTCGAACTGCACGCCGGGGACCTGGACCGGTACGTGCGTATCTTCCTGCGCGATGAGGGGACGGATGACCCGTTGCTGTGCTTTGCCGCAGGCACGAGTGCCCATGCCCTGCATGTCCTGGGCGTGACGGGCTACTTCACCGCGACGAATCAGAAACTGTACGGCGGCGTGCCGTTGATCGTCACCGGGGACGGTGTCCGGGCGAATCCGACCGTGCTTGGCTGGTTCGAACATTATCCGCTGTTGCATGCCGCTTTCGAGGATGCCATCCGTCTCGGGCTCCTCTCCTGCCTCCGCCGTTTCACCGAGGCATGTCACGAGCACCGTCGCATTGAGCGTGGTTTCGTCTACAGCGAGAAATATGGCCTCTACGACGTCATGCGGCTGTGCTGCTGGGACAAGGAGATCCCGCCTCTGAATGTCGGCGGCTACAAGCTCGATGAGAACAACACCATGCCCATCCTCATCAAATATGCCGATTCCCAGTATGAGGACCGCTTCATCGACCAGAAAAGCCTCACCTACTTCAGCAAGGACAGACGCACCCTCTCCTCGAAGGAGATCATGTGGCTGCGCCGGCATTTCGATCCGGCGGTTGATTCGCCCGGAACCGCTTTTGTGCCGGTATTCGTCATGCGCCGTCCCGCCGAGGGGGAGAAGACCACCGGCCCGGCCGACACAAATTATTACTATGTCGGTCATGTCCTGCGCGTGACAGAAATGCGGCAGGCGCATCACCACGCCCAGCCCAACGAGAAAGACAGGGAGCAGGGCCGCACGCCCGGCGAGGTGAACGTGGTGCGCATGCGACTGGACCTGGCCGATTCGCTCGGCTCCGGCCTCTTCCGCCACCTGACAGGCAGGACGCTCGCCTTCTGAGACCGAGGTAGGCGAGGGCCGGTACAGTGACGGGGTAGCCGCAAAGGGAAGAATGCCGCAGCAAAGGCAGGTGAGACGATGCTCAAGATCTTCTATTCCGATGAGGATGACATCAAAGAGATCGACACCGAGCGCAAAGGCTGTTGGATCTCCCTGTCCCAGCCCTCCGACTCCGAGCTCGCCACCGTGGCCGGCAAATGCGACATCGACCTCGCCGACATGCGCGCCGCCCTCGATCAGGAGGAGCGCTCGCGTGTGGACGTCGAGGAGCACTACACGATGATCATCGTCGACATCCCCACCGTCGAGAACCGCGGCGGCCGGGACTGGTACGAGACCATCCCGCTCTCCGTCATCGTCACCAACGACGTCATCATCACCGTCTGCTCCATCGACACCCCGCTGCTCATCCCGTTCAAAGAGGGGCGCATCCGCAACTTCTTCACCAACATGCGCTCGCGGTTCATCCTGCAGATCCTCTACCGCAACACGCAGATGTACCTGCGCTACCTGCGCATCGTCGACCACGAGTCCGACCGCCTCGAGCTGCGCATGCAGCACTCCATGACCAACCGCGAGATCATCATGCTCATGGAGCTGTCGAAGACCCTCGTCTACTTCGTCACCTCGCTGCGCTCCAACGAGTTCGTGCTCGAGCGGCTCACGAACCTGCCGCGCATCCGCCGCTATCCCGACGACGAGGACCTGCTCCAGGACGTCATCACCGAGAACCGGCAGGCCATCGAGATGGTGGGCATCTACAGCGGCGTCCTCCAGGAGATGATGGACGCGTTCGGTTCCATCACCTCCAACAACCTCAACAACGTGATGCGCATCTTCTCGATCATCTCCATCGCGCTGTCCATCCCCACCATCATCTTCTCCGCGTACGGCATGAACCTCAACCTGTGGGGCATGCCCGGCACGCACACGGTGTGGGGCTTCCTCATCATCTGCGTCATCGCCCTCGTGCTCATGTTCATCTCGGGCTGGTGGCTGTTCCATTCCAAGCTGTTCTGCAGCTGAGCAACACAACGTCGCACACCGGCAGTACGGACAACCGGCCGTCGGAAGGCTGATCGCAAGGAGAACCATGGCTGCATCCACAACCCTGACGCAGGACGTCACAGGCGCGCGGAACGACACCGCCGCGCAGGAGCAGGGCACCGCCGCCGCGGCAACACGCCCGCTCGTCGAGCTCGACCACGTTGAGAAATGGTACGGCGAGCTGCACGTGCTGCGCGACATCAACCTCACAGTGCAGAAAGGCGAGGTCGTCGTCGTGCTCGGCCCCTCCGGCTCGGGCAAATCGACCATGTGCCGCACCATCAACCGGCTCGAGCGCATCGACTCCGGCGTCATCCTCATCGACGGCCACCCGCTGCCCCAGGAGGGCCGAGAGCTCACGCGGCTGCGCCAGAAAGTGGGCATGGTGTTCCAGAGCTACAACCTCTTCGCCCACCGCACCATCCTCGACAACGTGACCCTCGCCCCGCGCAAGGTGCTCCGCCGTCCCAAGGCCCAGGCGGAGAAAGAGGCGCGCGAGCTGCTGGCCCGCGTGGGCGTGGAGGCACAGGCCGCCAAATATCCCGCCCAGCTCTCCGGAGGCCAGCAGCAGCGCGTCGCCATCGCCCGCGCCCTGGCCATGCACCCCGAGGTACTCCTCTTCGACGAGCCCACCAGCGCCCTCGACCCCGAGATGGTCGGCGAGGTGCTCAACGTGATGACCGATCTCGCCGGAGAGGGCATGACCATGATCTGCGTCACCCACGAGATGGGCTTCGCCCGCCAGGTGGCCGACCGCATCGTCTTCATGGCCGACGGGCAGATCCTCGAGACCGGCACCCCCGAGCAGTTCTTCGAGCACCCACAGACGGAGCGCGCCAAAGACTTCCTCTCCAAGATCCTCAACCACTGAGGAGGACACACATGAGCGTGAGAATGACACTCCCGACACGACTGAGGACACTCGCCCGCACCGCCGTGGCCGCCACCGCCGCTCTCGCCCTGCTCACAGGGCTCGCCGGCTGCGCCGACGGCCTGGCCGGCCAGCAGGTCACCGGGCCCACCGTGCGCATCGGCATCAAATTCGACCAGCCCGGCCTCTCCCTCAAAGACGGCGACACCTACTCCGGCTTCGACGTGGACGTGGCCGAATACGTGGCCGACAAGCTCGGCTTCTCCACCCGCCAGATCCAATGGGTGCAGGCCTCCAGCTCACAGCGCGAGACCCTGCTGGCCAACGGGCAGGTCGACTTCATCGTCTCCTCCTACTCCATCGACGCCGCCCGCAAAAAACTCGTCGACTTCGCCGGCCCCTACTTCGTGGCCGGCCAGGACCTGCTCATCCGCAAGAGCGACAAGACCATCAAAGGCCCCCAGGACCTCAACGGCAAGAAACTGTGCACCGCCTCCGGCTCCACCTCCGCACAGGTGATCAAAAACAACTTCAGCAAGAACATGCAGGTCATGGAGCTGTCCGGCTACGCCGAATGCGTCACCGCCCTCGAATCAGGCACCGTGGACGCCGTCTCCACCGACGACATCATCCTCGCCGCACTCGCCTCCGCCAAGGGCGACGGCAACCTCAAGGTGGTGGGCAGGCCGTTCACCAAGGAGACGTACGGCATCGGCGTGCGCAAGGGCTCGGTGGAGCTCAGGCGCAAGATCAACGAGGCCCTGCGGCAGATGATCTCTTCGGGCACCTGGAAGAAGGACCTCGACCAGGCAACCAAGGGCACCGGCTACAAGCCGAACTCGAAGTGGAACCCGCCCGCCAAGATGGACGCGGCGAACTCCGACCACGATGTCTCGCACTTCATCAGCACGACGGGCACATCGTCCTCTTCGTCGCGCTCGTCCTCCACGTCTTCCTCATCGTCTTCGAAGAGCTCGTCGACAAAGGGGGAGTGATGAATTTCTTCCAGCTGATCTCCCACTACAACGTTGTCAGCGCGTTCTGGGTCAACATCCAGCTCACGCTCTGGTCCGCGCTCTTCTCCGCCATCCTCGGCGTGATCCTCGTGCTGCTGCGCATCTGCCCCGTGGCCAGCCTGCGCGGTTTCGCCGCCGGGTTCGTGCGTTTCTTCCAGAACCTGCCGCTCACCATCCTCATGGTGTTCCTCCTGCTCGGCGCGTTCGTCCAGCTGCGCCTGCGGTTCTCCGACGATTTCACCACGAACTTCTACTGGCTCGCCATCACAGGGCTGTCGCTGTACACGTCCACCTACGTGTGCGAGTCGCTGCGCTCGGGCATCAACACCGTCCCGCTCGGACAGGCGGAGGCCGCCAGGAGCCTGGGTTTCGGGTTCTTCCAGTCCGCGTTCCTCGTCATCCTGCCGCAGGCGCTGCGCGGCGCCATCGCCCCTCTGGGCAACACGCTCATCGCGCTGATGAAGAACACCACCGTGGCGGCCGCCGCGGCCGTCGCCTCGGAGACGAGCAGCCTGATGAACACGATGATCGACGCCCACGCCGACCAGATGGTCACCATCTTCCTCATCTTCGCCCTCGGCTGGGTGATCCTCATCATCCCGGTGGGTCTTCTGACCACCTACCTGTCGAACAGGCTCGCGGTGAGGAGGTGAGTGATGGCCGATCAGACTGATATGACGCAGATTTCCGGCGATGTGCTCGATGACGACCAGGAGAACGCGCGCCGCCTGGCGAGCATGGACGTGGCCCTCGCCACCACCGACGCCACAGTCCGGCCCAGGATCCGCCTTCCCAAGGCCGAGCGCTGGGCCCTCAAAGCCGTCCGCTCGGCCGTGCGCCGCCAGCGCGCCGAGAAGAGCTCCGTGCTCTTCGACGAGCCCGGCCCCCGTGCGCGCCGGCGCATCCGCGTGCTCAACGTCGTGGGCGTGGCGGTGATGCTCGGCCTGCTCGCCTGGCTGCTGTACGCGCTGGCGAACCCGCCCAGCGGGCAGAACCAGCTGTCATGGAAGCTCTGGGAGCCCGTCCTCGACGCCAGCGCCTGGCGCTACACGTACCTGCCGGGCCTCGCCTCCACACTGGGCGCGGCGCTCGTGGCCATCGCCGGCTCGCTCGTGTTCGGCTTCCTCTTCGCGCTCGGCCGTCTCTCGCGCTTCGCACCGCTCAAGTGGCTGTGCGCGGTGGTCGTCGAGTTCTGCCGCGCCGTGCCCGTCCTGCTGTTCATGATCTTCCTGTGGCGCTTCTTCGCCGGCCTGGGCTGGGGGTCGGTCTCCGCTTTCTGGGCCGTGGTGTGGGGCCTCATCCTCTACAACAGCTCCGTCATCGCCGAGCTGTTGCGCTCGGGCGTGGGCAACCTGCCGCGCGGGCAGGAGGAGGCCGCCGTCGCGCTGGGCATGGGGCATATGCAGGGTCTCGTGCTCGTGCTGCTGCCGCAGGCGCTGCGCGCCGTGATGCCCTCGCTCGTCTCGCAGCTCGTCGTCGTGGTCAAGGACACGGCGCTCGGCTCCATCGTCACCTATACCGAGCTTTTGCAGCGCTCCCGCCAACTGGGCAGCGCGCACTTCGACCCGCTGCAGACCATCTTCGTGGCCGCCGTCATCTACCTCCTCGTCTGCCTCGCCCTTTCGCGCGTGGCGGAGACGCTCCCTCAGCGCATGCAGAAGAAGACGTCCGGCGTGGCCCGCGAGCAGGTGCAGGCGCCCATCGCCATCCTCGACCCCTCCAACCTCAACCAGCAGGAACGGGCCAACCAGGAGCTGCCGCTGGGCGGCGCCGAGCCGCTCATCCCGGACCACTACCACGGTTCCAACGCCAAGGTCACCGCCGGCTGGCGCACCAACCACATGGAGATGGGCCATGACGCGGGGCACACCCGCTTCCGTCATGAGATCCTCCTGCCGCGCGACTGGTGGAAGCACAACGCCGAGGCGCTGTGGCGCTCGGGCGAGTGGGAGGACGCCGACCACATGCGCAAGCACACCCGTCGTCGCGGGCGGCGATAATCGGATCATCAGCAACGAATCGGCGTGCCAGTGGCACAACGGCGCGCCGACGCGACAACGCGCCGGGAGAAGACCCGGACAACAAAAGGGGACACATGCCGACTTCGGATGAGCCGCAGTATCGCTACACCGCGCGCCTGGCGGGGCAGATCGAGGAGAAGTGGCAGAAATACTGGGATGAGCACGGCACCTTCGACGCCGCCAACGTCCAGGGTGACCTGACCGACGAGGACGGACGCCACGCCGAGGGGCGCACACCGTACTTCGCCATCTCCATGTTCCCCTACCCCTCCGGAAAAGGCCTGCACGTGGGCCACCCGCTGGGCTACATCGCCACCGACATGATGGCCCGCTACCACCGCATGAAGGGCGAGAACGTGCTGCACGCCCTCGGCTTCGACGCGTTCGGCCTGCCCGCCGAGCAGTACGCCGTGCAGACCGGCCAGCACCCGCGCGTGACCACCGAGCAGAACATCGCCAACATGCGCCGCCAGCTGCACCGCATGGGACTGTCGTTCGACCACCGCCGCACGTTCGCCACCACCGACTGGGATTACGTGCGCTGGACGCAGTGGATCTTCTCGAGGATCTACGACTCCTGGTATGACCCCGATTACACCCGCCGCGACGGCGGCAAAGGCTCGGCACGGCCCATCAGCGAGCTCGTCGACCAGTTCGCCTCCGGCAGGCGCCCCATCGACGGGCACGAGGGGCAGAAGTGGGCGGACCTGTCCGCCAAGCAGCAGGCGGATGTGCTCAACAATTACCGCCTCGCCTACATCTCCACCCAGCCGGTCAACTGGGCGCCCGGCCTGGGCACGGTGCTCGCCAATGAGGAGGTCACCGCGGACGGGCGCTCCGAGCGCGGCAACTTCCCTGTGTTCCGCAAGAGCCTGCGCCAGTGGTCGATGCGCATCACTGCCTACGGCGACCGGCTCATCAAGGGCCTCGACGGCCTCGACTGGCCGGACAAGGTCAAGACCATGCAGCGCAACTGGATCGGCGAGTCGCACGGCGCGCGCGTCGATTTCACCGTCGAGACCCCGGACGGCCCGCAAAAGCTCGTGATCTACACGACCCGGCCCGACACGATCTTCGGCACCACGTTCATGGTGGTCAACCCCGAGCATGGGCTGCTCGCGCATGTGCCCGCGCAGTGGGCGGCGGACGTGCCCGAGCAGTGGACGGGCGGCTATGACACCCCGGCCCACGCCATGGCCGACTACCGCAAGAAAGATGAGCGCACCTCCGCCAAGGAGCGCAACGAGGGGGCGAACGAGAAGTCCGGCCTCTTCACCGGCCTCTACGCCACCAACCCGGTCACCGGCATGAAGATCCCGGTGTTCACCGCCGACTACGTGCTCTCCGACTACGGCACGGGCGCCATCATGGCCGTGCCGGGCGGTGACCAGCGCGACTACGACTTCGCCGTCGAGCACGGGCTGCCCATCGTCTACACGCTCTCGCCGTCCGCGGGGCAGAAGGGCCTCGATGAGCTGGACAGGCTCGCCGGCACCGCGCCGTACACCTCCAAGGACGGGGTCATCATCAACTCCGCGGTCGGAAAGACCACGTTCGGGGACGGCCTCGACCTCAATGGGCTTTCCGCGGGTCAGGGCGCGAAGAAGGCGATCGCCTGGCTCGAGGCGCACAAGATCGGCGAGGGAAGCACGAGCTACCGTCTGCGCGACTGGCTCTTCTCCCGCCAGCGCTACTGGGGCGAGCCGTTCCCGGTGATGTTCGATGACGACGGCGTGCCGCACCTGCTGCCCGACTCCCAGCTGCCGGTCAAGCTGCCGGACATCCCCGACTACAAGCCGACCACCTTTGACCCTGACGACGCCGACTCCACGCCGGAGGCGCCGCTCTCGCGCAACAAGGAGTGGGTGGACGTCACCCTCGATCTGGGCGACGGGCCGAAGAAGTACCACCGCGAGACGAACACCATGCCCAACTGGGCCGGCTCCTGCTGGTACTACCTGCGCTATGCCGACCCGCATGACGGCGCGCACATGATCGACCCTGCCGAGGACCGCTACTGGCTCGGCCCGGACCACAACGCCACCGCCGGAAAGTCGGGCGGCGTCGACCTCTACATCGGCGGCGTGGAGCATGCGGTGCTCCACCTGCTCTACGCGCGCTTCTGGCACAAGGTGCTCTACGACCTCGGCTACGTCAGCTCGCCCGAGCCGTTCCACAAGCTCTTCAACCAGGGTTACATCCAAGCGTACGCCTACACGGACGAGCGCGGACAGTACGTGCCCGCCGCCGAGGTGAAACAGACCGGCACCGACGAGAACGGCGAGCCCACGTTCGAGTACGACGGCAGGCCCGCTTTCCGCGAGTTCGGCAAGATGGGCAAGTCGCTCAAGAACATCGTCACCCCCGACGACATGTACGACAAGTACGGCGCCGACACGTTCCGTCTCTACGAGATGTCGATGGGCCCGCTGGCCGAGTCGCGCCCGTGGAACACGAAGGACGTCACCGGATCCGCCCGCTTCCTGCAGCGCCTGTGGAGGAACGTCATCGACGAGCAGACCGGCAAGGTCACCGTCACCGACGAGGACCCGGACCCGAAGACCGCCAAACTCCTCAACACCACCATCGACCAGGTGACGGTGGAGATGGAGAACATGCGGCCCAACACGGCCATCGCCAAGATGATCGTGCTCAACAACCTGCTCACTTCGCTCAAGGCCGTGCCGCGCAAGGCCGTCGAGCCGCTCATCCTCATGCTCAGCCCCATCGCCCCGCACATCGCCGAGGAGCTGTGGGGCCGGCTCGGCCACACGGGCTCGCTCGCGCACGAGGCGTGGCCGAAGGCGGACAAGAAGCTCGTCGGCGCCGAGAACGTGGTGGCTGTCGTGCAGGTCAAGGGCAAGGTGCGCGCCAAGCTCACCGTCCCCGCCGACATCTCCGCCGACGACCTCAAGGCCAGGGCGCTCGCCGAGCCGAACGTTGTCAAATGGATCGGCGGTGCCACGCCGCGCAAGGTGATCGTGCGCGCGCCGAAGGTCGTCTCCGTCGTGCTGTGAGGCGGCGGCCTTTTCCTGTTGCGTGATACGGGATCCCGGTCCCAGGCTGAGATGATCAGCTTTTGGGACCGGGATTTTTTCTGACAGCCGCAGGAAAACAAACCCGGGCAGAGGAGGGCATCTGTCCCCAGTTGTCCACAATGTGATTGCCTGCTGTTCAGGGCCGGCATTGTGGGCGATCGTGGGGGTCATGACGATTCATGATCCACGGAACGATGATTTCCCGCAGGGCGGTGTCACTACCCGTACCCTCTCACGCCCGAGGCCGATGGGCGCCGACGAGCTCGCCGGCCTCATGCGCGTGCGGGCGCAGGATGCCATGGGCGGCCCTCCGTTGCCGTCCTCCGTGGAGGACGGCCCGATGCAGCCGGGTGAGCCTGTCACTGATCCGAAGACCGTCGATACGGATATCCCTGGCTCGAACGACACTGGGCCGGAGATCGGGAATCCGGAGCGGGACAGGATCGTCCGCGTGACTGTCAACAGGACCGTTCGCCGGGCTGTCAGCAGAAACGTCCATGGGCACGGGCGTCACCGGCGTGACCGCAGGCCGCTTTTCGGCAGCAGCGTGACCCGGAAGCAGGGCAGGGGCGCCCGTTCCCATCGCTTCTATTGGCAGTTCAACGCTAGGACGGCTTTTGCTGCCATCCTGCTGCTCGTCGCCGCTCTCGCGTTCAGCCTCACCCTACTCGTCCGTCAGGGGATCGCCCTCGCGCAGTCCGACCCATTCGACCAGGCGACGGCCACCACATGGGAAGGCGGGTCGGGCGACACGTATGCCAACGGGTCCTCCTCCGGATCCGGCACCGGGCCAGACAGCGGGTCAGGCGCGGGATCGGGACGGTCGGACGGCAGCCGGTCGTCGGGCACGTCCTCCTCCGGTTCGGATGCGGATTCGGATGCCGCTTCGGCGGGCAGCACCGACGGTTCCGCCTCCGGCACGGGGGCTGTCGCATCCTCTTCCGGGGGCTCCTCGAACATCGCGGCGGACGGGCGGATCGACCTCAACACCGCCACCGCCGAGCAGCTGGAGACGCTGCCCGGCATCGGACCGGCCTACGCGAAACGGATCCTCGACTACAGGGCGGCGCACGGCTGGTTCACCTCGGTGGACGAGCTCGGCAACGTGTCCGGCATCGGGGAGAAACGTCTGCAGCAGCTGAGGGACCATGTGCGCGTCGGATAAGCGGGCGGAACGCCGCCTGCTGAAAAAAGGGGACATGCGACCGGAGGCAGAAGACAGTCTGCCAGAACCGGTGCGCCCCGGCAGCGACGCCCGGCTGCTCGTGCCGGCGCTGGGGGCGTGGGAGGCCGCGCTCCTGGCCGGACAGGTGCTGTCGACGGGCGCAGGGGCGTCTGCGTCGGCGACCGGTTCCGGACTTTCTGGTTTCAGGGTCCTGCAGATCCCCGTCCGTGTGCGGATCGTCTTTGTCTGTGCCATCGTCTGTGCCGTCGCTTGTATCGCCTTGGCTGCACTGTTTCGGGGATGTGACGGATGTTTCGTCGGTGGTTTGGCCGGGAGGAGCCGCCCGCACCGTGTGATATCTCCGCGCGGGAGATATCGCGCCCGCTCGTTCTGCCTGACCGGCATCGTCACCATCGCGGCCGTCCTCGCGGTGCTCATCGTCTCCTGCGCCCAACGGCTGTGCCTCCTGCATGACCCGCTCGTCCGTGCACGGCACGAGGGTGTCCGCGCGGTGGCCGTGCTGCATGTGGATTCGCCTGTCCTTGTCTCCTCAAGACGCGGCAGCGACTGCCAGTACCAGGCCACCTCGCTGGCGGTCTCGGCGGCGGGGATCACCCTGCCCTCGCACTCCTCGGTCTGGGTCTGGGGATCCGGGCAGGCGTGCGCGGTCACGAAAGGCGAGGAGATACGGATGGCCGGCAAAGCCGCCCGGCCCCGGTACGGTCAGGCCGATGTGTGGCTGACGGTCCCTGCCGCGGCCCGGGTACGACGCCTGCACGCGGCCTCCCGCTTCGATTCGGCGGTCTCGGGCCTGTGGGCCGCATTCCTCAAAACCTGCCGGAGGCTGCCGCTGCAGGGACGGCTGCTCGTGCCGGGCATGACGATCGGCGTGCTCGGCTCGCAGGCTGTCATCGGCGGGCAGGCTGCCGCGACGCAGGAGGAGCAGACACAGGCGGACCGGCTCAAAAACATGTTCCGGCAGATCGGCATCGTCCATCTCCTGGCCGTCTCCGGCGGGCATTTCGCGCTCGTGGGAGGCTGGACGAGGCGCCGCCTCGGTATTCTCGGCCTGCCGTCCTGGGCCGTCGGTCTTGGCGTGGCGGCGGCCGACCTGCTGCTCGCCTCGCTGCTCTTCCCGTCGGACTCCGTCAGCCGCGCGGTGGTGATGGCCCTCATCAGCTGTCTCGCGCTGTCGGCCGGGCGGCCCCGGCAGGCGGTGTCCGCCCTCAGCCTCACGGTCCTGGTCCTGCTCATCCTCCGTCCGCGCCTCGCCTCGAGCATGGGGTTCGCCCTGTCCTGCTCGGCTGTGCTCGGCATCCTCCTGCTCGCCGGGCCCCTGCGGCGTGCGCTGGGACGCGCCCGGATTCCCGCCGCCGTTGCGGATCCGCTCGCCGCCACACTTGCCGCGCAGCTGTTCACCCTGCCTGTGCAGATGCTCATGGGTCCGGTGCCGGACTGGCGGGTGATCCCCGCCAACCTGCTGACCACGCCCTTCGTCAGCCTTGCCACCATCCTCGGGCTGCTCTCACTGCTGTTGTGCGGGCCATTGCCGGGTGCAGGGCTTTTCCTCGCACGGGCGGCCAGCATCCCCACCGGCATCATCGTCCTGATCGCCTCCTGGCTGGAGGGGATATGAGGCCAGAGCCGTCCGGCAACATCTTCTTCCGCCCATCGCCTCCCGGCCGGAAGGGATATGGGGACGGAGGGGATATGAGAACGGGGAGGGAGAGACGGCCTGGGATCCGTCAGGCGGGACAGCCGGTCTTTTCACCCGCTATCGCGTCCGGGCTACTCTTGGACTGTCTGAAAAGGAGGGGATCCATGGCGCGCAGCACCGTCAGAACCGCGGGATCACAGGCCTCGGACCGCCAATCCGCCGGCCGGTCATCGGCCCGGCGCGCCTCACGCATGGCACATCCACAGGACGGCCAGCCCGGTATGGCACCTCTCACGCTCGTCAACGGCGGCGATGAGTTCCTCAACGCACGCGAGGTCAGGCAACTGCGGCAGGAGGCACGGGCGATCCTGCCGGAGGCGGAGACCGTCGGGCTCGACGCCGCCCAGACCGACAGATACACGTTTACCGAGGCCGTCAGCCCCTCCCTTCTCTCACCGGCCTCCATCGTCGTGCTCACGCACTTCGAATCCTGCTCGGACGGTCTGTTCGAGGCGGTCATCGATTTTCTCACACAGTCACCCGCGCGTCTCCTGCCGTCCGGGGCGGACGCACGGCAGAATGATCCGTCGGAAGGGGCAGGTTCCAGCATCGTCATCGCCTCGCGCTCACAGGGCGCGAAAGGTTCCGGGCTTGCCGCGAAACTGCGCAACACCCCGGCCGACGTCATCACCGTCCCGGCGCTCAAGCGTGACAGGGAGCGGCAGGATTTCGCCCGTCAGCAGTTCGCACGGCGAGGCCGTCACATCCTTCCCGACGCCCTCGCCGAACTTGTGGCGGTGATGGGCTCGCGCACCGGCGAGCTGGCGGCCATGTGCGACCAGCTGTGTGATGACTTTGACGAGGATCCCCTGAGCCTGTCCACCGTCGCCTCGGTGATGGACGACACCGCCGAGACGACCGGATTCCAGGTGGCCGATGCAGCCCTCGCCGGACAGACCGGGCAGGCCGTCCTCCTGCTGCGCCAGGCGCTCGCCCGCGGGGCGCAGCCCGTGGCGCTCGTCGGGGCGCTCTCCTCCAAACTGCATTCCCTCGCCCTCGCCGCGGCCGTCCAGGCGGGCACGCTGGAGGAGGCCCGCGCGGGTGTGCCCGGCTGGCTGCTGCGGAAACTGCGGCTGCAATTGCGCGGCTGGAGCTCGGACGGACTGGGGCGCGCGTTCGAGGCGCTCGCCCATGCCGACGAGACCGCCAAAGGCACGGGTGGCGACCCGCAGTACGAGCTGGAACGGGCCGTCGAGCTGATCTGCAGGAAAGGGGCGCTGTGATGACGGATACTGCCCACAGCAGCGATATCGTACGGCTGGGCCAGGTGGTGCGTGTCATCGTGCCGACCGGCGAGGATATGCACGCGGCCGGTCGCGCGTTCGCACGGATCCTGCGCTCGCAGGACGTGGTGCTGCTTTCCGGGCCCCTCGGCGCCGGCAAGACCACTTTCGCCCAGGGCGTCGGTCTGGGACTGTGCACCGACCGGCCCGTCGTCTCGCCGACGTTCACCATCGCCCGTGAGCTCGACGGCACCTTCGCCGACGGCACCCCCGCCCACCTCGTGCATGTCGACGCGTACAGGATCGGCGGGGTGATGCGCCTGCCCGGCGACGACGCACGGGACGCGCTGCTCGACGAGCTCGAATCGCTCGGCCTCGACGAGGAGCTGGACGATCCCTCCGAGGGCACGGTCGTGCTCATGGAGTGGGGCGAGCACATGGCCGGCATCCTCTCCGACGAGCGCTGTGAGGTGGACGTGCATCGTGGTGAGGGCACCGGTGCGGTCAGTGGCACCGGTACCGGTACGGTCAGCGGCGGCGATACGGTCAGTGGAACCGTCACGGCGCATGAAGATGGGAACGACGAGGGGACCGGCACCGGCGGGCTGAGCGCCGACGGCCCGCGCGAACTGGTCATCACCGGCCGCGGGAGACGCTGGCAGGACCGTCTGCCCGCACTGGCGCAGGCCATGCGCGAGGCTGGTCTGGAGACGGTGATGGAGGAGACAGCATCTCAATCGAGGGAAGAGACGGCGCCGAAAGGGGCGGTCGCGGCGCACAGGACCACAGGACGCATCACACGGCGGACCGAAGACGGGGAGACACGATGAGCGATCGTATGACAGGCGATCCGGAATATGACCGCACTGACGGCACGGCGGGCGCGCGGACAGTGACCGATCCGACCGCGCTCGTGGGGGACAAGGCCGACGCCCTGCTCCGGCAGGCCGGCCCGACGCTCGTCATCGACACCTCCTACGGGCTGACGGTCGCGCTCGTCGGCCACAAGCCGCTCCATATCGCCGATTCGCGGGCGCACGTCGAAAAACTCACGCCCGCCGTCTCGCAGGTCCTGGGGCAGGAAGGCCTGACGCCCTCCGACGTCCGGACCGTCGTCGTGGCCTGCGGGCCGGGGCCGTTCACCGGTCTGCGTGCGGGGATCGTGGCCGCCAGGGCGCTCGCCTTCGCCGCCGGCGCACGGCTGCTCGGCCAGGATGTGCTGGGCGTGCAGGCCGCGTGGGAGGCGCGTTCGCCGCATGTGACAGGCCCGCGTCTTGTCCTCGCCGTCAATGATGCGCGGCGCAAACAGCTGTACTGGCAGCTCTGGCGGGTCGATGCCGATGGGACGATGGCCGCCCTGAACCGCATGGACATCTCGTATCCGTCGGACATCGCCGGACGGATCGCACAGATCGTCGGAAAAATCGCAGGGATCGCAACAGGCATCGACACGGACGCCGACAGAGGTGCCGACGCGGACGGCGACGGCGCGGGCTCGCCCCTGCCGCTTGTCATCATCGGGCCGGGAACCGCAAAATACGCACAGGCGTGGGAAGATCTCGAAAAAAGCGGGATCCCTGTCGCCGCCCGGATCGATGACTCCGCGCTCTGCGCGGACGGCGCGGAGGGGCCGCGCCTGTTCGCCGGGCTCGCGCTCACTGCCGCGGAAGAAGGCCGGGATACCTCGACCGAGCCGCTCTATCTGCGCCGTCCCGACGCGAAGGTCCCGCCCGTGCCCAAACCGGTCGCCGAAAAAGCCGTGAGGGGCGGCGACGAGGCGCGCGGTGACGCCGGTGTGCCCGCCGCATTGCGCGCGCAGGCGCCGCAGAGCGCACGCGAGTCGACCCGCGAGGGAAGGGATCTCAAATGGTCGAGCTGGTCGAAGGAGGATCTGCGCCGGTTCGCCACGAAGACGGATCCGAACGTGGACGACGACGACCAGCCCGATGAGCTGGCGACATTCGGTTCCGACAACGACCGGTCCGGGGACGGCCGATGATCCGCAGAATGACACCGGTCGACCTGCCTGCCGTCACCCGGCTCGACGCGCGGGTGTTCGGGCAGGAAGCGTGGACGCTCGCCGAGTTCGGGCAGGAGCTGGCCGGCCCTGACCGGCTCTATTTTGTGTGGGAGGGCGTCGATCCGGCGCTCGGCCAGCGCGGCGAGTTTGATACGCCTGGTCAACGCAGCAGGTTTGATATGACTGGCCGGAGCAGCGGTCTTGACGGAGGCCCGGGCACAAGCCGTGCGCCCGCAGTGGTGCTCGGGTATGCGGGCGTGTGGACCGGGGGTCCCGACGCGCACCTGCTCACCCTCGCCGTCAGCCCCTCCGTGCGACGCTCGGGCATCGGCACGGGGCTCGTCTCCGCCGCCGCGCGGGCAGCGCGGCTGGCCGACTGCCGGCGGATGCGCCTGGAAGTGCGGGTCGACAACCTCGCCGCCATCCGCCTGTACGAGCACCTCGGTTTCGTGCGCATCGGCTATGAACCCCACTATTACCAGCCCGAGGATGTGGACGCCTACATCATGGGGCATACGCTCGGGAGCGTCGATCATGACCATGATGACAGACATGGTGGCAGGAATGAGCATGGCGGAGATGACGGATATGCCGGAAAGGCGCGGTGATGACATGGCAGACACGATGTCAGACGATATGACAGGCGGGACCGCAGACACGATGCCGAACACAATGCCGAACACGATGGCAGACACGATGTCAGATGACACGACACAACCCATCGTCCTCGGGATCGAATCGACGTGTGACGAGACCGCGGCGGGGATCGTGCAGGGCAGCACCCTGCGCGCCAACGTGGTGGCAAGCTCCATGGACCAGCACGCACGCTTCGGCGGCGTGATCCCCGAGATCGCCTCCCGCGCCCACGCCGAGGCGTTCGTGCCCGTGGTCAGAAAAGCCCTCGCCGACGCCGACCTCGACCTCTCCCAGATCGACGCGATCGCCGTCTCCGCAGGGCCGGGACTCGCCGGCTGCCTCGCCGTGGGCGTCTCCGGGGCCAAGGCGCTCGCGCTCGCCGCGAACAGGCCGGTCTATGGCATCAACCATGTGATCGGCCATATCGCCGTCACCCAGCTGCAGTTCGGCGGCTTCCCGGACGGCACGCTCGCGCTCATCGTCTCAGGCGGCCATACCTCGCTGCTGCGCGTACACGACATCGCCCGGAAGGTCGAGGTGGTGGGCACCACCCTCGACGACGCGGCGGGGGAGTGCTTCGACAAG
>JAXGWH010000017.1:0-20830 GCA_040773385.1 Aeriscardovia sp. | reverse complement strand
TTTCCTCGCCCGGCTGGATCTGGTCCTCACCCGCCTAATCCAACCCTATTAACAGGCTTAGCTGTTAATTACAGCCTCTCACCCTTACTGCCACATGGGCTAGCAAGCAGAATAAACACCATTTTTAGTTCCTATAGCCCGGCCTTTCAGAAGAGGGTGAGGTCTGCCTCGCCCTCTTTTTTCATGTCGTCGTAATCGAGGATGAGGCATTCGAACCCGCGCGAGGCGGCCAGGGTGCGCGCCTGCGGGGTGATGGTCTGCGCGGCGAACATGCCCCGCAGCGGCTGCAGCGTCGTGTCCTGCCCGAGAAAGTGGACGTAGCGGGTGAGCTGTTCCACCCCGTCCACGCCGCCGTGGCGTTTGATCTCGATGGCCACGTGCCGGCCCTGCCCGTCGACGGCCATGATGTCCACCGGGCCGACCGGTGTGGGATACTCGCGCCGCACGAGACGTGCGCCCGGCCCGATGCGGCCGATCTGCTCGGCGAGCAGATGCTGCAGGTTGTCCTCCACGCCGTCTTTGACGAGGCCCGGCTCCTGGCCGAGGTCATACGTCTCGTCGGAATAGATTTTGTACAGACGGATGACGAGCGCGTCGGCGGATTTGAGAGCCGTCGCCTGCAGGATGGAGACGGGCTGATCGGCCGGCACATCGTCTCCCGGATCCCCGCTGTCACTGTGATCAGTGGCCTCGCGGACAGAATCAGCCCGCTCGGCCTGCTCGTCGTTCGTAGTCACTGCATCGGCGTGGCTCCCGATGCCGCCATCAGCATCAAGGCACGTCTCGCGGAAACGGCACGGCGCGGCCATCCAGTTGAGCGGCTTGTAGGCGCCCGCCTCGGAGAAGATGAGCACGGACTGGTCCGCCTTGACCATGATGACGCGGCGGGCGCGCGGCAGCTGCGCGAGCAGGCGGCCGGTGTACTCGGCCTCGCAATCGGCGACGATGATCCTCACGGTCCCCCACCCTACGGCATTGTCTGACAGCTCTTTTCCGCAAATAGATACAGCTCTTTCTTACGCCGCATCCGCATTCACTGGGGCACAATCAACGTTCCCGATGACCTCGACGTCTCCCAACAGCCTCAACATTTCCCGATGGCCTATTCGCTTTCGTTGGGGCACAATTAGCATCTCTTGAGGATCTATTTGCGTTCATTGGGGCTGGCCAACCGTGACACTCACCATCACATCGACGCAACGTCAAAGCAAATCAGGCGCCTCAGACATTTGGGCCACCCCACTGAGCACAGATAGATGCCTGGAGGGTGGCAGATCAACCCCAATGAACGCAAATAAACGTTGAATGAACCGTAGAGCGCGGATAACCGCCGGATGGAGCACATGGCGGCCCGACGTACGCGGACAGTCATGGGCGCCTCGCCCGGAATCGCCCGCAACAGGCTCGTCAGGCTGTGCGCAACAAGAACTCAGGCGGCGCGCAACAGGAGCCCTATAAAAAATCCCGTCCACCATGAGGTGAACGGGATCAGAGAACAGGCCGGTGGCGAATCAGACGCGGATCAGTTTTCTGCGCCCTGGCCGGCAGAAGCCTTGCCGGAAGCCATGTCAGACGGCGCAGACGCAGAAGCCGGGGCCGGCGCCGCGGCAGAACCTGCCTCGTGCTGCCTCGCATGGCCCACGGCCACGGTCAGTTTGTCCGAGTCGAACGAGGCGAATCCCCCGTCGATGTCGAAGAGCAGCCTCTTGCCGTTGGGGTCATCGATGCGCACCACGCCCTTCTGCAGGGTGCAGAGGATCGGCTCATGCCCCGGCAGGAACGCCATCGCCCCGAACGGGTCGGGGATGACGGCGTAGCGCGCCCGGCCGGAGTAGACCGGCCGGTCGGAGGCAACGAGATTGACCGAGAAACCGGTCGCAGCGGTATCGGCCATCAGTCACCGTATTCCTTCTGCATGTCGTGCCACTTGCGCTCCACGTCGTCGATGCCGCCGACGTTGGCAAACGCCTGCACCGGCAGCTTGTCGTACACGCCGTCGCAGATGCGGGTGAAGGCCTCGATGGTCTCCTCCGCCGGCACGTACGAGCCCTCGAGGCCCGTGAACTGCTTGGCGACGAAAAAGTTCTGGCCGAGGAACTGCTGGATCTTGCGCGCGCGGTTGACGATCGTCTTGTCCTCCTCGCCCAGCTCATCGATGCCGATGAGGGCGATGATGTCCTGCAGCTCGGCGTTGCGCTGGAGGATCGCCTTCACACGGGTGGCGCAGTCGTAGTGCGTCTGGCCGATGTAACGGGGATCCAGAATGCGGGAGGTGGAGGCGAGCGGGTCGACGGCCGGGTAGATGCCGCGCGAGGAGATGTCACGCGAGAGCACCGTGGTGGCGTCGAGGTGCGCGAAAGTGGTGGCCGGGGCCGGGTCGGTGTAATCGTCCGCGGGCACGTAGACGGCCTGCATCGAGGTGATCGAGTGGCCCTTCGTGGAGGTGATGCGCTCCTGCAGGGCGCCCATCTCGTCGGCGAGGTTCGGCTGGTAGCCCACGGCGGAGGGCATGTGGCCCAGCAGCGTGGAGACCTCCGAACCCGCCTGCGTGAAGCGGAAGATGTTGTCGATGAACAGGAGCACGTCCTGGTTCTCGACGTCGCGGAAGTACTCGGCCATGGTCAGGGCGGTGAGCGGGACGCGCAGACGCGTGCCCGGGGTCTCATCCATCTGGCCGAAGACGAGGGCCGTCTTGTCGATGACGCCCGCCCGGCTCATCTCGCCGATGAGGTCGTTACCCTCACGGGTGCGCTCGCCCACACCGGCGAAGACCGAGACGCCGCCGTGGTTCTGCGCGGTGCGCTGGATCATCTCCTGGATGAGGACGGTCTTGCCCACGCCGGCGCCGCCGAACAGGCCGATCTTGCCGCCCTGCACATACGGGGTGAGCAGGTCGATGACCTTGATGCCCGTCTCGAGCATCTGCGTGCGCGGGGCGAGGTCCTCGAAGGCCGGCGGGTCGCGGTGAATGTTCCAGCGCTCCTTGACCTGGATCTTCTCGCCGGGCTTCTTGTTGAGGATGTCGCCCTTGGCGTTGAAGACGTGGCCGAGCGTGACATCGCCGACCGGCACGCGGATCTGGCCGCCGGTGTCGGTGACGGACGAGCCGCGCACGAGGCCGTCGGTGGCGTCCAGGGAGATGCAGCGCACGATGGAATCGCCCATGTGCTCCTCCACCTCGAGGGTGATGGTCGTGACGGCCTGCTCGCCCTCCTCCTTGGCGGTGTTGTGGATCTGCACGGTCAGGGCGTTGTAGATGTCCGGGATGTGGCCCACCGGGAACTCGACGTCGACGACGGAGCCCTGGACGGCGACGACCCTGCCGGTGCTGGCGGCGGAGTTCTCGGCCTTGACCTCGCTCTGGACGGCCTTATCCTCAGGTGCCTTCACAGTGTTTTCAGCCATGACGCTCCTTTAGTCTTTCTGTTTCTTGAGTGCATCGGCGCCGGCGACGATCTCCGTGAGCTCCGAGGTGATCTGTGCCTGGCGCGACTGGTTGAGCTCCAGTGTCAGGTTGTCGATGAGCTTGTTGGCGTTGTCGGTGGCCGAGTGCATCGCGTTCTGCCGCGAGGCGGTCTCCGAGGCGGCCGCCGTGAGCAGACACTCGTGGATGCGGGCGCGCACGTACAGCGGCAGCACCTTGTCGAGCACGGTCTGCGCGTCAGGCTCGAACGTGTAGAGCGGCACCGCCTGCGTGGAGCGCAGGTCGCGCTTCGCGTTGAATGGGTCGGGCCGTTCCTCGCCCGTGTCCTCCACCAGCTCGATCGGCAGCATGCGCAGCACGCGCACCTTCTGCGAGACCATGTTGATGAACTCGGTGTAGACGATGTACAGCTCGGAGACGCCGCCCTCACTGCCCGGCTTCATGTAGGCGTCGAGCAGGCGGTCGGAGATCGCGCGGGCCGTGGCCACGCTGGGCCGGTCGGACTCGCCCTCCCACGTCGCCTTCACGTCGCGGTTGCGGTACTTGTAGTAGTCCACCGCGCGGCGGCCGAACACAAACAGCTCGGGGTTCTTGCCGGCCTTGTCGAGGTGCGTGAGCAGATCCTGCGTCTGGCGGATGATGTTCGACGTGTACGCGCCGGCCATGCCGCGATCGGCGGCAACGGCCAGCACGGCCACGCGATTGTTGTTCATCTCCTGATTGAAGATCGGGTGGGTGATGTCCGTGTGGGCCAGCAGACTCAGCATCGCGTCATTGAGCGCATCCGTGAAAGGCTTGGCCTCGAGGGCCTGACGCCGCGACTGCGCGATGTGCGCGGAGGCGATCATCTCCTGGGCGTTGAAGATCTTGCCCAGGGCCTTGGTGGACGAGATGCGCGATTTGAGCGCAAGTTGAGAGGCCATACTCACTTCCCCTGATCAGCGGACGCGGAAGAGGACGCGGACGCCGCGCCGTCTGCCGGCGCGCTGTCGTCCTTGTCGGCGTTCTTCGGGCGCACGAACTTCTCCTGGCCGACCTTCACCGCCGGGGCCGCGCCCTCTTTCTTGGCCACGAGCGGGGTGCCGTCCGACTTGACGAAGGTGGCGCGGAAGGCGTCGATCGCCTCGTCCAGCGCCTTCTCGGTGTCGGCGCTCAGATCGCCCGAGTCGCGGATGGTGTCGAGCACCTTGGTATTCTGCGCCAGATACTCGTCCATCTCCTTCTCGAACTTGAGCACATCGGAGACAGGGACGTCGTCGAGCTTGCCGTGGGTGCCCGCCCAGAGCGAGGCCACCTGCTGCTCCATCGAGAACGGATGGAACTGCGGCTGCTTGAGCAGCTCCATGAGCCTCGCGCCGCGGGTGAGCTGCGCCTTGGACGCCGAATCCAGATCGGAGGCGAACATGGCGAACGACTGCAGCGAACGGTACTGCGACAGGTTGATCTTGAGCGTGCCGGCGACCTTCTTGAGCGCCTTGGTCTGCGCGGCGCCGCCGACGCGGGACACGGAGATGCCCACGTCGATGGCCGGGCGCTGGTTGGCGTTGAAGAGGTCCGTCTGCAGGAAGATCTGGCCGTCGGTGATGGAGATCACGTTGGTCGGGATGTAGGCGGAGACGTCGTTGGCCTTCGTCTCGATGATCGGCAGACCCGTCATGGAGCCGCCGCCGAGCTCGTCGGAGAGCTTGGCGCAGCGCTCGAGCAGACGGGAGTGGAGGTAGAACACGTCGCCCGGGTAGGCCTCGCGCCCCGGCGGACGGCGCAGCATGAGGGAGATCGATCGGTAGGCCTCGGCCTGCTTAGAGAGGTCATCGAACACGATGAGCACGTGCTTGCCGTGGTACATCCAGTGCTGGCCGATGGCCGAGCCGGTGTACGGGGCGATGTACTTGAAGCCGGCGGAATCAGAGGCCGGGGAGGCCACGATCGTCGTGTACTCCATGGCGCCCGCGTCCTGCAGGGCGCTACGCACGGAGGCGATGGTCGAGCCCTTCTGGCCGATGGCCACGTAGATGCAGCGCACCTGCTTGGCGGGGTCGCCGCTCTCCCAGTTCTTCTTCTGGTTGATGATCGTGTCCAGCGCGATGGCGGTCTTGCCGGTCTGGCGGTCGCCGATAATGAGCTGGCGCTGGCCACGGCCGATCGGCGTGATGGCGTCGATCGCCTTGATGCCGGTCGCGAGCGGCTCGGAGACGGACTTGCGCTGCATGACGCCCGGGGCCTTGGCCTCGAGCACGCGCCGGCCCTCGATGGGCTTGATGGCGCCCAGGCCGTCGATCGGCTCGCCGAGCGGGTTGACCACGCGGCCCAGATAGCCGTCGCCGACCGGCACGGACAGCACCTCACCGGTACGGCGGACCTCCTGACCCTCCTCGACACCGGAATAGTCACCGAGGACGATGACGCCGATCTCGCGCTCATCGAGGTTGAAGGCGAGGCCCTGGGTCCCGTCCTCAAAGGTGAGCAGCTCGTTGGCCATGCAGCCCGGCAAACCCGAGACGTGGGCGATGCCGTCGCCCGCGGTCACGACGTGCCCGACCTCCTGGACCGGGTTGTCGGAAGGTTTGTAGGAGCTGGCAAAGTCGTTCAGCGCTTTCCGGATCGAGGCTGGATTGATGGTCAGTTCAGCCATGAATCACTCCTTTTGTTGACAGATTTCTGCATCAGGGCCCCCATCAGGCGGCTTTCGCCTCGTCCATCCGCGCGTGCAGGGCGCGCAGCTGGGCGACGACCGTGTTGTCGATCACCTTGGAGCCGGCGCGGATGCGCATGCCCCCGATGACCGACGGATCGACGATCACATTGATGCGGACCGGATGGCCGAGCCGTTTCGTCAGCAGCGCCTGCAGGCGCGAGACCTGCGTGTCGTCGAGCGGGACGGCCGCCGTGACGGTGGCCTCCTCCGCGCCGAGATGGTGGCTGATCTTGCCGATCATCCAGCGGATGGTCTGCACGAAACGACGCCCGCGCAGGCTGCGCGCGGCGTGCTCGGCAAGAATGACGGTGAGCGGGTCCAGCGTGCTGCCGTCGAACAGGGTGCGCAGGAAGCGCACGCGCTCGTCGGCCGCGGCCCTAGGGTCGGAGAGGTCCGAGCGCACCGAGGGCAGGTTGAGCACGGCGGAGTTGATCTGCGCCAGCTCGAGGCTCACCTGCTGGGTGACGCCGCGCGCGTCGGCGGCGGCGAGGACGCAGTCCAGGCCGAGGTCCTCCACGGCGTTGGCCAGATGGGCGGGCTTGCTCCACGGCCGTGTCACGAGGTCGGAGACGATCGCCACGACGAGGTCGGTGGCACCGGCGTCTTTCAGGAGCCGGTCGATGATCGCCTGCTTCGTCGCGTCAGCGCGTGCCGGGTCGGTGAGATCGGCCTCGAGCGGCGGATTGTCGTCGAGGCTCTGGCAGAAGTCGAAGAGCTGTTCGGCGTCCTGCAGGGCGTCCTCGCCGCGCCCGTGGATGTCCGACGCGAATTTCTCGCGTGCGGCGTGGTCCGAGATGAGCGAAGTCTCACCGCGCATGCGACCCTCCCCTCACTTGCTCTGGCCGGCCGTCTTGTCGGCCTTGTCGCCCTTCTCCATGTCGGAGATGAGCGAGTCGATCATGCCCGACTGCACATCGGTGTCCTGCAGCTTCTGGCCCAGGATCTGCCCGGCGAGCGTCGTCGCCACATCGCCCATGTCCGCCTTGAGCTGCTCGATGGCCTTGTCGCGCTGGGAATCGATCGCCTTCTGGGCGTTCTCCGTGAGCTGGCGGCTCGTGGCCTCGGCGCGCGAACGGGCGTCGGAGATGATGTGGGACGCCTCGGCGCGGGCGTCGTCACGGATGTGGGAGGCCTCCTGCTGGGCGCGGGCGAGCTTGTCCTCATATTCCTCACGGGCCTTGCGGGCCTGTGCCTGGGCCTTCTCCGCCTCGTCCATGCGACCCTGGATGCGCTTGGCGCGCTCATCGAAGATCTTGTTGAACTTCGGCATGAAGAACTTGGCAAAGAAGATGATGAGGATGACCAGCACCACCAGCGACCACACGAAGTCGGCGGTCGACGGCAGGAACAGCGCAAGACCGCTACTCGCTGCGAGTGTCACAGTCTCCTCCTTCCGTTGTCACTTGCTTGATGGTTCTTTCTCCGCATAGGGAGGAGATCACATCAGGGCGAGGACGAAGGAGAGGAGGGCGATGACCTCGACGAAGGCGAGGGCGATGAGCATGACAGTCTGCAGGTGGCCGCCGGCCTCAGGCTGGCGGGCGGTGGACTCGAGCGCCTTGGAGGCGATGAGACCCTCGGCGATGGCCGGGCCGAGCACGGCGATGCCATAGCCGATGAACTTGATGTCGCCGGAGATGGCAGCAAGAGTGACGATACCCATTTTGTTCCTTTCGTTGTGGCCGCGCTGGCGGCCTGGACAACATTTTGTGTCCGTCCTTCTCTGGGGCGGAAAGTCTGTGTCTGTGTTCTTTGTTTGTCTGTCCGACCGGTCTGTCCGCCGCCCGTCGCTCAGGCGGCAGGCGGGCATGTGGCAGGCCTCATGCCGTGGCAGCTGCGACGGCGAGCTTGTCGTTGCCGGCCACCTGGGCGGCGCGCTCGGCACGCTTGGCGACCTTCTCGGGCGCGTCGCCGGAGACGGTCTCCGGGGTGGAGAGCGCGATGTAGTTGGCGGTGAGCACGGCGAAAATGTACGCCTGCAGGCCGCCCACGAAGATCTCGAACAGCGTCATCGCCAGGCCTCCGGCGAGTGTGAGGATGCTCGCGCCGGCGAGGGCCCTCGGCTGCGCGGAGAAGAGCAGGAACTGCGTGCCCGCGTAGCAGACGGCGAGGATGAGGTGCCCGGCGATCATGTTGGCGAAGAGTCGGACGGTGAGGGAGAACGGACGGACGATGAACACCTCGAGGAGGTTGATCGGCGCCAGGATGATGTAGATCGGCCACGGCACGCCGGAGGGGAACAGCTCCTCCTTGAGGAAGCCGCCCAGACCGCGGGTGCGGATGCCCGCGCCCACATAGCTGATGACCGACCAGATGGCGAAGACGAGCGGGCAGGCGATGGCGGCGGTGGCCGGCATGTCGAAGCCCGGGATGACCTCGCAGAGGTTGAACATAAAGATGACGAAGAAGATCATCGTCAGGTTGCCGGTATAACGGTCGGCGCGCCCCTCGCCCAGCGCAGGGACCGCGATCTGCTCACGCACGAAGTCCATGCCGTATTCGACGAATCCCTGCCAGCGGCCGGGGATGAGCGTGGCGCGGTGCGCGGTGATACCGAGGACGATGAGGATGATCGCCGTCATGATCAGACGGATGAGTGTGATCCGTGTGATGGCGAACGGCGTTCCCGCAAAGAGCAACGGCTTGGGGAGGAACTCGTCGATGCCGGGCATCTGCATGCCGGCGGCGAGCGTCAGCCCAGAGCCAAGGTCTACCAGACCCATATCGCCTCCTTGGAGAGAGCAACATGACGGGATCGGTCTCGATCCAAATGCCCCAGTGTATACCCCCTGTTGTCACAAAATGACCACACGTAGGCGATTCGCAGGCATGGAAAAAGCCGGTCACGAATGACCGGCTTGGATCGTAGCGGGGTCAGGATTTGAACCTGAGACCTCTGGGTTATGAGCCCAGCGAGCTACCGAGCTGCTCCACCCCGCGATGGCTGTCTCAAACAGCAATAGTTATTATGCTTCAGCCAGACAGTCTTGTCAAGCATCTCTTTCAGCTCATAACAGAACGCTGACCGTATCGTCCACGACATGTGGCCTACCGGCCTGGTGGAAGGTCACGACAAAACGGATACGAAAGAACCCCGGCAGGCCGTGAACCGGCCAGAGACGCAAAAACGGCCGGGTCTGCGCCCGGCCGTTTCCTCGTCGTGGCCAATCGGGACGTCCCGACCGATCATCCGATCAATTCAAGACCGCCGCCAGAACGGTCAGTCACCGATCTGGTCAGTCGCCGATCTGGACCGTCTGGTCCTCCTGCTTCGGGGCCTCGAGCTCCTTCGGGAAGGTGAGGGTGAGAACGCCGTTCTTGAACGAGGCGCTCACATCACCCGGCTTGAGGTTGTCTCCCACATAGAAGCTGCGGGTGCGGGAGCCCTGGACGCGCTCACGGCGGATCACACGGCCCTGCTTGTCCTTCTGCTCCTGGTCGGCGTCACGCACGGCGGAGACGACGAGGTTGCCGCCACGCAGCTGGACATGGACGTCCTTCTTGTCGAAGCCCGGCAGCTCGATGCTCAGCTCATAGTTGCCGTTGTTCTCCTTGACATCCGTGCTCATGGCGTTGGCCGCCTGGGTGGTCCAGTTCTGGTTGGCGAAGAACGGATCGTCGAACGCATCATCAAAATCAGTGAAAAGTGCAGGGAACAGAGCCATAATCGATACTCCTTCCAGACCCTCGCGGGTCCAACAAAATCCTTACGGGCACATCGGCGGACCGCGGATCGACCCCGGGCGGCCATGTGCCGCCGACCGGATTGCCCGTGATCCTTCCGGACGGCCCCCGGCCATCCGGTGATCACCCCGTCCACTTCACCCAACACCCCACCGGGCGTCTGCTTCCCGGATTATTCCCACAGTGAAAATCTTGATAGAAGACGACTCAAGTTTTTGGATTCCTTGGATGCCTCCCCCCCGAGCGCGACACGATCACAGACCCCGATCCCGACCAAAAGGGCACGGTCTGCGACCCGGTCATGACGGAGACACCAGGAAAGACCGCGGGAATCGGACAGAAAACGACCACCCGCGCGGCCGACACGCACCCCGCCCCGGGACCGGGCGAAAGACAGGGAGCATACAATAAAAATGCAGCGGACACGCCCGGCGACGATGGAGTCCCCGGGCCGAGAGCAAGGAGTCGACATGGCCGTTCCGGAGCCGTCTGGCATGCGCTTCACCGATATCGGGATCATGGGGGTCGCCCCCCGTCCCAACAGGGAGGGGGTCACGCCCCGCGTGCAGCTCGGGGAGGCCTTCACCTTCCGCACCACCATTTTCGAGGAGGGGCGCGCCCCCGTGCGCGGGCGCGTGCTGCTGACCGGCCCTGACGGCAGGGACCGCGGCAGCATCCCGCTCGCGCAGGCCACCCCCGGCGACGACCTCTTCACCGCCGTCGTCTCGCTCGGCGGGCACAGCCAGGCCCTGCCCTGGCAGCCCGAATTCGCCCGGATCCGCCCGGACCTCGGTCTCTGGAAGTTCCGTGTGGAGGGCTGGGAGGACACCTTCGCCCTCTGGCAGCATGACACGAGGATCAAGATCGGTGCCGGCGACGACACGGAGAACACCTTCGCCGAGGGCGCCACGTACCTGGAGCATTGGGCGCGCGCCAAGAAGACCGGTCTGACGAGCGAGGATCGCCGGTTCCTGCGCGCCGCCGCCCGTGCCATCCGCAGCAGGGACCACGATGACGTGAGCCGCCTGCAGGCCGGCCTCGACCCGCGCCTGGCCGACCTCGAGCGCCGCAAGCCGCTGCGCCGTCGCCGGGCGGTCAGCCAGCCGTTCTACCTGCGCGTGGAGCGCCCGCACGCCGTGTTCCAGTCCACCTATGAGTTCTTCCCCCGCTCCGAGGGCGCGGTGCGCGGCCCGGACGGGCATATCACGCCGGGAAACCTGCGGACCGCCGTCTCCGGCCTCGAGCGTGCGAAGGCCGAGGGGTTCGACACCGTCTACATCCCGCCGATCTTCCCCATCGGGCACAGCTTCCGCAAGGGCAAGGACGGCTCGCTGGAGACGACGCCCGACGACCCGGGCTCGCCGTGGGCCATCGGCAGCACCGAGGGCGGCCACGACACCGTCGACCCGCTGCTCGGCGGTCTCGATGACTGGAGACGCTTCGTCAAGAAGGCCCATGACCTCGGGCTCGAGGTGGAGCTCGACTTCGCCCTCCAGTGCTCGCCCGACCACCCGTGGGTGAGCGAGCATCCCAGCTGGTTCAAGCGCAAGGCGGACGGCACCGTGGCCTACGCGGAGAACCCGCCGATGAAGTATCAGGACATCTACCCGCTCTACTTCGGCGCCGATATGGGCGGCATCGCCGACGAGTGCGTGAAGATCCTCGACCGCTGGATTGACACGGGCGTGACCGCGTTCCGCGTGGACAACCCGCACACCAAGCCGATGGCGTTCTGGCAGCAGTTGATCGAGCGCGTGCGCGCCGACCACCCGGAGGTGCTGTTCCTCGCCGAATCGTTCACGCGCCCCGCGCTGCGCCGGGCGCTGGCGGACGCCGGCTTCGACCAGTCGCACTGCTACTTCCAGTGGCGCACCACGAAGAAGGAGCTGGGCACCTACCTCGCGCAGGTCAACTCCGACGCGGCCTATTACGAGCACGACACGTTCTGGCCCTCCACGCCCGACAACCTCACCGACTATCTGGTGACGGGCGGGCCGGCCGCCTTCTCCATCCGCGCGGTGCTGGCGGCGCTGGGCAGCCCGAACTGGGGCATCTACTCCGGTTACGAGCTGTGCGAGGACACGCGCCTTCCCGGCAGCCACGAGCCGGCCGACAACGAGAAGTTCGAGATCCGCGTGCGCGACTGGGACAAGGCCGGCGACATCGGTATCTCCACCATGCTCTCCGCGCTCAACAGGATCCGCCGCGACCATCCGTGCACGACAAGCTACTTCGACCTGGCCGTCCACGAGTCCGACAACCCGGACCTGCTCGTCTTCTCCCGCTACCTGCCCGGCTCCGTCACGCCGGACGGAAAGAAGGACGGGCTCATCGTGGTGGTCAACCTCGACCCGCACAACGCCCAGGCGGGCAACCTGCACCTCGACCTCGCGCGGCTCGGCCTCGACCCGGCCGCGGGCTTCGACGTACGCGACGAGCTGACGGGCGCGGTGTTCCACTGGAACGACCGCCCGTGGGTGCGGCTCGACCCGTGGGGTGAGATCGCCCATATCCTCTCGGTGCGCTACCCGGAGGGCGGTCCGCAGGACTGATCCACAGGACCTATCCCAAAAACGGATCCGTACAATCCGGACCCATGACCGGCCCACAAGACCGGCCCGCAGGACTGAGAGGAGCCTTTGGTAGGCTGGGGGCGGTTTCATCCCGTCAATCCATGCCCGTGCGCGAACACGCCGACGGGCGCTGAAAGGAGAATCATGGCGGATTACGAGCATCTCCACGTTCTGGTCGAGATCCCCTCGGGGGACCGCAACAAATATGAGGTGGACCAGCACACCGGCCGCATCACCCTCGACCGCTACCTGTTCACCTCCATGGGCTACCCGGCCGACTACGGCTACATCGAGGGCACGCTCGGCGAGGACGGCGACCCGCTCGACGCGCTCGTCCTGCTGCCGGAGTCCGTGTTCCCGGGCTGCGTGGTCAAGGCCCGCCCGGTCGCCCAGTTCCAGATGGCCGACGAGGAGGGCAAGGACGACAAGATCCTGTGCGTGCCCGACGACGTGCGCTTCGACACGTACCAGAGCCTGAAGGACATCAACGAGTTCAAGCTCAAGGAGATCCAGAACTTCTTCGAGAACTACAAGACGCTCGAGCCGGGCAAGGCCGTGCAGCCGGGTTCAAAGTGGCTTGACCGCGACGAGGCCCTCGCCACCGTCAAGGCCGCCTTCGACCGCGTGAACGATCCGGACGCCAAGCGCAACTGAGAGACCGGAAGGGACCGGCCCCGGTCATCCGGGACATCCCATCAAAATGCCTCCCGTGCCCGTCGATGACGGACGCACGGGGGGCATTTTTATATCAGATTTATATCAGAGGACGAGCAGGACGGGGATCATGAGCCCGAGGAGCCCGAGGCAGGCGATGGCCAGCACGAAACCGATCTCCCGTTCCTTCTCCAGCGAATAGCCGGCCGGCAGGGATCCCGGCGAGACGCAGGCGAGCCGCACGCCGGTGAGCAGGGCGAGCGCGAAGACGAAGATCACCGCCGCGAAAATGAGCGTGAGCCGCACAGGGAACGCCGCCAGCAGCAGCGGAAGGAAGAGCCAGCCCCCGGCGCACCAGCCGGACGCGCCGAACAGGAGGACGGTGCCCATCGAGAGGATGAGCGAGGAGCGGTCGCGGCGCAGCATCTCGTAAAGGAAGCCGGCGATCACCATCACCGCGAGGACGCCGGCCGACACGCGCAGCCACAGCAGCGCGGCGGCCGAGGCGGACTTCGCCAGAAGCGCCAGGCGGGACAGCGCCGGTCCGGCGAACAACGGCCAGAGCCGGCGCGCGCGGCCCGCCGCCACCGTCAGCCGGCCCACGCGGACGGCGGACCAGACGAGCCCGGCGAGGGTGCCCACGAGCAGGAAGATACCCGGGGCGTGGAGGATCCGCCGCCGGGAGCGCAGCAGGAGGACGGCGGCCGTCAGGCCGAGGACGGCGAGCAGAACGGCCAGCACGATGACGGCCGCGAGATTTGTCTGCCACAGACGCGTGAAGACGGCGATGAGCGGCAGCACGAGCAGCACGGCGAGTTCGAGCAGGCCGATACCGACGATCGAGCCGAAATGGGCGGCGGATCGGTCGTCCACGGGGCTCGCGGAAGAATCTGATGAACCTGTCTGAGCCACTTCGCCCTCCCTTGGGTCGCCCCCAGCTTATCCCACGCCCCTTAGGTCCCTGTCGCACAGGGCCCGGAGGCCCTGATTATGACCGGGTCCGGCTATCTTTGTAAACAACAGATTGAATCGATGTAACTTCGGCGACGGCCCCTCAGGGGCGGGCGGGGGGATGCAGCGATGACGGACATCACACTCATGACGGCCACGAAGGACCCGGCGACGGTCCTGCCCGCGCTCGCGGTGCTCTCCCACCGCGTCCGTGTGCTCCCACCCGTGCCGGTCTCGATCCAGAAAATGCCGGAATACACAATCCTGTTCCTTGACGCACGGACTGATCTGGCACGCTCCAAGGCCATGTGCCGCATGATCCACACCGCGCGCCTCGCCATCCCGATCATCCTCATCCTCACCGAGGGCGGCTTCACCGCCGTCAACTCGGAGTGGGGCGTCTCTGAGCTCATCCTCGCCTCGGCCTCGCCGGCCGAGGTCGAGGCACGGATCCGTCTGATGAACGAACTGGGGCTGAGGTGCCTCCTCTCCTCCCCGGCCTCCCAGAGCACGGTCGCGGCGGCACGCGGGGGCTCACCGCACCCTTTCCCGGTCGGAGGAACGGACCACGGCACGGATGCCGGGCCGCAGGGTGCCGGGGCCGGCGCACCGTCCGCCCCCGGCGCGTCGGACGTCCTTGTCTCCGGCGATCTGCGCATTGACGAGCAGGGCTACAGCGCCAGCGTGCGCGGACGGGCGATCAGGCTGGCCTACAAGGAGTTCGAGCTGCTCAACTTCCTCGCGCGCCATCCGGGACGCGCCTTCACACGCAACCAGCTGCTTCAGTCCGTATGGGGCTATGACTATTACGGCGGCACGCGCACGGTGGACGTGCACGTGCGCCGCCTGCGCGTCAAACTCGGCAAAGATGAGGCGGGGATGATCTCCACGGTGCGCAACGTGGGCTATCGCTATGACCCGTTCATCAACGGCCACCGTGCCGACGGCGAGGCGCTGGAGAAGGCCCGTGCCCAGGCGGCACGCGCCCGGGCCGAAGTGCCTGCCCCGTCATGCCGCCGCGCGTCGGGACAAGGTGGGCAAGCCGGGCAGGAAATCTGATCCTCGCGCTTTTGATCCCCGCGCTTATCTTCTCGCAGTGGTCAGCGGGACGCCGCGCCCCTGCGCATGCAGCATATCGACGGCCTTCCGACCGGAGGCGACCGGCTTTGTCCCGCGCTTCTTCATGATCGCGGCTCCGGACGGGCATGTCGCGTTGAGCGGGCATACCTCGCATTCCGGCCGTTGTGCATGGCAGATCTCCCGGCCGAGATAGATGAGCCGATGTGAGAGATCGGCCCAATCGGAGGAATCGAAGACGGGCGTCACCTCTTCCTCGATTTTGACGACATCCGGGTTCTTCTTATCCCATTCGTCGTGCCAGCGCAGGCGCGAGGTGACGCGCCGAACGTGCGTGTCGACGGGGAAACCGGGCTTATGGAAGTAATCGCCGAGCACCACGTTGGCCGTCTTGCGGCCCACGCCCGGCAGGCTCGTCAGGCCGTCCATATCCTGTGGGACAACGCCGCCGAAATCCTCGTCGATCCTGCGGGAGAGGGCGATGATATGTGCCGCCTTCGTGCGGAAAAAGCCGATGGAACGGATGATGGACTCCACGTCCTTCTGGTCGGCGCGGCCCAGATCGGCGGGCGTGGGATAGCGGGCGAACAGGCGCGGGGTGACCATGTTGACCCGCGCGTCGGAGGTCTGCGCCGACAGCACCGTGGAGACGAGCAGCTGCCAGGCGGAGGAGTAGTCGAGCGTGGTGCGCGAGAGCGGGTAGAGGCGCACGAGCAGCGCATACTCGGAGCGCATGCGCGCCTTTCTGGCGGGGACCGTCTCATGCCAGCGCCCGGTGGACGGCTGTCGCCCTGTTTTTCCTGTCACAGCCCCGATTTTAGGCCTATATGACAAGGGCATCGGGGTCCTGCTCCGGCCGCGGGCGGCGGTATGCCACACGGCGGGGCGCCCCGGTAAAGTCGGAGGCATGGCAGATCTGAGGCAGGACGGCGGCACGACGGCGCAGAGGGCACGGCACGCGGACCGTTCGCGCGGATTCTCGCGCAAAAACTGGACCCCCGGCACACGCTGGGCGGTCTTCGTCGCGCTCGTCGTCCTCCTCGGCCTTTTCTCCGCACTGTGCGTTCCCCGGCTGCTGCCGCAGGCGCAGACCATCCTCTCCGGCAGCGCCACACCGCAGGGCAGACTCACCCTCGGCCTGGCCGATGCGCCGGACAGCCTCGACATCCGCACGAAGGACAACACGGCCGCCGCCCGCGTGCTCGTACCGAACGTGTATGAGGGGCTGACCGCCCGCGATGCCCAGAACAAGGCCGTTCCGGCACTCGCCTCCTCCTGGGACGTCTCCAAGGACGCGAAGACCTACACGTTCCATCTGCGCAATGCCGTCTTCAGCGACGGCTCGGCCATGACCTCCGCCGACGTGCTCGACAGCTTCCACACCGCCACGAGCAAAAAACTGCCGGGCAGCACGATGTTCGATTCCGTGAAATCGATGAGCGCCCCCGACGACCACACCGTGCGGATGAGCCTGCACTCCCCTGACCCGCAGCTGCTGTGGCATCTCTCCACCGCGCCCGCGATCATCTGCAAGCGCGGCACCACGACCGGCGCGTTCACCGCCGCGGGCAGGCCCGGTGCCTCCGCGTCCCTGCCCGCGGGCACGGGTCCGTACACCGCCGGGGCACTCACGACCGGCTCCGCCGCGAAATCATTGGGCACCGACGTGACGGGCGGCCTCACTCTGACCGCGACCACCGGCTGGTGGGGCGGCAACGGTCATGATTCCGCCCGCCCGCGCACCATCACCGTGCGCTGGTACGCCGACAGCGCCCACCTGCGATCCGCGCTCTCCACAGGACGCGTCCAGGCGGCCGCTGACCTCGGGCCGGACACCTCCGTGAGCCTGCCGACGACGAAGTTCACCTCCCAGGCCGGCGACTCCACCGCCCGGCTGCTCGTCACCTTCAACTCGGCGCCGGGCTCCCTGCTCTCCGACCGCATCATCCGTGAGGCGCACGCACGCACCCTCATGGGGGCGGGTGCCCTGCAGGCGTACGGCGACGGAGGCCAGGCCTCGGACAACCTCTGGCCGGTCAGCAGCCTCGACCCCGGCTACCAGAACAGCGACGGCGGCACCTCCGACTTCAACCCGACCAAATACACCTGGCTCGCCTCCGCCTATAGCCGCAGGACCACGATGGCCGTGGCGCCCGACGTCCCCCAGAAGGTGGTCGACGCCCTCACCGCCGCCGAGCAGAAAGCCGGCTTCTCCTTCACCGCCACCCGGCTGACCGCACAGCAGTGGAAGGAGCAGGTCACCTCCTCCTCGGCCGACAGGCCCATGGGCTTTGACATGGCGGTGTGGATCAAACATGGCAGCCATGATCTGAACGAATGGATGACCGGCTCCAACTGGTGGGACTTCGACTCCACCACCGCCGACAGCCAGTACCGGGCCGCGACGACCGCCGCGAGTCAGGAAGACTTCGAGAAAGGCGTGCGGACCGCCGCCCAGACGCTGCTCGACGCGCACCCCGCGGTCTGGCTGCTCCAGCTCAAGACGACGAGCGCCTGGAAGACCTCACTCGCGCTGACGGGCATGCCCACGGCGATGACGGACATCTATCTGCCGCTCTCCTCGGTCCGTCTCGGATAAGGACCACGATCGGCGCAAAACCGAGCCGTCATCTGAACCGTTGAATAAGCTACAAACTATGGCACACAACGATACTGATGACACCGAGACCATCACCGCCAACCTCGCGCCCCTGCCGGCCAAGGTGGGTGTGGACGGCCTCGACGAGAAGTGGTCCAAGAAATGGGCGGCCGAGAAGACCTACACGTTCGCGGGCAACAGGCCGCGCGGCGAGGTCTATTCCATCGACACGCCGCCGCCCACCGCGTCCGGCCATCTGCATGTGGGCCACGTGTTCAGCTACACTCACACCGACATCATCGCCCGCTACAAGCGCATGCGCGGCTACGATGTCTTCTATCCGATGGGCTTTGACGACAACGGCCTGCCCACCGAGCGCCGCGTGCAGAACTACTACGGCGTGCGCGTGGACACCTCGCTGCCCTACGACCCACACTTCGAGCCGCCCTATCACGGCACGGAGGGCAAGAAGATCGAGGCACGCGACCAGGTGCCCTGCTCCCGCAAAAACTTCATCGAGCTGTGCGAGAAGCTCTCCGCCGAGGATGAGAAGCAGTTCAGGAACCTCTTCACACGCCTCGGGCTGTCGGTGGACTGGGCCCACTCCTACCACACCATCGGCGAGCGCGAGCGCCGCGTGGCCCAGAAGGCGTTCCTGCGCAATCTCGAGCGCGGCGAGGCCTACCAGAAGCAGGCGCCGGGCCTGTGGGATGTGACATTCCAGACCGCCGTGGCGCAGGCCGAGCTGGAGAGCCGCGAATACCCGGGCAAGTACCACAAGCTCGCCTTCCACAAGGCGGACGGCTCGGGCGACGTGTACATCGAGACCACCCGCCCCGAGCTGCTGCCCGCGTGCGTGGCGGTCATCGTCAACCCTCAGGACGAGCGCTACAACGACCTCATCGGCACGGAGCTCGTCACCCCGATCTTCGGCGTGCACGTGAAGGTGTACGGCCACGAGAAGGCCGAGATGGACAAGGGCACGGGCGTGGTGATGTGCTGCACGTTCGGCGACACCACCGACGTGGAATGGTGGCGCGAGCTGCACCTGCAGACCCGCCCGATCATCCTGCGCAACGGCAGGATCACCGAGGAGGTGCCCGGCTGGATCACCACCGACGAGGGTAGGCGCGTGTTCAAGGAGATGGGGTGGAAGACCACCTTCACCGCCCGCAGGATCATCGCCGACGAGCTGGCAAAGTCCGGCGAGCTGATCGGCGAGCCACGCCCGACCAAGCGCATGACGAACTTCTACGAGAAGGGCGACAAGCCGCTCGAGATCATCACCTCCCGCCAGTGGTACCTGCGTAACGGCGGCACCGACCAGGACCTGCGCAGCCGGCTGCTCGAGCGCGGCAAGGAGCTCCGGTTCCACCCGGACTTCATGCGCCAGCGCTACGACAACTGGGTCGAGGGCCTCAACACCGACTGGCTCATCTCCCGCCAGCGCTTCTTCGGCGTGCCGTTCCCGCTGTGGTACCCGGTCAAGGCCAATGGCGAGACCGATTTCGACCACCCGATCACCCCGGACGAGGCCGACCTGCCCATTGACCCGACCACCGACGTCCCGGCCGGCTTCACCGCCGACCAGCGCGACCAGCCCGACGGCTTCACCGCCGAGAAGGACGTGATGGACACCTGGGCCACCAGCTCGCTCACCCCGCAGATCGTCACCCACTGGGGCGAGGACGACGGCCTCTACGAGCGCACCTTCCCGATGGACCTGCGCCCGCAGGGACAGGACATCATCCGCACCTGGCTGTTTTCCACCATCGTGCGCTCGCACCTCGAGTCCCACACGCTGCCGTGGAGCGATGCCACCCTCTCGGGCTGGATCCTCGATCCGGACCACAAGAAGATGAGCAAGTCCAAGGGCAACGTGGTCGTGCCCAACGAGCCGATCGACAAGTTCGGCGCGGACGCGGTGCGCTACTGGGCCGCCAGCGCACGCCTGGGCATGGACGCCACCTACGACACCGGCCAGATGAAGATCGGCCGCAGGCTCGACATCAAGATCCTCAACGCCGCCAAGTTCGTGCTCGCCATCGGCCGCGAGGACGACCAGCACCAGGTCACCCAGCCCGGCCACGCCACCTGGGACCCGCGCAACATCATCAGCCCGCTCGACCGGGCCGTGATGTCGCGCCTGGCGGACGTGGTGCGCGGGGCCACCGACGCGCTCGACAATTACGAGCACGCCCGGGCGCTGCGCCTCATCGAGTCGGCGTTCTGGTCGTTCTGCGACAACTACCTCGAGCTCGTCAAGAACCGCGCCTACGGCAGCGATGACGAGGACGACGCCGACGAGGCCGGCACGCTCTCGGCGCGCACAACGCTCGGGCTGACGATGGACTGCTTCCTGCGTCTGCTCGCCCCGTTCATGCCGTACGCCACCGAGGAGGCATGGGGCTGGATGCACCAGGGCGAGGGCTCCGTGCACCGCGCCCCGTGGCCGAAGGCGAGCTTCTACCGCTCCGCCGCACTCAAGGTGCCGGCCGGCATCCTCGACCAGGCCAGCCAGGCGCTCGCCGGGCTACGCAAGGCCAAGAGCGAGGCGAAGGTCTCCATGAAGACCCCGGTCACCACGGTGACGTTCGCCGGTGTGAAGAGCGCCCTCGACCAGATGCGCGAGGCGATGGCCGACGTGCTGCAGGCCGGCGGCGTCAGCGGCGAGGTCAACTTCCGCGAGCTCAGCCTCGATGACATCCGCCGCCGCCTGATCGCACAGGCGGTCTCCGCCGAGCAGGAGCGCCAGGCGCGCCTCGCGGAGAAGATCGCCAAGAAGTCCGAGGGCAAGAAGCCGCTGCCGCCCGACCAGACGGCCAAGAAGGCGGAGGCCCTCCGCAAGCGCCGCGAGGAGGCCATCGCCCAAGCACGTAAGAAAGCCGAGGAGGAGGCCGAGCAGCTCGGCAGCGGCGAGGGCGGCGCCGAGATCCCGATCCTCGCCGAAGACACGCAGCTCGACCAGCCGGACGCCTCTGACACGGACAACGGATCCGGGCACGGCGCGTCGGACGGGAAGTGAGCCTGCCGACGGCGGTCCTGTGGACATGTGAACAGGAGGCCCTGCAGGCAGAGTAGGACTGCCGGCGGGGATGATCCCATTACAGAGAGCGGGGGGGGGGGGGGGGCCGGCGGGCCCCCCCCCCCGTGCTGTCAGTCGGCGTGGAGGC
>JAXGWH010000016.1:0-23662 GCA_040773385.1 Aeriscardovia sp. | reverse complement strand
TTCCTCGACTCGCAGCTCGTTGAAGAGATTGGCGTGGGAGCCCTGCCCTGCACTTCAAACAGGCTGGAAGGCGGGATCAACAGCCCGATCAAGAACATGCTCCGAAACCATCGGGGCATGCCCGAAGCCCACATGATGCGAGCCTGCGAATGGATGTGCTGGAAACACTCCGGCCAGAGGCTGCCGTCTAGCAGCAGCATGATGAGAAAGCCGAAAGACCTGCAAAACGAGCAGGACTACGACTATTTGCCCGGTTGGGGAACAGCACCCGAATGGAATGACTTCCACATAGAAACCAGATACCCGAACGCCATCGACTAATCAAAAAACAAGGGGTCTTAAACACCATAAAAAGTTCCTATAACCCGAAAGGCCTCATATCCGAGAAGCGCACGCGACCCGCATGTGAGAGGCCTCACGCCAGTCCGGCCGCGGCCCTCCGTGCCTGCTCGCGCTTTTCCTCCACATGCCGGTGGATCGGCACATAGACCAGATCGATCACCACGGCGCCGGTCACCGCCACGACTGCCACGAGCAGCAGGTCTGTCCAGGAGATCGCCGTGCCCATCGCCCAGCCGGTCAGGGCGAGCACCGAGGTAAGCACCACCTCCGCCAGCTGCGTGGCCCACACGGGCCGGCTCGGCGCCGAACGCCAGAAGAAACCGTCCGTGCGGGCGGTGAGCATGATGGCGATGGCCGTCAGCTCGAGGAAGACGAACATCATCACCTGGATGGTCGGTAGGTTGTAACCGTGCGCGCGCAGCACGCCCACGAGCGTGAGCCCGATCACCATCCACGCCCCGGCGAGGGCGAACGAGATGCGCGAGAGATGGCCGATATCCCACTTCTGCGGGTAATCGGAGACGGCCGCGTTGTCGGTGCCGAGCATGAGCGTGACGAGATTGTTCATGATGGTGAAGATCACCATCGCGTTGAGGTCGAGCGGCAGGGCCTTGAAGAGCAGGTAGGCGAAGGTGATGATCATCGTCAGCTCGGCGGTGCGCGAGAGCTTGGAGATCGCCCAGGTGATCATGCGGTGGTGCACGCGCTGGCCCGCGTCGAGGATGCGCAGGATCGGGGTGAGCCCGTCCTCGAGGAGCACCATCTTGCCCGAGCGCTTGGCCACGTCGGCGGCGTTGCTCATGGCGATGCCAACCTCCGCCTGCTTGAGCGCCGGGGCGTCGTTGACGCCGTCACCGGTCATGCCCACGATGTGGCCCTGCTCCTGCAGCGCCTTGACGATCTCGAGCTTGCCCTCGGGCAGCACGTCGGCGATGCCGCAGATGCCCTCGGAGGCGAGATCCGTGTGGTCGAGGTCCAGGTCCGCGCGGGAGACGACCCGGCCCGTCAGGCCCACCTTGGCGGCGACCGCCTGGGCGGTGCGCCGGTTGTCGCCGGTGAGCATCACCGTCGTGATGCCGCGGGCGCGCAGCTGCGCGAGGGCCTTGGCGGAATCGGGGCGGATCGTGTCGGCGGTGAGGAACACCCCCGCCAGCTTTCCGTCGATGAGCACGGCCACCGACCGGCCCGCGGTGAGATCCACCCCGGCCGCGTCCGCCGCGGCCTGGGCGTCCGGATCACGGCGGGAGAGCACCTTGAACGAGCCGAGCAGGATCACGTGGCCGTCCGTGACGGCTTTGGAATAGCCGGTCTGAGGGGAGAAAGGCGTGAATTCGTCCGGCTCGGGAATATGCACCCCCTGCTTTCCCGCGTAATCGAGGATCGCCGTGTCGATGACCGAGCGGTTGCGCCGGTCGGCCGCGCTCACCGCGAGGGCGAGGGCCGTGCCGTGGCCCAGAGTGCTGACGTCCGTCCACGAGGAGACGGAGGTGGCGTTCTTGGTGATCGTGCCGGTCTTGTCGAGCAGGAGCACGTCCACGTTTGCCGCGTCCTGGATGCCCGTCAGATCGGAGGTGAGCACCCCCTGCGCGGAGAGGCGTTTGGCCTCGAAGGAGTTGGAGACGGCGAACGTGGAGGGCATCGCCACCGGGATGGAGGCGATGAACATCATGGCGAAGAACGGCAGCTGCCCGACGATGCCCTGCCAGCCCGCGCCCGTGAGGGCCATATCGGCGATGAGGATGAGCGTGAGCACCGAGTCGAGCAGGCAGAGATAGTAGATGATGCGGGTGAGGAGCACCTGCAGATGGCCGGGGGCCGCCGAGGTGTTGATGAGGTCGACGGTCCTGCCCGAACGGCTGTTCCTGCCCGTGGCCGTGACCACCGCGAGCCCCGAGCCGTCCGTCACGGTCGTGCCGGAGAGGGCGGTGTCGCCGGTGTTCTTGCGCACAGGCGCGGACTCGCCCGTCACCGAGCTCTCGTCGCACGAGAGCGTGCCGGCCACAAGCCGCGCGTCGGCGGCGATCACATCGCCGCGGTTGAGGGAGACGAGGTCGCCCACCACGAGCTTCTTGGAGTCGATTTTTGTCCACCTCCCGTCGCGCTCGACCGCCACCACAGGGGTGAGGTCATGGGAGATGTCGTCGAGCACACGGTTGCTGCGCTTCTTCTGCACCGCGCCGTTGGCCGCCGCGAACAGCAGCATGAGCAGCACGAGCAGCGCCTGCGGCACCTTGCCGAGGATGAACTCCAGCAGCAGCGCCGCCTCGAGGATCCATGCCGACAGGTTCCACAGCCCCTTGAAGAACGCCTTGGCGAAGCTGAATTTCGGCTGCGGTACCTCGTTGGCGCCGTCCTTCTCCAGCCGGCGCGCCGCCTCCGCGCTGCTCAGCCCGTGGGGGACATCCGGATCATTCTGTGCCATGTGACCAGTTCCTCGGATTCAGTCAGTTCTGCAGAAGACTCAGCCAGTTTCTCGAACAGTAAGGATCAGTACGCGGCGAGGATGTCGACCACGAACACGAGCGTCGAGTTCGCCGGGATCGACCCCTGCTTCTTGCTGCCGTAGCCTAGGCTCGGCGGCACGACGAGCAGGACCTGCGAGCCGACCTTCTTGCCCGTCAGGCCCTGCTGCCAGCCCTTGATGACACCGCCGGAGAGCGCGAACTCGGTGGCGCCCCTGCCCCAGGAGCTGTCGAACTGTGTGCCGTCGAGCAGCCAGCCGGTGTACTGCACCTTGACGGTCTGGCCGGAGGTGACGGTGGCGCCCTTGCCGCGGATGAGGTCCTGCGAGACGAGCGTGCTGCTGCCCTTGTAGCCGTTCATTTTGATGGACGGCTTGCCATTCTTCGCGCGGGCGACGGTGGGCAGGTCCGCGGGAAGATCTGTGACCACCGTGCCGGTCGCTTTCGTCAGATCGGCCGTCGCGCTCGACAGCTCCATGATCCACACGCTCGCGCCCTGTGCGTTCGCGCTTGTGCTGGAGCTGCCCTGCTCGGCCGGGGTGCTCAGGGCCCAGATCGTGCCGACGCGGGCCTTGTCGAACATCGTGCGCAGCGGCTGCTGCTCGCCGCCGTGCGAGGTGGAGCAGTCCGGCTTCTTGTTCGACCAGGTGGAGGAGAGCTTCTTGCCGGTCTTGGCATCATAAGCGGCGATATTCAGGCACATACGCTGCCCGCTCTTCAGCACGGCCCCTGTGCCCTCTTTGAGGCGGCGATAGGCGAGCGAGCTGTCGACCGCGACAGGGGCTTTGATCTTGACTTTCGGTTCCTTGCCTTTCGCGGCGGAGACGAGGCTCACCTTGGTCGTCAGATCGCCCCCGGCGTTGGAGGAGGCCCCGGCCGCCGGCGAGGCGCTGTCACGCGTGGCGACGATCGCCAGGGCCGCGACGAGCGCGATGACGGCGATGACCGCCGCCACTGCCACGATGATGGCCGCCGCGTGCTGGCGTGAGGCCGGTTTTTTCGCAGTATTTTTCTCGGTGCTCATTGGGCCAAGTCTAGGAGCTCCCCGGCACCGTCCGCAGGGACGGTCGGGAAGGGGACAGACGGGGGCGTTAGAATGGCGGCACTATGGATAAGAAGAAGACCCCCGCCCCGGCGGTGTCCCCGCTCAAGGACACCGCACAGCACGTCGACACCGAAGCGGGCCCTGCGGCAGCCGGCACGAAGGACGCCGGCTCCTCCGCCCCCGTGCGCGATCCTCGCGATACGACGGCCGACCCGGCCTCCGGTCCCACCGCGCCTGAACAGACTGGTCCCGACCCGGAGGATCCCCGGCCGGACAGCGCCGCCTCCCGTTCCCATCGGCCACGCGGCCGCCGTTCGCATGCCGGCCATGTCCGCTCGCGCACGCGGGTTCTGCGTACTGTCGTCAGCCCGATCCTGCTCGTCGCCGCGCTTGTCTGCGCGGTCTTCGCCGTCCTGCAGATGACGGTGTGGCGCCCCTCGCCCATGGTCGAGGCCTCCACGACGGTCTCCACACGCTACGCGGTCACCGATCCCGGAGTCCTCTCGCTCGTCGACCGCTCCGCCGATGCTTCTCTGAGCGCGGACCGGCCGGTCTGTCTCGCGCTGGCCACCAGCCAGGACGCCTCCGGCTGGGTCTCCGGCCGACGCTACACGCGTGTGACGGGTCTGTCCTCGTGGACGGCCCTGTCCTCCCGGACGATGACCGCCACGAGCGTGACCGATGCCGGTGGTTCTGTCCGGTTCCGCGATTCCGATCTGTGGCGCACGGTCTCATGCGGCCGGTCCGTCAGCCTGCGGACAACGGCCTCCGCCTCCTCGCCGCTCGTGCTCATCCTCGACACGAACCCCTCGGCGCGTGCCTCCTCCAACGCCGGGCGCCCGGCCCGGCTCACGCTGACATGGACGCGCACGCATACCACCGATGCCGCGCTGCCGTTGTGGCTGTGCGCGGCCCTGCTGGCGCTTGCCTCGCTGCTGTGCTTCTTTATCTTCTCCCTCTCGGCGCGACGCCGGCGCAAGGCGCACGGCCGCCAGACGGCCGTGCCGCGCGGTGACCACGAGCTCAGGGGCGAGGAGGGCCGCTCCGGTCTCGCCGGCGCGGACGCCCCGCGCTGGGCGGATGACCATCTGCGCTCGCGTCGTCGTCGTGAGTCGCGGCACCGTCATACCGGGGCGCACCGTGGGTTCTTCTCCTCGGTACGCCGTCTGGCCGCCACGTCGGGCCCCGCCGCCGGAGAAGGGCGCAAGGCCGGGACGGGCGATGGCGGCGATGGCCGCCGCACGCCTGCCATCCAGGAGCCGGGCCGGGCCAACATGGTCGCCCGCCTGCAGGAGACGCAGACGATGGCCCCCATCTCCGCGCCGATCCGCACGGATGGTGCCGGCACCCAGATCGACAACGGCGAAGGCCGCCCGCCCTCCTATACACCGCCCTCAAGCGAGGAGATCCAGGATTATCTGCGCCGTCTCGCCCAGGAGCGTCTGGGCGCGGACGCCCTCGGCGGCGCGGACGCCTCGGGCACGCCGGGTACGGATCATCCGGATGATTCCCGCGGCGCCTCCGCTGTGGACACGGCAAAGAAGGACATCTCAGATCAGAAAACAACGGGCACGGACACCACAGATGCCGCGGACACGAAGGGCGACACGAAGGACAAGGACGAGGAGGAGTGATATGACCATGCATGCATCGCACAGGGCGCCGGCCCCGCACCGGGTGCGCCGGGGGGTGCCCGACATCGTCTGCTGCCTCGCGCTGGTCGGCACACTGGCCGGCTGCGGGTCCGCCGTCCCCCAGCCCTCCGCACAGGCCGGCCACCAGCAGGCAGGGGCGAGCGTGACCGTCGCGCAGGCGAAGCGGATCGAGAAGGATCTGCATGCAGTGCTCGACAAGGCCGATGCCTCCAAGGACGCCTCCGGCCTGTCGAAACGGCTCTCCGGCCCGGAGCTGGAGATCCGCACGAGCCAGATCGCCGTCGCCAAGGCGACCAACAAGACCGACGCGCGTACCACCATCCCTACCGGCATCCGCCAGCGCGTCCTCACACAGGCCACCGGCTGGCCTCGCAACCTGCTCGCCATGACCTCCACCACCGCCGACCAGCAGTCGGAGCGTCTGCTCGTGTTCGACCAGGCGTCGGCGCGGCAGAACTACCGGCTCTGGGGCCTCGTCCGCCTCTTCTCCGGTGTGAGCATGCCGAGTTTCGCCGTTTCCTCCGAGGGGACGAAGGAGGGCACGGCCACCGATTCCGGTCTCGTGTCCACGCCGCGCCAGGCGGTGCTCGACTACACGGCCGCGCTCAACAATATCCAGCTCACCACGGCCGACAAGATCGACTCCTCGTCGCTGTCGGCCTCCGACAAGGCACGGATCCGGCGCGTGGCGTCTGACCAGTTCCGCAGCGAGCTGGCAGATCTCGATTCGAGTGTCAGCAAGGGCGTCACCGCCAATGAGGGCACCGAGAAACAGGTGTTCACCCCCGATCTCGGCAGCCTCAAGATCTTCCGCTCCTCCAAAGGCGGTGATCTCGTGGTGGCACGGATCGACTCCACCTGGACGCGTACGGCCGGCGACGGCCGCCTCTCCCAGCCCGCCTCGGACGCGGAGAGCGCGCTGTTCGGCAACGGCAAGGCGACCTCCACCATGCGCACCGACTATGTCAACGTGGTCGCGCTGTACGTGCCGCCCGCCTCGAAGGGGGCGAAGATCCGGGCCCTCGGCGCGGAGCGCCAGCCCGTCCGGGTCCAGGCGGTCGGCTGATCACATTCCACGCCCCGTCCGCGCGGTCACGTCCGCGAGGCCACGCCTGCACGGTGAATCCGCATGGCGCATCCGTGCGGAGACCCTCATTCCATCATCAAGGACTTTCAATCATCTTCCCTCACCAAGGAGGCCATCATGCCGCAGACACAGGCATCAGGTTCATCGTCATCGTCACAGAATGCGCGGCGGCAGCAGCCGCGGCCGGGCATCTCGCTCGCCGGGGCCGTCGACCTGTCCTCCATCAAGCACCAGGTGCAGGCCCAGCCGGGACAGAAAGGCGGGGCGCCCGCGGCCGGCGGCTATGTGATCGATGTGAGCGCGGAGAGCTTCCGATCCGTCATCGAGTCGTCGCGCACCTATCTCGTGCTGCTCTATATCTGGGTGCCGGATGACGACCGGCTCTTCGATTTCACGCGCGAGCTGCAGGAGGCCGTCGACAAGCTCGATGGCAAGATCCAGCTCGCCCGCGTCGACGCGAAGAAATATCCGGACGTCATCAGCGCGCTCGGGGTCGCGGGCGCGCCGGCGCTCGTCGCCGTCATCGGCGGCCGGCCGATCCCGGTCGCCCAGGGGCTGCCCGGTCCGGGGGAGGACCAGCAGATCCTCGGCCTGCTGCCCCGCCTCGTGCAGGCGGCCGCGCAGGCCGGCATCACCGGCACTGCGCCGAAGATGGACGCGCCTGCCGGGCAGGGCCAGGACGACGAGCCGGGCGCGGACAAAGCCGAGAAGATCCCGCCCGAGCACGCGAAGGCGCACGAGCTGGCGATGCAGCATGATTACGCCGGCGCCGCCCTCGAGTACAAGAAGGTGCTGGAGAACAATCCCGATGACCGCCTCGCCGCGCGTGAGCGGGCGAAGGCACTGCTGCTGGCCCGCAGCGGGCAGGCGGACGTCAACGCCGTGCGTGCGGCGGCCGCCGCGAAGCCCGACGATGAGGACGCACAGCTCGCCGTGGCGGACGTGGACATGATCGGCGGGCAGGTGGAGGACGCGTTCTCCCGCCTGCTCGACTTCATCGCCGCGCACCCGGCCGAGCGGGACGAGGCACGCAGGCGCCTGCTCTCCTACTTCCCGATGCTGCCGGACGGCGACCCGCGCGTGGGACGCGCACGCCGGCGTCTGGCCGTGCTGCTGTACTGAGGCCGTTCTCGCCGTGCGTCGGCCCGTGCGCTAAAGTGGCAGGTGCGCCTTTGGGCGCGAGGGGCTCGTAGCTCAGCGGATGAGAGCGTCTGTCTCCGGAACAGAAGGTCATGGGTCCGAATCCCACCGAGCCCACTTTGCAGGCCCCGTCACCGACGGGGTCTTTTTGTTTGCCCGGACCGGTCTGCGTATCCAGTCGGGTCGAGGCGGCCGGCATGGTCTGGATACCCGGCGGATCTGTCGCGGGATCTGTCGATGGTATTTCGATGGTATTTTGAAGGTATTTCGATCCGGTCAGATGGTGCGGCGGGTCCGGCAAGGAGGTGCTGATGACCGATCAGGGCAGGTCAATTCCGACGGCGTCCGCCGTGAAGACGGTGCCCGCGGCGGGTGCGGCATTGGCGACGGAGAATGGCTCCCGCGCCGGTCTTCGTGCCGATCTTCCCGTCGGCGTGTTCGATTCGGGCGTCGGCGGCATCTCCGTGCTGCGCCGGCTCGTGGACCAACTGCCCGGCGAGGATTTTTGTTTCTTCGGCGATTCGGCCAACGCGCCCTACGGCACCCGCCCGCCGCGGCAGGTGCTGGACCTCTCCCGCACCATCGTCGGCCGCTTCCTCGCCATGCCCGTCAAGGCGATCGTCATCGCCTGCAACACCGCCACCTCCGCGGCGGCGGCCACCCTGCGCGCCGAGCATCCGGGCCTGCCCATCATCGGCATCGAGCCCGCCGTCAAACCGGCGCTGGAGTATGTCCGCGCCCATGGCGGCGACGTGGTGGTGATGGCCACCCCGCTGACCCTGCGGGAAAAGAAGTTCTCCGACCTGCTCGACCGCCTCGGCGCCGGGCTGCGCGTGCACCGGCTTCCCGCCCCGGACCTCGTGGAGGCCGTGGAGGCCGGCAAAAACGAGGACCCGGCCACCGAGGAGTATCTGCGCGGGCTGCTCGCGCCGTACCTGCCGACGATGGGCGCCCTCGTGCTGGGCTGCACGCACTACCCGTTCGCCCTGCCGCTGTTCGAGAAGATCCTCGGGCCGGATATCCCGGTCTATGACGGCGCGAGGGGAGTGGCCCGCCAGCTGCGCCGCGAGCTTGCCGCGCATGATCTGCTGCGGGGCCGCGATGGCGGCGGCCATGTCAGTTTCGCCAGCTCGCTGCGCGGGAAGGCGCCGATCGACCTGTCCGAGCGCCTGTTCTCGATGGACCTCGACCGCTGGCCGTCCGTCAACCCGGACTGGCGCTGAGAACGTTCCGCCCCATCGGCCAGGGCGCCCGCCGGGTCGTCTCAGACCCTTAAAATCGGGAGAATGAGTCCTGAACAGCTGAGTTCCCTGCTTGTCTCCATCGTCCGCGACCTCGTCGCCGCCGGCAAGGCCGGTACGCTCGAGGAGGACCAGATCCCCGAGCCGGCCAAGGCGCCCGTCATGCGCCCGCGCGACCGGTCCCACGGCGACTGGTCGAGCAACCTCGCCCTGCGCCTGGGCTCGAAAACGGGCATGGCCCCGCGTGACTTCGGCACGCTCATTGCCGAGGAACTGAAGAAGAAGCCGGGGATCAGCGCCGTGGAGATCGCCGGCCCGGGCTTCATCAACATCACCCTCTCGGCCGCCGCCTCCGCGCAGATCGTCGACGACATCCTCGACCAGGGGGAGAACTTCGGCCGCAACGACCATCTGGCCGGCCGCCGCCTCAACCTCGAGTTCGTCTCCGCCAACCCCACCGGGCCCATCCACATCGGCGGGGCGCGCTGGGCCGCCGTGGGCGACTCCATGGCCCGCGTGCTGCAGGCCAACGGCGCCACCGTCACCCGCGAGTACTACTTCAATGACCACGGCACGCAGATCGACCGCTTCGCCAAGTCGCTCGTCGCCGCCGCACACAATGAGCCGGCGCCCGTCGACGGCTATCAGGGTGCCTATATCGGCGAGATCGCCCAGAAAGTCATCGACCAGGCCAACGCCGAGGGTGTCGACATCCTCTCCCTGCCGCGCGTGGACGGCGGGAAAGACGAGAACGGCAGGCCGCTGGGCGAGGGCGACTCCCCGCAGCGCGAGGCGTTCCGCGCCCGTGCCGTGCCGATGATGTTCGCTGAGATCCAGAAATCCATGGAGGATTTCCGCGTCCACTTCGACGTGTGGTTCCACGAGCAGAGCCTCTACGACGACGGCGAGGTCAAGCGCGCCATCGACCGGCTGCGCCAGCTCGGAAAGGTCTACGACAAGGACGGCGCCGTCTGGCTGCGCACCTCCGACTATGGCGACGACAAGGACCGCGTCATCATCCGCTCCAACGGCCAGCCCAGCTACTTCTGCTCCGACGTGGCCTATTACTGGAACAAGCGCCACCGCGCGAACAACCCCGCCGACGAGGCCATCTACATGCTCGGCGCCGACCACCACGGCTACATCGGGCGCCTGCGCGCCATCTGCCAGGCGTTCGGCGATGACCCGGACACAAACATGCAGATCCTCATCGGCCAGCTCGTCAATGTGTACAAGGACGGCAAGGTCGTCAGGATGTCCAAGCGCGCCGGCAATGTCGTCACGCTCGAGGATCTCGTGGAGGCCGTCGGTGTGGACGCGGCCCGTTATTCGCTCGTGCGCACCAGCTACAGCCAGCCCCTCGAGATCGACCTCGACCTGCTCGCCCGCCACAGCAACGACAACCCGGTCTACTACGTCCAGTACGCCAGCGCGCGCGGCGCCAACGTCGACCGCAACGCGGCCGCCGCGGGGCTGACCCGGCAGGGCGCCGACCTGGGCCTGCTCGACCAGCCCGACGACGGGGCCGTCCTCGCGCTGCTGGCCCAGTACCCGGAGGTCGTGCGCAAGGCCGGCAACCTGCGCGAGCCGCACCGCGTGGCCCACTATCTCGAGACGCTCGCCGGCTCCTACCACACGTGGTATGCCAAGGAGCGCGTCGTCCCGCTGGGAGGTGCGGATGGCGACCAGGAGGGCGACGCCGTGCCCGCCGACAGTGCCAAAAACCCGTCGCCGGCCTGCTCCGCCGCCCGTCTGCGCCTCAACGACGCGGTCCGGCAGATCGTCTCCAACGGCCTCGGCCTGCTCGGGGTCACCGCCCCTGACAGGATGTGACCGCCATGCGCTCCCTCCGGGTCTCCGTCCCCGCACAGATCGCCGGCATCGGCCCCGCCGTGGCGAGCCGCGGGCTCGCGCTGGGCCTGCGCGACCAGTTCCTCATCGAGCCGGTCGCCAGCTCCCAGATCTCCGTCTCCGTGCTCGGCCGGGAGAAGAACTCCCAGCCCTCGGACGCCCGCAACCTTGTCATCACCGCCCTGCACGCCGCCCAGGACTATCTGGGCGCCCCGCGCTTCGGGCTGCGCCTGTCCATCGACACGTTCATCCCCCGCCAGAGGGGGCTCGGCTCGGCGGTCGCCTCCGTGGCGGCCGGTGTGGCCGGCGCGCTCGCCTTCTCCGGCCATTCCCCCCAGGTCGGCGGGGAAGATTTCCTGCACAGCGTCTTCGATCTGACGGCCCGGCTCCTGTCCCGGCCGGTCGGCGCGGCCACCGCGGTCTACGGGGGCCTCGCGAACGTGTGGCACACCGACCAGGCCTCCGATGTGCCGCGCTCGGTGGTCACCACCGGGGCCTCGCCCATCACGGGCCGGGCGTTCCTGACCACTTATCACGAGGGCTGGCATGCCGCCTCCTCGCCGGTGGATGCGGCGGTGGACGCCTATCTGTTCCTGCCGCTCAAGGCGCGTGCCGACACGCTCACCCCGGTGCCGGCCGACACGACGCCGTCGTCGGGGCGTGATCCCGCGCTGGAGATCCTGCGCCGCGAATCGGCGATGCGCACCGACGTGCCCGCGGACCTGCTCGTCTCCGCCCTGACGCGCTCGGCGCTGCTCGTCCCGGTTCTGGCCCATCCGCGCACCGCTTCAGCCAATGGGCGGCTCTACGAGGCCACCCAGGCCGACCTCACCCTCGACAGGCTCCGGCCGCTCCTGCCCGACGCCGTGCAGCTGTGCGAGCATCTGCGCTCGCTGGGCTATGCCGCGTTCATCGCCGGCAAAGGGCCGACCGTCGCCGTCCTGCGGGCTGGCACGGACGATGTGGCGCTCGTCGCCGCCCGCCTGCGAGGGCTGACCGCCTCCGAGTGGCTCGCCGGCGGACGGTGGACGATGGTGCACACCCCGCTCTCGGGCGAGGGTATCGAGGTCGATCCCCTGGACTGAGGAGGTCCCATGTCCGTCCCGTTCATCCTTGCCAGTTCCTCGCCCGCACGCCGCAACCTGCTCATCGGCGCGGGGATCCAGCCGCTCATCCGCGTCTCCCATGTGGACGAGCCGGCCGCCGTCGCCGCCGTCGCCGCCTCGCAGGGGCTTGATCCGCAGGCCGTCCCCGCCTACCAGCGGGTGATGGTGCTCGCCGACGCGAAGGCCGGCGCGGTCTGCGAGGATTACACGGCCGGCGAGGAGGCGCTGTCCGGGGCCAGGGGCGTCATCGAGACGCTCGACCCGCTTCTGCCGCCCGATGACCCGTCGCATCTGACGCGCAGGCCCCTCGCGCAGGCCGTCGCCGCGGACCGCGGGATCGCCTCGTTGCACAACGGCCCCCTGCTGCTGGGGTGCGACTCGATGTTCGAACTCGACGGCGTTGCCTATGGCAAGCCCGGCTCACGGCAGGAGGCGCTGCGGCGCCTGGCCGCCATGAGCGGGCGGACCGGCACGCTGTGGACCGGCCACAGCCTCATCAATCTCGCCACCGGCGCCCGCCGTCACGCCGTCAGCTCGGCCCGCGTCACCTTCGCCGACTTCACCCCGGAGGAGATGCGCGCCTATGTCGGCTCCGGCGAGCCGGTCCAGGTGGCGGGCTCGTTCGCCCTCGAAGGTCTGGGCGGGGCGTTCATCTCCTCGGTGGACGGCGACCCGTCCGGCGTCATCGGCCTGTCGCTCTCGCTCGTGCGCTCGATGGCCGCCGATCTCGGTGTGCGGTGGACGGATCTGTGGAATACCCCGTATGCCCTGGGGCAGTCCGACGAGAAGATCCGTGTGCCGGAGGGGACCGACCCCTCCTACGTCTTCCAGCCTGGCGACGGCTGGTATGACTGCGCCTGCGGCAAGCGGCACTGGGGGATCCACGGCGCCGCGGGCCTGCTGCTCGCCCGGCGCGATCCGGATACGGGCGCGGTGTCACACGTGCTGCTGCAGCACCGTGCGCCGTTCAGCGTGCAGGGAGGAACGTGGGGTGCGCCGGGCGGCGCGATGGCCGACGGCGAGAGCCCGTTCGAGGGTGCCCTGCGCGAGAGCCTGGAGGAGGCGTCGATCCATCCTGCCGACATCGCGGTCGTCGGTGCCCGGGTCGAATCCCACGGCGACTGGAAGTACACCACGCTCCTCGGCTTCGAGCGTCCGGGGCACACCGTCACGCCGCGCATGGGCGACGACGAGTCGCTCGCCGTGTCGTGGATCCCCGTCGACCAGGTGGAGGGGCTGCCGCTGCTCAGCTATTTCCGCGAGCAGTGGCCCGGCCATCTTTCCGCGCTGCGCGCCGCCGCGCAGGACTGACGCCCGTCCGGAGCCGTGCCGGTTCGGCATCGATGGTGTCCCGTCGCCCGCGGTTTTGCACTATTTTGTCGCGTGTGCGTCCTGGCCTGTTTCCTCATCTGTGTGATTGTCTGTGTGATCTTCCTCGTCCGCGCGTCAGACCCTGCCGAGGCCTTGCGCCGGGCGGAAACCGGTCCGAGGTGGCCTGACTGTGCCATACTGGTACAGAACGATTCCGCACTATCGCGCAGACCGGGCGTTGATCCCCTCACCAGAGGTCGGTGTCCGCCGGGTCATTTTGTTTCGGACTTTTGCCCGTCCCTGTGACGGGTGCCAGGGAGAAGCGTGCGGGCACTCCGGGGAGATGCTTGCAGTGAGCGAGAAAATAGAAAATACGCAGAATTCTGATTCCAAGAAGGCCTCCGGGCAGATGGCCGGAAGGCAGGCGGTCGCGCAGCCGGGGCCGCTGTTCCTCCAGCCGCGCCGTCGTCGTGCCGGACGCCGCGTCGTGCGTGAGGCCGGTGCCGCGGGTGCCCGCCACATCGCCGTCCATGTCGACCAGGCCGCACCGGGTGCTCCGGCCGCCCCGGCTCCCACCTCACCAGAACCATCGCGCGAATCATCCGTTTCTGACTCCTCTGTTCCTGTTTCGGATGCGCCTCGTCGCGGGCATGGGCAGTCCGATCAGGCCGACCGGATCGAGATCCCGGCCCGTCGTCCCGCGCGCCGTCCGCGCAGGAAGATGAGCCTGTCCGACATCCGGCTGCCCGAACGCCCGTCGACAAAGAAGGAGACGACCGGCAAAGCGCAGGAGAAGGCGCAGGGGCGGACCCGGGCGAAGGCGGAGGACGCCGATGCGCGCCGCACCGCGGCGATCGCCGCGGAGCTGTTCAGCGACGCCGGCGTGTCCGAGCCCGCGGCGCCGTCCGCCGGGGGGCGCCAGACGGCGGACGGCGCAGGCTCTTCCTCTTCGTCCCGCGCTACCCGGGTCGGCGCCCATCGCCGGTCGATGGCCTCGCTGCTCTTTCAGGCACCCGATCTCGCCTCCCGCTCCGATGCGGGGCCGGCAGTCGATACCGCCGCCGATGAGATGCCGGGGTATGGGACCGGGACGGCCGCACAGGCCGAAGACGGTGAGGAATCCGCCCGTCCGCGCCGTCGCCGCCGCTCGCGCTCGCATGCGCATCGTTCCGACCATCGTGTTTCTGCCGATGACGTTCGTGAAGACAGCGCTGTGCAGGGATCGGATGATGCTGGGGCCGTGGAAGGGGAGGAGGATCTTTCCGACGCTTCTGATGACCGCCAGGACGAGGGGGCCGGCACCCGTTCCGCATCGCACCGCCGTCGCCGCACGCGGATGAACGCCTCCGAGCGTGCCGCGGCCGCCGAGGTCAAATTCATCGAGGACGACATCGCCCGTGACGCAGTGCGCACGGAGGCGCTTGCCGAGGACGAGGAGGCCGCGGACGCCGAAAACGACGCGGCGGACGACGTCGAGGCGGAGGCGGGCCGCACCCGTTCCCGCGTCCGCCGCCGCGTCTCCGCCCGCAGAGACGGCGAGACCGATGAGGGCCACGAAGGGCTGCGCGTCCGTCGTCGCGCGCGTCGCACCCGTCAGGGCGAGGAGGCTGACGACGACCGCCAGTCCTCCCGTTCCTCCCGCCGCACCGCCGTCTCCGAGCGCACCGCCACCGCGGCGCGTCCCGCCTCCGGCACCCGCCGCCAGCGCGAGAGGGCGTATATCTCCAAGATCAAGGACGTCTCCGGATCCACGAGGCTTGAGGCGAAGCGCCGCCGTCGTCGCGAGACGCGCCGCGACCGCACCCGCCAGAGCTTCCTGCTCGAACAGGAGGCGATGGCGCGCCGCGAGCATGTCGACCGTCAGATGATCGTGCGCGAGCGCGGTCGTCACACGCAGATCTCCGTCATCGAGGACGACATCCTCGTCGAGCATTACGTCTCCGACATCGACGAGGTCTCCACGGTCGGCAACATCTACGTCGGCCGCGTGCAGAACGTGCTGCCGGGCATGGAGGCCGCGTTCGTCAACATCGGCGAGGCCCGCAACGGCGTGCTCTACGCCGGCGAGGTCAACTGGGACGCCGCGCGCCTGGAGGGCAAGCCGCAGCGTATCGAGCAGGCCTACCATTCCAGTGACCCGATCATGGTCCAGGTCACCAAGGATCCCATCGGCCACAAGGGTGCGCGCCTCACCGCGCAGATCACCCTCGCCGGCCGCTACATCGTCCTTGTGCCCTCCGGCGCCATGACGGGCGTGTCCCGCAAGCTGCCCGAGCGTGAGCGCACCCGTCTGCGCCGTATCGTGGCCAAGCTCACGCCCAAGAACATGGGCGTCATCATCCGCACCGCCGCCGACGGCGCCTCTCAGGAGGCCATCGAGAAGGACTTCGAGACCCTGCTCACCCGGTGGAAGAACGTGCAGGACCGCTACGCCGAGTTCAAGGACACGCACCGGCCGCATATCCTGCACCGCGAGCCGGATGTGGCCATCCGCGTGGTGCGTGACATCTTCAACGATGATTTCCGCCGTCTGGTGGTGGAGGGCGACTCCGTCTATCGCCGCATCCGCGATTATCTCGAGGAGATGAGCCCGGACCAGCTCGACAAGCTCGAGAAGTGGGATCCGGAGGAGCACCACGGCGCCGACGTCTTCGATGAGTGGAAGATCGACTCGCAGCTGCGCAAGGGCATGGAGCGCAAGGTCTATCTGCCCTCCGGCGGCTCCCTGGTCATCGACCGCACCGAGGCCATGACCACCATTGACGTGAACACCGGCCGTTTCGTGGGCAAAGGCAAGTCGCTCGAGGAGATCGTCACGCGCGTCAACCTCGAGGCGGCCGAGGAGATCGTCCGCCAGCTGCGTCTGCGCGATATCGGCGGCATGATCATGATCGATTTCGTCGACATGGTGATGGCGGAGAACCGTGACCTCGTGCTGCGCCGCCTGATCGAGTGCCTCTCGCGGGATCGCACGAAGCACCAGGTGGCCGAGGTGACCAGTCTCGGCCTCGTGCAGATGACCCGCAAGCGCGTGGGACAGGGCCTTGTCGAGGCGTTCTCGCAGGAGTGCCCGATGTGCCATGGCCGCGGTTTCATCCTCCATGACGATCCGACCATCGAGATCAACGCCGCCGACCCGTACGAGGCAAAGGGCGGCGACCCGTTCGAGAACAGCCATGATGCCCGCCGTGAGGTGCATCGTCGCGAGGAGCATGATGCCGCGGCGCCGAAGGGTTCGAGCGCCGAGGTGCGCCGTAAGCTCGCCCAGATCGCCGCGGCGGCTTCGCGCGAGGATGCGGCACAGAACCCGTCGCACCCGTCGTCTGACGGGGGGGCTGACGTGTCGGCCGGGGCTGCCGTCGGCCAGGCGTGAGGCACCGGCCGATTGGTCAGGCCAGGGTGTAGTTTAGAGACTCGGTGTCATGCCCGAACGCGGGCATGGGAAAAGCTTCGTGAGCAAGGTAGGGGCTATGTACGCGATTGTGAAGGCCGGCGGCCGTGAGGAAAAGGTCGAGGTCGGCAGCAAGATTGTGGTGAATCGTCTCGACGCCGCCAAGGGCGCCACTGTCACCTTCCCGGCGGTCCTCGTCGTCAACGATGGCAAGGTCACCTCCAAGGACGACGAGCTCGCCAAGGTCACCGTCGAGGGCACTGTGTCCGACGACGAGGCCAAGGGTGACAAGATCGTCATCCAGAAGTTCCACAACAAGACCGGTGGCGCGCGCCGCGCCGGCCACCGTCAGAGGCTTTCCGTCGTCAAGATCACCAAGATCGCCTGAACAACGGCCAGCCCCGACCGGTCATCATCTGTGACACAGCGTCAGTAATCAGGAGGAATCATGGCACACAAGAAGGGTGCATCCAGCTCCAGGAACGGCCGCGATTCAAACGCGCAATTCCTTGGTATCAAGCGTTACGGCGGCCAGAGCGTCGTCGCCGGCAATATCCTCGTCCGCCAGCGTGGCACCAAGTTCCACCCCGGCCAGAATGTGAAGGTCGGCAAGGATGACACGCTCTTTGCCACCGCCGACGGCAAGGTCCGCTTCGGCGTGCGTCACGACCGCAAGGTCGTCGACGTCGTCTCCGAGTGAGGTCCTGACCCACAACTCGTGACACGAGGGTCGTATCCCGGCAATCTGAACGGTTACTGGAGGTACGGCCCTTTTTCGTCCCTTCCCCGGCCCCGATGGCGGCGCGGCGATGATCGCCGATGGCGCTCGGGCGGGTATGACAGCATCTTCGCAGGAACAGGCATGGTTGATTTCGTCGATCGGGTAAGCATCCATCTCGCGGGCGGTGACGGCGGTGACGGCGCGCACTCCATCCGCAAGGAGAAGTACAAGCCGCTCGCCGGTGCGGATGGCGGTGACGGAGGCCGGGGCGGCTCGGTCATCCTCGTCGCCGACGAAGGGGAGGAGTCCCTGCTCGATTTTCGCATGCTGCCGCACCGGCGCGCCGGGGACGGCAAGCACGGCGAGGGCGATTACCGCGACGGCCGGCAGGGTGACGACGTGGTGCTCAAGGTCCCTGTCGGCACGGTCGTCTTCGAGGCGGTCGGGCCCGCCGGCCATTCCAAGAAGCGCGGGAAAATCCTGGCTGACCTGCGTCACGATGGTGATCGGTTCGTCGCCGCGCGCGGCGGCAGGGGAGGGGCCGGCAACCACGCGCTGGCGAGCACATCGCGCCGCGCCCCCGGCTTCGCCCTTCTGGGCGAGCCCGGTCAGCAGCGTGACGTCATCCTCGAGCTCAAGTCCATCGCCGATGTGGCCCTCGTGGGCTTCCCCTCCTCGGGCAAGTCAAGCCTCATCGCCGCGATCTCCTCGGCCCGGCCCAAGATCGCCGACTACCCGTTCACCACGCTCGTGCCCAACCTCGGTGTCGTCGAGGCGGGCGAACAGCGCTATCAGGTGGCCGATGTGCCCGGTCTGATTCCCGGCGCCTCGAAGGGCAAGGGCCTCGGCCTTGATTTCCTGCGCCACATCGAGCGCACCCAGGTCATCGTCCATGTGATCGACTGCGCCACCTACGAGCAAGACCGCGACCCCGTCTCCGATTACGAGGCCATCGAAAAGGAGCTCGCCTTCTACGACCGCCACCTCGACCTGCCGCTTGGTACCCTGCCCATCAGCAAACGTCCGCGTCTGATCGTGCTCAACAAAATCGATGTGCCCGACGCGCGCGAGCTGGCGCAGATGGTGCGCCCGCAGTTTGAGAAGATGGGGCTGCCGGTGTATCTCATCTCCACTGCCACCCATGAAGGACTCAAAGAGCTCAAATATGCTCTCGCCGATGAGGTGACGAAGACACGCGCTGAGGTGGCACGTCTCGCGGCCGAGCAGGAGAAGCAGGAGGGTGACGGGGCCGGGGCGGACGATGCCGGCCGCGAGGTCATCCACCCGCTCGCCTTGCGGCGCAACCGCGCCAAAAACACCACCGTGCCGGCATTCACCGTCGTGCGGCAGGGCGACAGGTCCGGCAAATACTGGTTCTTCGTCGACGGTGACAAGCCACGGCTGTGGGTCGTGCAGACAGACTTTTCCAACAATGAGGCCGTGGGCTATCTCGCCGACCGTCTCGCCGCGCTCGGTGTGGAGGAGGCGCTGCGTCGGGCCGGTGCCCAGGAGGACGACGAGGTGCACATCGGGCCTGCGGGCAACGAGGTCATCTTCAACTGGGAGCCGCAGATCTCCGCAGGCGCCGAGGGGCTCGACGAGGCCCCGCTCGTCTCGCGCGGCGAGGACGCGCGTCTGCGCGATTATGGCTACGCCCATCGACGCACGAACCAGGAGCGGCGCAAGGACTACCATCTGCGCATGGACCGCCGTGCCGCCTTCCGCGCGAGCCAGGAGCGCGAGCGCAAGGCCGGGCATTGGACCGATCCCTCCTCCGACGAGTGAACGGGGCACAGATGATGGATCCATTCCAGACGGATGACACTGTCGGCAGCCGTGATGCCTCTGCGGTCGCATGGGCGGGCCGGCCGGGCGGACGGAGCCCATACGGGCATGTGTGGAACAGCGCACCGCTCGCACACATCGACCCCGCCCATGCGGCCGAGCCGGACCAGGACCCGCAGCTGCTGGCGCGCATCGACGCCGATTCGGCCATCGACCATACGGATCCCACAGCCGATCCGGCCCACGGGCGCAAGAATCTCGTCGCGCTGCCCAAGGCACATCTACACCTGCATTTCACCGGTTCGATGACGGTCGAGCGGCTCAAACAGATGGCCGGGGCGCACGCCGTCCATCTTGATGAGGAGCTTGTCGACCAGGAGCCGCTGCGCGTGCCGGCCGACCGGCGCGGCTGGTATCGTTTCCAGCGCCTCTACGACATGGCGCGACGCTGTGTGACCACCGAACAGGACATCCGCACCATCGTCGACGACGCCGCTCGCATCGACGCCGAGGAAGGCAGCCGCATCCTCGAGATGCAGGTCACCCCCGACTCGTACGCGCCCATCATGGGCGGCCTCACCCCCGCGCTCGAAGTCATGCTCGACGAAGCGCGCAAGGCCTCGAAGCGCCATCACATCGCCGTGGGCATCATCGTGGCCGCCTCGCGCATGTCCCATCCGCTCAAGGCGCGCACCCTCGCCCGTCTTGCGGCGCGTTACGCCGGTGACGAACCGGGCACGGTCATCGGTTTCGGACTGTCCAACGACGAACGCAGCGGCAGCACCCCCGAATTCGCCCCGGCCTTCCGCATCGCCGCTCGCGCGGGCCTGCCGCTCATGCCGCATGCCGGCGAGCTGCTCGGACCCGACCACATCCGCCAGGTGCTCGAGAGCCTGCACCCCACCCGCCTGGGGCACGGCGTGCAGGCAGCCACCGATGCGGCGCTGCTGCAACGGCTGAAGCAGCGGCATATCACGCTCGAGGTGTGCCCGGCCTCGAATGTGGGACTGGGCGTGTTCGCCCGCAAGAAGGATGTGCCGCTCAAGGCGCTCTACGACTCCGGCGTGCCCATCGCCCTGTCCGCCGATGACCCCCTGCTCTTCGGCGAGCGGCTCGAACACCAATACCAGGACGCGCGCACCATCCACGGCTTCGACGACCACGCCCTGGCCCGGCTCGCCCGCGACTCCATCAACGGCTCGGTCATGGCCGGGCGCTATCGTAAAGAGGCGCTCGCTGGGGTGGACGCGTGGGAGCATTCCCATCCATCCGCATCAGTGTCTGAGCATGGTCTGCCCGGCAGGTCCGCTTAGGGGAGTGGCACAACTGGTAGCGCAACGGTCTCCAAAACCGTAGGTTGTGGGTTCGAGTCCCGCCTCCCCTACCACACTTTTTAAAGGAGATGCACATGGCTGACAGTTCGGCAGCGGCGTCCAAGGCCACCGTGAAGAAGGCCAAGGCCGCCAAGAAGGCGAAGCGTCCGAACGTTTTCGCGCGCATCGGCCTGTTCATCAAGCAGATGTTCGTCGAGATGCGCAAGGTCGTCGCCCCGAACCGCAAGGAACTGTGGAACTGGTCCATCGCGGTGTCCATCTTCGTCGTCATCCTCATGCTGCTTGTCACGGCTCTTGACTTCGGCCTCGGCAAGCTCATGCTTCTGATCTTCGGCTGAGACGACCGGTAGGTCACGCACTTCAGGTCGCCTATATACAGGAGTGAGTTGATACATGGTCGATGAGAAGGATCTGTCAAATCAGGACCCGAATCCTGCCACTGACGCTGTTTCGGCGGCCGGCAGCACCACTGATGCTGATCAGACCGTCGCCGCCGATCAGGCTGCCCCGGCCGTGGCGGACGGGCAGGCGCCGGCTGCCGATCCCGGTGCCGAGGACGCCGGTCAGAAGGCTGTGGACGAGTTCTCCGAGTCGCTGCGCACCCTGCCGGGCAAGTGGTACGTGCTGCACACCTATTCGGGGTACGAGCGCCGCGTGAAGCAGAACCTCGAGGCGCGCATCCAGAACTTCGGTCTCGAGGACCGTGTCTATCAGGTCGAGGTCCCGCTCGAGGAGGTCGAGAAGCACACCGAGAAGGGTCGCAAGGTCATCACCCGCGTGCGCATCCCCGGCTATGTGCTCATCCGCATGGAGCCCGGCGACGAGGACGCATTCCGCATTGTGCGCGAGACGGAGGCCGTCACCGGTTTCGTCGGTCTGCAGTCCGAGCCGATCCCGCTCTCGCGCAAGGAGGTCGTCTCGATGATGGGACCGATGATCTCCCAGAAGGCGCTCAAGGCCGCGGGCCAGGGCGAGGAAGCCGCCAAGAAGCGCGTCCAGGAGGTCAGCTTCAAGGTCGGCGACCAGGTCACCGTCACGGACGGCCCGTTTGCCTCGATGCCCGGCGTCGTCGCCGCGGTCTCGCCGCAGACGCAGAAGGTCACCGTCACCATCTCGATCTTTGACCGCGATACCCCGGTCGAGCTGGGCTTCGGCCAGATCGAGAAAGCGGAGGACGCGCAGAAGTAGACATCCTGTTTTGCCGGCTTTCCTCTGGCCGGCGCTTTCGTGCGGCAAACCGGCAGATGCGAGAAATGTCCTGCATCTGCCGGTTTTGTGTCTGCAGGATGGGTCTGTGCTCCGGGGCGGTGCCGACGGGTAGATGGCATCCGCGTCACGTCGTCCATTTCATCCTGCTCTGTTGTCCGCTCTTTTCTTAAAATAGAACAGCTTGCCCAGGCGGCAGTCTGCCCGGACGAGCCATTATCCGCGGCGGGAGAGCGGGCATGTCCGTTCGTTACCGCTTCAGAGAAAGAAGAACAATGCCAGGAAAGAAAGTCGCTGCTCTGATCAAGCTTCAGATTCCGGCAGGCAAGGCCACCCCGGCCCCGCCGATCGGCCCCACCCTCGGCGGCCACGGCGTGAACATCATGCAGTTCGCGCAGCAGTACAATGCCGCGACCAAGGACAAGATGGGGCAGATCATCCCTGTCGAGATCACGGTTTACGAGGACCGCTCCTTCACCTTCAAGCTCAAGACCCCGCCGGCCGCCATGCTGCTCAAGCAGGCCGCGGGCGTCGACAAGGGCGCGGGCAACCCGCTGACCACCAAGGTCGGCTCCGTCACGATGGACCAGTGCCGCGAGATCGCCAAGACCAAGATGGCCGACCTCAACGCCAATGACGTGGACGCCGGTGCGCGCATCATCGCCGGAACCGCCCGTTCCATGGGAATCACCGTCACCGGTAAGTGAGCCTGCGTGCACGGGCCTGACCCGTCATGCTGCTTGATGAGGAGAAGCAGATGTCGAAGAAGCATTCGAAGATTTACCGCGCCGCAGCGGAAAAGATCGAGAAAAACAACCTGTACACGCCGAATGAAGCTATCGAGCTGCTCAAGAGCATGCCGAAGCACAAGTTCGACGAGTCCGTCGAGGCCGTCTACTGCCTGAACGTCGACCCGCGCAAGGCCGACCAGCTCATCCGCGGCTCCGTCAGCCTGCCGAACGGCACCGGCAAGACCGTGCGTGTCGCGGTCTTCGCCCGTGGCGCCCAGGCCGATGCCGCCAAGGAGGCCGGCGCTGACATCGTCGGTGACGCCGATCTCGTCGCCCAGGTCCAGAAGGGCGAGCTCGACTTTGACGCCGTCGTCGCCACGCCGGACATGATGGGCCAGGTCGGCCGTCTCGGCCGTATCCTCGGTCCGCGCGGCCTCATGCCGAACCCCCGCAACGGCACCGTCACCATGGATGTGGCGAAGGCCGTCAAGGAGATCAAGGGCGGCAAGATCAACTTCCGCGTCGACAAGGACGGCAACCTCAGCTTCCTGATCGGTAAGCTGAGCTTCGAGACTAAGGCGCTCGAGGAAAACTTCAGCACCGTCTCGGCCGAGATCGACCGTCTTCGTCCGTCCACCGTCAAGGGCCGCTACATCACCACGGCCTCCATCGCCTCGACGATGAGCCCGGGCGTGCCGCTTGATGTCTCCGTGCTCTGATCCGGAGGGGCCGTTCATCCCGGGTCCAGCCCGGTGATGTTCGGTGGATTTTCCGTTCGCACGGCTCGAAAGCCGAAGGGCAGGTGTCCTCAAGGATGCCTGCCCTTTTTGTATTTGTCGGATCGCAATGGCTTTGGTGTTTGTGAATGCTACGACTATGTGAACTCGTGTCGTGCGAACCAGGTTGAGTGGAATGTGCGGGCAAAAGGCCCGTACGGCGGATGTGGGGATGCCGGTAGGGGGGGGGCCGGCTGGCATGTCCTGCTGATGGCATCGGTGGAAGCTCGATTCTGTGACCGGGATGACCAGTTTGCGGAGACGGGAATCCGATCGGATGACCGATGGTGTCATAACTGGAATTGGTCCGATGGGTCCGGAAGATGTCGTTTACAAATGTAGCGGCACGCCGATGGGGTTGTTGTATGCCGCGGTCTTTTGATTTCACTCTTGTGCGCCTCGATCCTGTTGTGTACGTTTGTTTCTTGCTGCCTGTGGGGCGCCGCTTCCTGGTTTTGGTGGGCGGGTGTCCTTCCGG
>JAXGWH010000015.1:0-28823 GCA_040773385.1 Aeriscardovia sp. | reverse complement strand
GTGGCGAAGATGTGCGGGAAGGCGCGTGTGCCGAAACGTTTCTCCCGCGTGTCGGCGTCCTCCACGTTCTCATACGGCGAATAGGAGCGCATATACCGGTAGACCTCGGGGTCGTGCAGCGGGTCGCCCCACTCCTCCCATTCGGTCACGGTCAGCGGCAGCTCCGGTTTGAGGATCGACGTGAGCGCGTCCACGAACGGAACGTCCGCCTCGATGGCATGGAAGAGCGTCGGCGCCATGTTGGCCACCGCGCCCATGAGCAGGCCGCCGGCCGACCCTCCGTCCGCCACCGTGCGCGCGGGATCGGCCAGTCCCGTCTCCTGCAGCGCGGAGACCGCGTCGATGAAGTCGGTGAACGTGTTCTTCTTGTGCAGCTCCTTGCCGTCCTCGTACCAGCGCCGGCCCAGCTCGCCGCCTCCGCGCACATGGACGGTGGCGTAGAGCACGCCGCGGTCGAGGAACGAGAGGCGTGAGACAGAAAACGCGGGGTCGGAGCTCATGCCGTAGGCGCCGTAGCCGATGACGAACAGCGGCGCGGGGTGCACCGGTCCGGCCGGTCCCATGCCGGGCGCCGAGGGCTTCCAGGCGAGGGAGACCGGCACGAGCGCGCCGTCACGGGCGGGCACGCGCACGAGCCGCTCGCGGCAGTCGCCGGCGTCGAAGCCGCCGAGCACCTCCTGTTTTTTGAGCAGGCGGTCGGCGCCGGTCGCCACGTCGAGCTCGTGCAGCTGCGAGGGCCGCGTCCAGGAGCCGTACGTGTAGCGCAGGTGCGGCTCGTCGTAGCTGGGCATGCCCACCGAGTCGATGTCCCACACCGGTCCGTCGATCTGCGTGGTGATGTCCGAAGAGGACGCGTCCGCAGACAGCGTTGCGGATGTCTGTCTTGCTGCCTGTCGCGAGTGTGACGATTCCGGGCCATCCTCGGAGGAACCACGGTCGGCAGAATGATGGGCATCGCCATCATGGTCGACGGGGTCCAGATCTGCCGGATCTCCCAGACCCTTCCCCGGTTCGACGTCGCGGAACGGCCACGGTCGGCCCTGCCGGAAGGCGGCTGTGGCGGCGGACTTCGTGCAGACGGCGAGCCTCGGGACGCCGCCGCGCCGGTAGGCAAGGACGAGGAATCGCCGGTAGATCTCGATCCCCCCGATGCGCAGGCCGACACGCGTGCCCGGATCGTCCTGCGGCGTGGAGCCGCGGGCGATGACCGTCCCCTCCCCGACCGTCAGCCGTTTCTGTTTGCCAGAAGGGTCGTCGGACAGGTCGATGACATCGATTTCATAGTTCTCGTCACGGCTGTCGTGGATGACGAAGGCGACAGGGAAACCAGGCTCCCCTGCATCCATTCCGGGCGATGCGGTCCCGGCAGTATCTTCCACAGTGACCGAGCCGTCCTCGTCGCCCAGCCGGGCGAAGGCGATGTCGTAGTCGACACCGTCTTTCCTCGCGATGACGGGCGTGAACGTGCCGGTCGGGTCGGTGACGGACAGCCGCAGGATCTCCGAGGTGGTCTTCGACGAGGAGGAGATGACGAGCCAGCGCTCGTCGAAGCTGAGGGAGACGCCGACGAAGAACCGCTCGTCCTTTTCCTCATAGACGGGCACATCGGCGGAGGCGTCCGTGCCGACCTTGTGCCGCCAGATCTGGAAGGGCCTGTGGGCCGCGTCGAGCCGCGGGTAGAACACCCACACTGCGTCGGGTGTCAGGCACGCGCCCGCCCCGGTGCCCGTGATGCGGTCGGGCAGGTCGAGCGAGGAATCAGGCCGGGCGACGCCCGAGGGCAGACGCCTCAGGAAGAGGTCGTAGCGCTCGTCGCCGTTCGTGTCGACGCCGACGAGCATCGTGCCGCCGTCATGGGAGATGTCGAGCGTGCCGAGGGCGAAGAAGTCGTGTCCCCTGCTCTCCTCGTTGGCGTCCATGTAGATCTGCTCGCCGTGCATGCTGCCCGGGTCTCCCGTCACCCGCGGCGGGGTCCAGTCATTTTTATCGGCGACCGACACACGGCACTGCACGCCGTACTGCTGCCCCTCCACGGTCCGCGCGAAGTACCACCAGCCGTCCATGCGCACCGGCACGGACATGTCGGTCTGGCGGATGCGCGACGACATCTCCTCGAAAAGCCGGTCGGAGAGGGGTTTGAGACGGCCGAGGCGCTCCTGCGCGATCCTGTTCTGCGCGGCGACGAACGCCTTCGTGCGCGGCGAGGAGGTGTCTCGCAGCCACTCGTAGTCGTCGACGAACGTGTCGCCGTGGAACGTGCGGGCCGTCGGGATTTTCGGCGCGACGGGAAACGGTGATCCGGTCACGATGCCCTTTCTGACAAATCGCTCTGTCCAGAGGCCTGTTGTGGGAATTGTCCTTCTCAGAGGCCCTTGACGTAGTCCGCGTACTCAGCGGCGGAGATGAGCGAGGTGTTCGAGTCGTCCGCGTCCGTGGCGGAGACCTTGATGATCCAGCCCTGTCCGTACGGGTCGCGGTTGATGAGGCCGGGATCGTCGTCCAGTGCCTCGTTGACGGCGGCTATGGTGCCGGTGACCGGGCTGACGAGCTGGTCGACGGTCTTCGAGCTCTCCAGCTCGACGGCCGGCTCCCCCGCGCTCACGCTGTCGCCCACCGAGGGCAGGTCGACGAAGACGAGATCTCCCAGCTGGTCCTGGGCGTAGTCGGTGATGCCCACCACCACGGGATCGACGGAACGGTCGAACCAGGCATGGGCCTTCGTGTAATGCAGATGTTCGGGTGTCTCAGTGCTCATATGTCCCAGCCTACCGGCGGACGGGCGCGGCTCGCCCACGGCGGAGCGACTGTGGAAAACCGGGCACACCGCACAGGACAATCTCAGACACGGCAGACCGGGATGGCCGTGCGATTGAACGGGAACCCGTCCCTCAGAGCTGCGTGACGGCCGCGGCGATGCGCCGGATCCCCGCCTCCAGCACCTCCGGGTTCGTGGCGATGTTGACGCGCACCCAGTTTCCCCAATCGCGCCCGCCGTAGTCGGCACCGGGATTGACGCCCACCTTCGCCTTCTCCAGCAGCCAGCCGCCCACATCGCCGTCCGCCTGCGAATAGCGCGCGTAGACGGTCAGATCAAGGAACGCGAGGTACGTCCCCTTGCCGAACTCGAGACGCGCCTTGGGCAACAGGTCCGCCACGAGCGAGCGCAGCAGGGCCTCGTTGTCGAGCAGGCCCTCGACCACCTCCTCCAGCCAGGCGTCGGACTTCTCCAGGCAGTACGCCTGCACGAGCGCGCCCAGATGCGTGCCGCGCTCCACGTCCGAGCGGGTCAGGCCTGCGAGCAGGTCCTGGCAGTCGGGGTCCTCCCCCGCCAGCAGCACCGAGGCCGGCAGGGAGGGCATCGCGTACGTCTTGGTGGCGGAGAACACGGAGATGGCGGACTGCGCCTCGGCCAGCGAGAGGACCGGCACGAACCGCGTGGACGGGTCCTCCTCCATGGTCGCGGCGGGCACGCGCACCAGGGGCGAGAAGATCTCGTCGACGAGCAGGCGCACATGCCAGCGCTCGCACACGAGGGCGAGGCGGCGCAGAATGTCGGCGGAATAGACGGTGCCGGTGGGGTTGTTGGGCGAGGCCATGACGAGCACGGTGTTGTAGCCGGTGAGGGAGGCGGTGGACGGCGCGGATTTCCTCAAGGACTCGAAAAGCGTGTTGAGGGCGGGGAAGTCGGGCAGCAGCTCGGCGCTGTCGCGGATGCGCACGAGCGGGACGGCCTCGAGCCGGTAGCCCTCGGCCAGACGCCCGAGATAACGGGGATAGGCGGGGGTGAGGGCGACGACGGTTCCCTGCCAGCGGGCGGTGCCGCCGGGCCCGGTGGCGGTGGCGTCCCGGTTGGGCCGGTGGCCCAGCGTGCGCTCGATGACGGCACGCATGCCGGAGATGACGTCGGAGACGATCCGGGCATGGCGCACGTCGAGATCGGCCTTCCAGTGGCGGTGGGCGAAACGGCGGTAGGCATCGAGGTAGGTCTGCTCGTCAAGGTGGGAGATGTAGCCTAGGTCGCCTTTGGAGAAGAGGAAGTCGGCCTCCTCCTTGGCCGCGGGCGGTGTGGGCACATCCATGTCCGCCACCCACAGCGGCAGGACGCCCGCCCCGAGATCGCGCCATTTACGGTTGGTGCGGCGGGCGAGGTCGGCGGGGCTGATGCGCGAGAAGATGTTCATGCTTCCGGTTTACCCGGTTTCACCGATGGCGGACATCCATGGACAGAATCGATTTTGTGTCTACATTTGTCGACGGTAATAATCTACAGTTATAAACGATCAGATCGGGACGAAATCGGAACGAGAGAGGTCGCACATGGACCAGATACAAGCGGACAGGGCCATAACGGAACATGGCCAGAGACAGACGGACATGGATCAGACGCCCATTAACCACAGCATGACAGATATGGATCATATGGATCATGACAAGTCGGGCATGGACCACGGCGACATGGACATGAAAAGTATGGACATGGGCGACATGCCCGGCATGGACATGCACCACGGCCACCACGACATGACGGCGATGACCTCCGCCACCAAATCGATGATGAAGGACCACGCGGCCATGTTCCGCCGGCTCTTCTGGATCTCCGTCGTGCTGGCGGTGCCCACGATGGCGCTCGACCCCATGTTCGCGGGCCTTCTGCACTATAGCGTGCCCACCGCGCTGCCCTTCTCGCTCATCCCCGCGCTCCTGGGCACCGTGCTCTACTTCTGGCCGGGAAAGCCGTTCATCACGGGCGGCATCGACGAGATCAAGCAGAAGAAACCGGGCATGATGCTCCTCATCCTGCTGGGCATCACCGTCGCGTTCGTCTCCAGCTGGCTCTCCACGCTCAGCGTGCTGCACACCCCCACGTTCTGGTGGGAGCTCGCCCTGCTCATCGTCATCATGCTCGCCGGGCACTGGATCGAGATGGGCTCGGTGGCCGGCACCACCTCCGCGCTCGACGCGTTCGCCGACCTGCTGCCCGCAAACGCGCACGTGGTGGACGAGGGCGGTTCTGCCGACACCGCGGGCTCTGACGACACGCAGCCCGGCCCTGCGCAGTCCGGTTCCGTCCATGACGTCCCGCTCGCCCAGGTGAGGAAGGGCCAGACCGTGCTCGTCCGGCCGGGCGAGGCTGTCCCTGCCGACGGTGTGATCGTCTCCGGCACGGCCGGCGTGGACGAATCACTCATCACCGGCGAGTCGATGCCCGTCACCCGCAGGCCCGGGGACACCGTGGTGGCCGGCTCGGTCACGACGGACTCCGCACTGCGTGTGAAAGTCACCGCCACCGGCTCCGACACCACGCTCTCCACCATCCAACGCCTCGTGGATGAGGCACAGGGCTCGAAGACCCCCACCCAGCTTCTGGCGGACAAGGCCGCCGCGCTCCTGTTCTGGTACGCGCTGCTGGCCGGCGCCGCCGCGTTCCTCGTGTGGATGCTCGTAGGCGCGGGCTGGACCGTGGCCATCGAGCGGCTCGTCACCGTGCTCGTCATCGCCTGCCCCCACGCCCTCGGCCTGGCCATCCCGCTCGTCGTCTCCATCTCCATGGGCGACGCCGCCGCGCACGGCACGCTCTTCTCCAACCGCGCGGCCCTCGAGAGCCTCGGCCGGGTGGAGACGGTCGCCTTCGACAAGACCGGCACCCTCACCGTGGGCTCGCCCGCGCTCGAGAGCCTCGACGCGCGCGAGGGTTCGACGTTCTCGCACGATCAGCTGCTCGCCCTCGCGGCGGCGGCCGAGCAGGACTCCGAGCACCCGCTCGCCACGGCGATCGTCGCGGCCGTCCCCGCGGGCACCGCGCTGCCCGCGGCCACGGACTTCGTCTCCACGCCGGGACTGGGCGTGAAGGCCAGCGTCGACGGCCATGAGGTGCAGGTGGGCGGCCCGGGCCTGCTGCACAGCCTGGACCTGGCCGCCCCGGCGGACCTCGCCGCCGCGCATGAGGGCGACAAGGACGCGGACACCCGTCTGTGGGTGGTCGTCGACGGAAAGGTGGAGGCACTGGCGCGCCTTGCCGACCAGATCCGCCCCGAGTCCGCCGAGGCGATCAGCCGTCTGGGCAGGCTGGGCATCCGTACGGTGATGATCACCGGCGACGCGCAGGCCGTGGCCGACGCCGTCGCCGCGAAGCTCGGTATCAGCGAGGTGTATGCGGGCGTGCGCCCGGAGCAGAAGAGCGGCATCATCGAGCGGCTGCAGAAATCCGGCAAGACCGCGATGGTGGGCGACGGTGTCAACGACGCCCCGGCCCTCGCCCGCGCGGACGTGGGCATCGCCATCGGCGCCGGCACGGATGTGGCGGCGGGCTCCTCGGACGTGGTGCTCGCCGGCTCCGATCCCCGGCAGGTGGCCCGTGACATCGAGCTCTCGCGCCTGACGGTGGCCAAGATGCGCCAGAACCTGTGGTGGGCGGCCGGCTACAACCTCATCTCCGTGCCGCTGGCCGCGGGCGTGCTCGCCTGGCCGCCGGTCAACTTCATGATGCCGATGAGCGTGGGCGCGGCCCTCATGGCCCTCTCCACGGTCATCGTCGTCATCAACGCGAACCTGCTCAAGGGCCGTCTCGCCAGGCTCGGCGACTGAGCACGGTTCAGATCTTCGCGGAGTCCTTCGGCACGGTCTGGGAGGGGCACGAGCCCAGGACGCGCGTCATCGCGGTCTTCTCGGCGGACGTGACCCAGAGCGCGTACTTGCGTTTGACCCCGATCTGCCGTGCCACGTAGCCGCATCGCGCGGATTTGTTCGAGGGCAGCCAGCTGGCGGCGTCCGAATCGGACTTCTGCTGGTTGGCCGGCCCGTCCACGGCGAGCAGGTTGTACGGGTCGTTGGCCAGGCGCTTCCTGCTGTCCGTGCCGATTTTCTGCGCGCCCGTCTGCCAGGCGTCGGAGAGGGCGACCACATGGTCGATCTGCACCGCAGTGCTCGTCCTCTCCCCGCGCACGAAATGGATGGTTCTGCCGGTGTAGGGGTCGGCGAGGGTGCCGGTGAGCACGATGCAGTCGTGCGTGCCTGGCCTGTACGTTTTGTCCGTCAGATCGCGGGAGAGGATGTCGTTGCGCGTGTCGCAGCCGTTATGGTCGACGTCCGCCCAGGCGGCGCCGAACTGCGTGCGGGCGTAGCCGGTCTTAGGGGCGCGGCCTTTGACGGCCAGATGCGAGAGCACGGCCGTGGCCTTGACGGAGCCTGTCAGGTCCGTCTGCGCGTCACCCGCGGTCTTGCCGGAAGAGGCGGCGGAATCAGACGGGCCATCGGACGAGGAATCGGACGACGAGCCGGACGAACCGGCAGAAGAGGATCCCGACCCGTGCGAACCTGATCCCGACGAGGAGGTCTGCGAGGACTCTGCGGAACCCTTCGATGACTCTGACCCCCCGGGCAGTCCCCCGCGCACCGCGCCGATCACCAGGCCGACGATGAGCACCGCGGCGGCCAACAGGATGTCGAACGTCTGCTTCGATGCGGACGACCGTTTCTTCCTGCGCTTCTCGCGGCGCTCGTCCTCACCGTTGAGACGGTCATACGGGCTCGGCATCACAGCCTCCCCTGCGCGGAGGCGAGCAGCGGCAGCAGTGCGGCGGCGAACTGGCCGGGCCGCTCCACGGCGGTGAAGTGGCCGGCGTCCGGGATCTCCACGAACAGCGAGCCGGGCACTTTCTCGGCCAAAGGCCGCATCACCTCCGGGCCGGAGGAATGGTCACGCTGGCCGCACACGAACAGCGAGGGAATGCCCCGCTCGATGAGAATCCCCAGCGCCTGCGAGGTGTCGGCACGCCCCGCCGCCATGCGCTCGCGCCAGGCGAGCCCCTGCCCGGGCTGGTCGTGGATCCAGCGCGTGAAGAGCGAGATGTAGGCGTCGGATTTTTTGAGCGCGGAATCGCCCTCGGATGGGCGGGCGAAGTGCATGACCGCCTCCGGTCCGTCCGCCCCGGCCGCGCGGTCGGCCATTTTCAGCCTGTTGGCCCGGTGGGCCTCGTTGTCGGCATAGGGGTTGGAGTCGCACAGGGCGAACCCGGCGACCGCCTCGGGGTGCCGGCGCACGATGTCGAGCGCGAGGTAGCCGCCCATCGACAGCCCCGCCCACACGGCCTTGGCGTAGCCAAGATCGTGCAGGAGGGCGACGAACGTGTCGGCGAGCCGGTCGAATGCCTCCCGGTAGCCGCCGTCCGCGTCGGCAGGACCGGACTGCCCCGGGGAGGCGAGAGGCACCCCGGGCACGCCGGGCGTGTCGAAACCGTAGACGGGCATGTCCGCGAGCGCCGGGCCCATCGTCGCGGTGAGGCCGGCCAGAGCTCGCATCGAGGTGGCCCACATGCGCCCGTCGACCGGGAAGGCGTGCAACAGCACGAGCGGAACGGCGTCAGGACCGTGCCCGGTGCCGGCACCCGCGCGGAATGTGCGCAGCCCGACCGCCATCGACCCGCCTTCCGGCCGCACGGCCCGGAGATTGCCCGCGGCCGAGCCCTCGAACAGCGCGGGGTCGAGCAACAGCTTGTGGGCTGACTGGGTTGATCCCGTTTCCCCCGATACCGTCGCGTCCGATGCCGTCTGGTCTGTCATCACGTCACCTGTCTCTGGCTGTTTTCCGTCTCTGACTGTTCTGTTCGTCTGTCATTGTTCCAGGGGCCGTCGCGCCCCTGACCCGCACTATCCTCAGGCCTTCACACCCTCCAGGCGCCGGCCCACGACAGCCCGGTGCGCAGGATCCGGTCCTGTCCGTCCGGCAGGGAGGCGAAGAACGCCTCGTCCATCTTCGCCGGTTCCGTCCATTCGAGGTCGAGCGCGTCGTCGGAGGCGATGCAGGTACCGCGCAACGCGAGCACATAGCAGAGGGCGATGGCGTGCTGGCGCGGGTCGCGCAGCGGGGCGAGCGGCGAGGGGAAGAATTCGGCGACGGTGAACGGCTGCAGCGACAGGGGCAGCGCCGGGTCGGCAAGGTCGCCCAGATCGTGCGCGACCGTGCGGGCGAGTGCCTCGCGGATCGTCTCGTTGAGGCGGATCCGTCCCATGACGAGTGTCCTGGAGAGCTGCCCGTCGCCATGGTCGACCACGCGGGTGAGCGTGCCGACCTGCATGATGCGATTCTGCTCGTCCGTCCTCACCGGCACGACCCCGACGTAGGCGATGGGCACCTCTGCGCGCACGCGCGTCAGCTCCTCGTCAGAAAGCCATCCTGTCGGCGTGTCGGCCCCGCCCAGCAGCGAGTCGAAATCGTCGGAGGAATCATCCCCTCCGTCATCACCGTTGAAATGGTCCGGATTGGGAATGTCACCGTTGAGTACAGGCATCGCCCCTCCCCTGCCGTGTGCGTGTCCGGGCGCGAGCCCGCACGTTTTCCGTCTGTTATCCCGTATCTGTATTGTGCAGTCCCGACCCTGACATCGCGGCGGTATCCGGACCGGCAGAAAAGACGGCACTGCCCTCGACACCGGCTCACACCCACAGCAAAAAGCCATGTGCGGCGGCGAAGGTAGGGTTGTTGTCCTGTGACTGCGACCGATCCCCCCCACACCGGCCCAGTCCGTCTGCCCAGTGCCGGGCACGACATGTTCCCTTTGGGCGGAATGGAATAATGTCACCGAAGCACTGTTGCAATATTTGTAGATATAATAAACTGTCAGAAAGTACAGGCGCACGACTGCGACGACCATGCATCTGGGCATCAGCACAAAGATGCGGCAGGCAGCCCGACACTGCACACACGGAAGGATGCGATTATGGCGACACATGCGGTCACGACCGACCAATTTATGAAGACAATCAAAGACAACAAGATCGCCCTCTTCGACTTCTGGGCCACATGGTGCGGCCCCTGCAAGGCCTTCGGCCCGATCTACGAGGACAGCTCCGCCGAGCATCCTGACATCTACTACGGCAAGGTGAACGTGGACGAGGAGCAGGCGCTCGCCTCGGCGGCGCAGGTACAGGCCATCCCCACGCTTGTCATCACGAAGAACGGCAAGGTGATCGGCAAGCAGGTCGGCGCGCTCAACGCCGCCCAGCTCGAGCAGGTCATCAACGCCGCAGAAAGCTACGACAAGGCCTGAGCGCACAGCAGGCGCACGAACTCCGACGGGCGGCGGTCATCCCTTTTCACAGAGGATGATTGCCGCCCGTCTGTTTGTCTGTCTAATATAAGGGGCAATCATGATCCCGTCCCGAGGAGTTCTATGGCTGGTCATCGCATGGCCCGTAAAACCAAGCACCTCTCCAAGCGGCAGCTCATCACGCTCATCTGCTCCTGCGCCGCCATCGTCGCCCTCATCGTCGCGGGCGCGGTGAGCGCCGGAATGTACAGCTCCCACAACCGGCAGACGGTCGCCGCCGGCACGTCGTTCGATGTGGTCGACGGCCGCCAGGTCGCCTCCCGTTCCACGGCCCGCACCGAGATCAAGGACGGCATGGGCGGAGCGTCCGCCGACACAAGCTATGTGCGCGTGAGCATCAACGGCCATTCGCGGCTCGTCTTCGGCTCCCATTTCACCACCGTGCGCTCGGTGCTGCAGCAGGCGGGCATCACCCTCGAGCCGGAGGATGAGGTCAGCCCCTCGCTGACGAACCAGGTAAGCGAGAAGACGTTCATCACCATCACCCGTGCGAATACGAGCATCGAGACCGTCGACTCTGATATCGATTTCAATACCATCACCAAAGAGGATCCGTCCCTGCCCAAGGGCACCACGAAGGTGCAGACCGAGGGCAAGAAGGGTGTGATGGAGGCGACGAACCTCGTCCAGAAGGCCGGCAAGAAGCGCGTCTCCGTCAATACGCTCGCCAGCTGGGTCAAGACGGCCCCGGTCAACAAGGTCGTGCTCGTCGGCACGGGCTCCTCCGCGTCCTCGTCTTCTTCCTCCTCATCAGACAGCTCCTCCGCGGCAGGCACAGGCACCACCATGCCGGTGGGCGAGGCGCAGGACTACGCGCACCAGCAGGTGCTCGCCAAAGGCTGGGGCGAGGACCAGTTCACCTGCCTCGTCCAGCTGTGGCAGCGCGAATCCGGCTGGAGGGTGACGGCCGCCAATCCTTCCGGTGCCTACGGCATCCCGCAGGCGCTGCCCGGCTCGAAGATGGGCACCGGCTGGCAGACCGATGCCAAGGTGCAGATCGACTGGGGCCTGGGCTACATCCGGGGCCGCTACACCAATCCGTGCGGCGCCTGGGCGCACAGCAACTCCTACGGCTGGTACTGATACCGATATCTGATTCCGCCTGTTTATTGGTCCGTGCCGCCGCCGTGGCATGGCGGACCGTGGATCGAAGGCCTGTCCGGGTTTCTCGGCAGACCTTTTTTCGTGCCCGCTTCTTCGCAGACGGCACCCGGTTTCTTCCGGACACTTCCTGCCCTCGTCGGGACTCGCCGTGTAGATTTCCAGAAGATGATGGTTTTGTTAACAATCGTCCCTGAAACATGTCGAAGGTCCCCGGACCGCGCTTTACTGTCAGTTAATGCAAAACCGGATCGTCAATGCATGATCCGACGACGGAACCGCGATGGGGCGGTCCCGTCTCGCCTCGGATCATCCCTTTTCGTCCCATTGCCCGTTTCTGTGACGGCGATCCCCTCCCCCAGTACGACACGCCCGGAATTTTTCAGACACCGAAGAGACCGCCGTCAAAACCGAAACATCCCTCCCGTAGCGTGAAACAGTTCGCGGCGGCATCTGCGAAAGCCGCGCTCGCAACCAATCAGGGAAAGAGAAATGGGCAAGTTCTTCCAGCTTGAAAAGTACGGCACCTCGGTCAGCACCGAGATCATCGCCGGCATCACCACATTCTTCGCGATGAGCTACATCATCGCCCTCAACCCCCAGGTGCTCGGCCAGGCCGGCATGCCGCGCGGCGCCGTGTTCGTCGCCACCATCCTCGCCTCCGTCATCGGCACGCTCATCATGGGCCTCGTCGCCAACGTGCCGTACGCGCAGGCGCCGGGCGTCGGCCTCAACGCCTTCTTCACCTTCACGGTGGTCAAGGGCCTCGGCTTCTCGTGGCAGGGTGCCCTCGCGATGGTGTTCATCTGCGGCATCATCAATATCCTCATCACCGTCACCAAGGTGAGGAAGCTTTTGATCATGTCCATCCCGCCGGTCATCCAGTCGGCCATCTCGGGCGGCATCGGCATCTTCATCGCTTACGTGGGCATCCTCAATGTGGGCGGCATCAACTTCAAGTCCGGCGCCCCGTCCCTCTCCACGTTCAACAACAAGGGCCTCATCCTCTTCCTCATCGGCCTGCTGTTCGTCATCTTCTTCCAGATCTTCAAGTTCCCGGGCAAGTGGGGCATCCTCAACCGCGGCGGCTTCCTCTTCGCCATCCTCATCACCACGCTCATCGGCATTCCCATGGGCGTGACGAACTTCGGCCAGTCCATGAACCTCGGCCAGGCGTTCGGTGAGATGCCGCAGACCGTGTTCGCCATCTTCGGGCCGAAGGGCTTCCCGGCGCTGTTCTCCGATCCGAACAAGATCCCGCTCGTCATCGTGACGATCATCGCCTTCTCGCTCTCCGACATCTTCGACACCATCGGCACCTTCATCGGCACCGGCCGCCGCGCCGGCATCTTCTCCGCCGAGGATGAGAAGGCCCTCGAGAACGGCCACGGCTTCTCCTCCAAGATGGACAAGGCCCTGTTCGCCGACTCCACCGCCACCTCCATCGGCGCCCTCCTCGGCACCTCGAACACCACCACCTACCTCGAGTCCGCGGCCGGCATCGCCGCGGGCGGCCGCACCGGCCTGACCTCCGTGGTCGTCGCCGTCTGCTTCCTCATCTCCCTGGTGCTCGCCCCGGTGTTCACCGCCATCCCGTCCGCCGCCACCTCCGGCGTGCTCGTCATCGTGGGCTGCATGATGATGAGCTCCTTCAAGGAGATCGACTGGACTGATCTCAGCGTCGCCATCCCGGCCTTCTTCGGCTCCGTGTTCATGGCCCTGAGCTACTCGATCTCCTACGGCATCGCCGCGGGCTTCATCTCCTACTGCGTCGTCAAGGTCTTCCAGAAGAAGGCCAAGGACGTCCACTGGCTCATCTGGACCGTCTCCGCGCTCTTCATCCTCGACTTCGCCCTCCAGGCGATCGTCGGCTGAGAGCACGACGACATTCTCGGTGCTGTGACAGTGCTGAGAGTGCTGAGAGTGCCGGCAACGCTCGTCTGAGCGGTTCTCCTCCGGGCATCGGATGCAGGTTCACCCGCATCCGGTGCCCTTTTTCATGCCCGATGGCCTCGGGTCTGGAAGTTTTTCCTAGGGCCGCTGGTCTCGAACTGTCCTTTGGGACATCGTTTGAGCGTGGTCGTTCTTTGCGTCCGAGTGAGATCGTTCTTTGGGTCCGAGTGAGATCGTTCTTTGAGCGCATTCAATGAAAAATCAATGATCCGCGCTTCTTTCCAAACCATACAATGATCGTGAAATCGCCGCGGTGGCAACGGCATGCTTCAGAGGGAGGCCATGATGGATCTGACATGGTTGTGGTGGACGCTCGGCATCCTCTTCGTGATCGGCTGCTTCCTGCTCTCCTCGCATTTCGGGATGATCGGCAACCTGCGCAAGAAATCCCAGAAGCCGGACGACGACCCCGAGGCCGTACGTGAGGCGGCCGAGGTGATGCGCAAGATTGACCATGGAAAGATCGGCTTCTGAAACCGGAGCATCCGGCGTGCTGTCAGATAGGCGGACCGGCCGGGACAGGACCGACGACATACGTCGTGTCCACACCGGCCCGGACAGGACGGACGGCCCCCACCGACCGCACGACCGATATAATTGAACCCTCCTGAAAGCAGAGCAAGGAGAGAAGGCGCATCACCACGGCACGGACCACACCGCAGAAGCACGACAGGGACACCGGTGACAACGGGCAGGAAAACGGAAAGGACGACGGCCGCACCGATCACAGCGCCCCGCGGAAACAAACCCCAGAGAAACAAATTTCGGACAAACCCGTCTGGACCCAGCGGATCCTGCCCGCCAAACGCACAAGTGCCGTCCTCACCCGTGGGCGTGCCTACAAAAACGGGCACCTGACCCGCCCGGCGTTCGTCTCCATCGCAATCCTGACCTTCGTCACGTTCCTCGGCAACTTCACCCAGCTGCAGCTGACAAGCGCCCTGCCGCAGATCGACAAGGATTTCGGCATTCCGCTGCTCACCGGCCAGTGGCTCACCTCCGTGTTCCAGCTCGTGATGGGCATCATGGTGCCGCTCACCGCGTTCCTGACCCTGCGCTTCTCCACGCGGCAGATCGTGCTCACCTCGATGATCGCGTTCACGGCCGGATCGGTGCTCGCCTGGCTGGCGCCCGCGTTTCCGCTCGTTCTCGCCGGGCGCATCCTCGAGGCCATGGGCGGCGGGGTCATGTGGCCGGTGCTGCAGATCATCATCTTCCAGACGTTCCCCGTCACGCACCGGGGAGTCGCGATGGGCACGGTCGGCATCGCCATGGCCGTCTCCCCCGCGCTCGGCCCGGTGCTCGGCGGCTGGCAGACCGACCACAACGGCTGGCGGTCCATCTTCGGCTCGCTGGCCGTGGTGGGGGCGGCCGCCGTGCTGCTCGTCATGTTCTTCCTGCGCAATTTCAGCGAGCCGAACCCCTCGGCCCGGGCTGACCTGTTCTCCGTGGTCCTGTCCACCATCGGTTTCGGCGGGCTGCTGTTCGGCTTCACGAACATCCGCCAGTATCCGATCACCGCGCCGGTGTGCTGGGCGCCCATGACGGCGGGCCTTGTGTGCATCGTCTGGTTCGTCGTGCGCCAGCTGAGGGTGACGGCCCCGCTGCTCGACCTGCGGGTGCTGAAGAACCGCTGCTTCGCCATCGGCACGCTCATCGCCTCGCTCTCGTTCTTCGCGTTCAGCTCGGTGATGGTGCTCATCTCGCAGTACATCGTCAACGACCTGCACGAGAGCGCGACCATCTCGGGGCTCGCGCTGCTGCCCGGCGCGTTCGGCCAGATCATCGCCCAGTATTACGGCGGGCGCTTCCTCGACCGCCTGGGCGCCCGGCCGGTTGTCGTGTTCGGCACGGTGTCACTGCTGGTCGGCACGGTGATGATGAGCCTGCTGTCGGCCACCACGCCGGTGTGGTGGGTCTCGTTGTGCCAGTTCATCCGCCAGATCGGCCAGGGTTTCACGCTCATGCCGGTGACCACCTGGTCGCTCAACGCGCTCGAGCCGCACTCCGTCTCGGACGGCTCGGCGGTGACGAACACCGCCCGTCAGATCGCCGGGGCAGTCGGCTCGCCCATCCTCATCGTCATCATGGAGGCGATCACCGCGGGCTATCAGTCCACGGGCATGCATCCGGAGCGGGCGAACATCCTCGGCATCGAGTGGACGTTCCGCATTTCCGCGCTCGTATGCGTGGTGATGGTGGTCCTCGCGCTCGTGGGCGTGCGAGGTCATAACGCCGGGCACCTGCACACGCTCACGCTCCAGCAGATCCGGCAGGCACGGAAAGCCCGGCAGCAGTGAGCAAAGAGCTCCCCCTACTGAACCGGTCCTCCCTCACAGGGACCGGCCCTCGGCGTGACCCCGGGAAAGGCTCACTGGTTTTTCTGACCCTTCTGGTCGCCGGTGTTCTGGCTGCCCTGGTTTTTGTCCGTCGAACGGTCCGAGGAGTTGCCGGAGCCCGATTGGTCGGAATCCGCGTCATCCGACTTTTCCTGCGACTCCCGGCGTGACCTCTCCTCCGCCTCCTGCTTCTGCTTTACGGCGGCCTCCTGCTTGGCCTGGACGGACGAGGTGACGCCGGCGACGGCGGTGCTGATGGTCTGGCTGGCCTGGTTGAGCTGCGTGAGCGTGGCGGACGGCTGGGCGAGCAGACGCTGCGCCGAGGAGATCGCGGCCTGCAGGGTGGAGATCGTCGAGGAATCCGCGACATTGTTCGCCTGATCGCTGGCAGTCTGCTGCGCGGTGGAGATGAGCTGGGTGAGGCTCTGCCGGGCGTCGGAGACCTGCTTGGCGTTGCGGGAGGTGCTGATCGCCCTCACATTCGTCTTGATGGAGGCGGTCGCCTTGGAGAGTGTCGCCGCCTCGGCCGCCATGGTGGAGGCGTTCTTGCCGAGCTGGTCCATGTCGAGACTCGTGGAGCATGACAGGACCTTGGGCACGTCGGTGGCCACAGCGTTATGCAGACCGGAGATGAGCGAGCCGTTGACCACCTGGCTGCTGGTGGCCGTCAGTGCGGTCTGCGTGGCGGAAGAGTTCTTTTCCGAATTAAAGTCCTTGATGTCCTGTCGGAGGCTGGCCGCGCTGTTCTGGCAGCTGGCGAGGGCCGCGGTTGTGGCCATGTGCCTCCAGATCAGCCAGCCGGCCAGCCCGCCGAGGGCGAGGATGGCGATGACGACGACGGTGACGATGGCGACGAGACGCGTCTTTTGGGCTTTTTCCTTCTTTTTCGCGGCACGCTGCTCGTCGGTCAGACCGTATTCGGCCTCCTCGCCGACCTCATCACCCTCTTGGAAATCACCGGACTCGAGACCGCGCAGCTGCCCGGAATCCGCGTCCGAGCGCGCCGTCCGACCGGTCCTGCCGCCCTGCTGGGAGGGCAGAGCCTGGCCGGGCAGCGTGATGACGCGCGTCTCGTCGTCCGCGGCGCCCGCGGCGGCCGTGGCGGCCGCAGCAGGATTCTGGCGCGAGGCGCCCGGCACCTGGCCGGCGGCACGGTTGTTGCTGCCCGGCAGGCTGGGGTCAGGCAGCGAGATAGGACGCATCCGCATCGTGTCTTCGGCATCGTCATAATCATCGTCGTATGCCATATCCGCTCCTGTCCGTCCAGCACGGCCTCCATGCCGGTGCCGGCATTCCTTCTGACCCCCATATCCTACCGGTTGGCACGCACTGGAGCCGGGATCACGGATATTTGCCGAGATACGCGGCGGAGACCGGCACAGACTCAGCAGTGCGATCCCGTGGAAACCATCCCGGGCTCAGCAGCGCAGGAGAATCTCGGAGAGCGCGGAGGCGACCGATGCCGGCACATGGCTCGCCAGCAGGCCACGCTCATGGCAGGCGGGCACCACCTGGTCGCAGGCGGGGTCGGATTCGAGCGCCCCGAGCGTGGCGGCGGCACGCGGGCCGTTGTCATTGATCTCTTTCTGGAGGATCTCCTTTGTGTAGAAGGGCATGTCGGCGTCGCGCAGGAGGGCGAAGGCGTCGTCGCTGACGGGGTTGTCGGCCACGCGCAGACCCGGGACCGCAAGACGTACCTCCTGGCCGGGTCCCACATGCCCAAGATCGACAGCGAGGCTGAGCGTCGCAGGATCATAGGAGGCGGACACCCGCCGTCCCTTTCCGTCGACGGCCGCCGCGAGCGTCGAAGGCGCGTGGGCCGGCCCATCCTGACCGGCTTGCGCGGCACCCTCTGCGGCCGTCCGCAACCGATTATCCGGCTGACCCGCGAACGGGTCGGCCACGCCGCGGAAGACGACCGTCCACGACCTGTCGGCCGGGACGGCGCCGGCGAAACCGCGCACCGCTGAAATGCTGAGCGTGCGACTTCCCCAGTCAAGCGCGATGGGCGTGGTCGCCACGTGCATCTTCGCGTCGTCGGCGTTGTAGACGCCGTCGTCCTCGACGAGGTCGAACCGGCCGTCCGCGCCGGGGAACACGAGAAGGCGCAGGTGATGGGGGTTTGCCGTGCTATTCGGGCTTTGTGTGGTGGATTTATCCGCCGTCGCCTTATCGGCACCCATCGGGTCATAGTCAGAATCCGCCTGGCAGTAAGCCTCGCGGGCCACTCCTGCCGGCACATCCTGCAGCGGGACGATGCCACCGCACCGCACAAAGACGGGATAGCGGTCGAGCGTGCGCCACACGGTGATGTTGTGGCCCTGGTCGCCACGGCTTTCGTAGCGACGTCCGTCGAAGAGGTCGAACCAGTCGCCCTGCGGCAGCCACACGTCGGCGCTGCCGCGGTGGACGGCCAGGTCGTCGGGCCGCACGACGGGGCTGACGAGCAGCTGCGAGCCGAACATGTACTCGTCGGCGGCGGAATAAGCGCGGAAGTTGTCAGGGTTGTCCCAGTACATAGGTTCGACGAGCGGGCGGCCGTCCCTGTGTGCCCGCCAATCCATCGTGTAGAGGTACGGCAGCATCGAGTGACGGAGGCGCAGAGCCCGGATCATCGCCTCCCGGTAGGGCCGCGGAGCCTGACGGGGGTCCTTGTCGAGGAAGCGGGTGGCCGAGCTGTGGAGCCGGTTGATCGGGCTGAACGCGCCGAGCCAGTACCAGCGGGTCTGCAGGGCCTCGTCGTGAACGCCCATCATGTGCCCGCCGATATCGTTGCTCCACCAGCCGTAGCCCACATTCGAGGCGGTGGCGGTGAAGTAGGGCTGGAAGCGCAGGGTATCCCACGAGATGACGGTATCGCCGGAGAAGCCGACCGGGTAGCGGTGGGAGCCGATGCCGGCATAGCGGGAGAACGTCATCGGCCAGCGCCCGTCACGGCCCGAATCGGCGTAATGGAGGGCGTTGAGCATCCACAGGGGGTCGAGGCCCTTCTGCCGGCTCACGCCGCCCTGTTGCCAGTCGATCCACCAGAAGTCGACGCCCTGTTCCTCGAGCCGGTGGTGCAGCCCGAGATACGCCGTGATGAAGCGGGGGTCGGCGATGTCGAAGGAGACGGGCGTGCCGGAGGCGGGGTCGAGGCCCATGTCCCGGGCGACCTGCGGATAGTCGTCCTCGAAGGCGCGGATGCCGTCGCGCGGATGGACGTTGAGGGTGGTGTACAGCCCCATCCGGTGCAGATCGGAGAGGAACTTTTGCGGATCGGGGAAGAGCTTCCTGTTCCACGAATAGCCGGTCCAGCCGTTGCCATACTTGGGATCGATGTCGGTCTTGTGCCAGTCCATGTCGATGACGCTGACCGTGAAGGGGATGCCGTCCTGCCTGAACCCGCGCTGGAGCCTCTCGTAGGATTCCTGCGTGTACGGGTAGAAGCGGCTCCACCAGTTGCCCAGCGCCCAGCGCGGCAGCAGCGGCGCCGGCCCGGTGAGCCGGTAGAGGTCGGCGATAGCGCCGGCGTAGTCGTGGCCGTGGCCGAACACGTAGACGTCCTGCTCCTTGTGGACGCGCGGGCGCACCCAGGTGCCGAAGGGGTTGTCGTGCCCTCGGACCACCGGCACCTGTGCGATCTCGCCGGAGCGCGAGTCGTCGAGCACCGCCCAGCCGTCCTTGGAGACGAGCCCCTCACCCAGATCAGTGGCGCCGTCCACCTCGTCGAGCGTGCGCGCGGTGCCGCCGAGATTGCCGTGGACGGCCGAATCGCCGTAATGCCACTCGTTGAAGTTGCCGCCCACCGTCTTGACGAGGCAGGAGAGGCCCTCGCGGCTGAACGGGCGGCCGTCGTACGAGAGGCGCAATGTGCGCGTCTCGACCACCACGAACCCGGCCTCGTGCCGCACCTCGAAATCAGGGGTGACGCCGAAATCACGGTTGATGACGGTCTGGGTGGGGCCGTCCTCGAAGACCCCGTCCGCCGACCATTCCACGCGCACCAGGGATTCGGAGAGCACGCAGATGCGCCAGTTGCCGTTGTCGGGGTCGCTCACGACGGCGTCGGCGCGGGGCGCGGGATGCGAGGGTGTCGCAGACGAAAGAAAATCCATGGGACTGTTCTCCTTGGAGGAAGATCATCACCCCCGGTCGGCGGACCCGATCGGGGAATTCCATCTGAGAAAAGTATCGACGGTGGCCAGACACGGCGTCCGTCAGCCGGGCACGGCGAGCGGCCGTCACTGCGCGACCGATCGCTGCCGGCCATCAACAGGGCACAGCCTTCTGTGTACCGGGCATAAAAACGCCCGACCCTCCCCCGAGGAAAGAAGGCTATCAACAAAGAGGGAGCGGGCCGGGCGAAGAGGTTACTTGCCGCTTCCTGTCGCGATGCCGGCGATGAACTGCTTCTGGAAGACCAGATAGACGATGATCACCGGGATGATGGCGATGGAGGTGGCGGCGAACAGGCCGCCGTAGTCGGTGCCGTACTGGCCGTTGAACGTCTGCAGGCCCACGGGCAGCAGCTGCTTGTTGGGGTCGGAGATGATGAGGAAAGGCCAGAGGTAGTCCTCCCAGTTCCACAGGAACTGGAAGATGGTGAACGCGGCGATGGCGTTGCGGCTCATCGGCAGGATGATCTGGTGGAAGATCCTCCAGTCCGAGGCGCCGTCAAGCTTGGCGGCCTCGATGAGCTCATCGGAGATGCCGGAGATCGACTGGCGGAACAGGAAGATGCCGAACGCGGAGAACACGCCGGGGATGATGAGCGCGCGGTAGGTGTCGAGCCAGCCGATGCGCGACATCATGTCGTACTGCGGGATGATCGTCACGGCCCACGGCACCATCATCGTGCCCAGCACGATGCTGAACAGCAGATTGCGGCCGCGGAAACGCATCTTGGCGAACACATAACCGAGGGCGGCGCTCGTGTAGCAGGCGATGGCCGTCTTGACCACCGAGACGACGACGGAGTTCGTGAACAGGCGGACAAAGTTGAACTTGTCCTGGATGTCCTTGTAGTTGTCGAGGGTCGACGGCCGCGGCAGGAGCGAGCCGTTGACCTTGACGATCTCGCTGTTGGAGGCGAACGAGCCCAGGAGCATCCAGATGAACGGGACGATGGTGTAGAAGGCGACGATGAAGAGCAGGATCGTCAGCACGATCCCGCCGATCCTCCGGCCGAGCGGACCTTTGCCGGATTTGCCGGACCGCCCCTTCTTCGAAGCGGACCCGGACACGGACCCCGCGGCCGATGCGGCCGCCGACGCCGATGTGCGTGCGCGTGTCATTGTTTCTCTCCGTCCCTCTGTGCCGAGACCTTGAACATCACCAGGGTGAGGATGGCCGTGAGCACGAACAGCACGACCGCCTGCGTGGAGGCGACGCCGAAGCGGTACTTCTTGAACGCCTGGTCGAAGATCAGGTAGCTGATGGTGTAGGTGGAGGTGCCCGGCCCGCCCTTGGTCATCATGAGGATCTGCACGTAGGCCTGCAGATAGCTGATGAGCGAGGTGATGACGACGAACAGCGTGGTGGGCCTCAGCAGCGGCAGTGTGATGTGCCAGAACGTCTGCCAGCCGTTGGCGCCGTCGATATGCGCCGCCTCGAACACGTCGGAGGGCAGGGCCATGAGGCCGGCCAGATAGAGGACGGTCGCGTAGCCGAAATCCTTCCAGATGGTCATGATGATGATGGCCGGCAGGGCGTAGCGCTGGTCATGCAGCCAGTTGATGTTGAGGCCGGTGACCTTGTCGATGAGGCCGAACTGCGGGTCGAACATGGCCACCCACACGAGGGCGACGGCGACCATCGGGGTGATGGTCGGCATGTAGTACAGGCCGCGCAGCGTGTCCTTGCAGCGCACGAACTTCGAGCTGAGCAGGAGCGCGAGCGCCAGGCCGATGACGATGCGGAAGAAGGTGCAGACCACGGCGAAGACGGTCGTGTTGAGCATGGAGGTCCAGAACGGGTTGCTGGTGAGGACCTCTTTGTAGTTGCTCAGGCCGACCCAGTCGTACCGGCCGACGAGCGGGTTCCAGTTGTGGAGGCTGCCGGCGAACGCTTTGAAGATCGGGTAGACGAGGAACAGCGCGAAGAAGATGATGAACAGCGTCACCCACACGTTGCGGAAGGAGAAGACGCGTTCGAGGTTCTCGCGCGCGGACCGCTTCGGGGCAGGGCTTCCGCCCTTTTTCGTCGTGCGGTTGGAGGAGGTGCCTGCCGCCGGGACGGCGGCGCCGGCCGCGGTTTTCGTGCCGTGGCCGGCAGGGGTGGGAGCCGTGCGGGTCATGTTACTTTCTCCGCTCGCTGTAGAACTTGTACTTGTTCTCGACGGACCTGAACGAGCCGCCCTGCATGTCCTGGTCCATCTTCTCCTGGCCCTGTTTGACGGCGGTGTCGATGGCCATGCCGTTGTTCATGACGTTGGAGATGACGATCTTGCTGGTGTCCTCGATGGTGGCCGGGGACGGACCGGGCCAGATGAGGCGGTTCACCCTCGGGGCGATGGCGTCCATCACCGGGTTCTTGAGGATCTCCTTGTCCTTCTGCAGGCTCTTCTTGGCCGGGAAGGAGTTGAGTTCCTTGACGGCGGTGCGGATATAGGCCGGGTCGGCGAGGATGAACTTGATGAAGTCCTGGGCGACGGCCTGCTGCTCCTTGGACTGGTGGGCGTTGATGCCCGGGGTGGACTCGCCGTTGTAGCGGTCATAGGCGAACGGGGTCTTGGTGGAGAATGTCGGGGTCGGGAACACGCCGTAGTTGATGTTCGGGTACTTGTCGGCCATGGTTCCGACGAGCCAGCCCCACGCGTAGATCATGGCGGTCTGGCCGCGGCCGAAGCTGTCGGAGTAGGAGTTGCCGAAGTCGGCGGAGCCGACGTGATCCTTGGTGTACATGGACTGCAGGAACTTCAGGTTCTCCTTGGTGACGGAGTTGTTGAAGTTGGCGACCTTGCCGCCGTCCTTGTACAGCAGCTCGCCCTTCTGGTAGTTGAGGCCCTCGAAGATGGCCGCGTAGGCGTCGCCGTTGAAGTTGAAGCCGGCCTGGGTGATCTTGCCGCCCTCGGTCTTGGTGAGCTTCTTGGCGACCTCGACGAACTGGTCCCACGTCTTGGGGATGTCGTTGTCGGTCAGGCCGGCCGCCTTCCACATGTCCTTGTTGTAGTAGATGTTGCCGGTGTTGATGACGTCGTCGATGTACTTGACCTTGCCGTTGACCACGTGCGCGGCCACGCCGGTGTAATCCTTTTCAAGCTGGCTGACAGGGATGTCGTAGTCGGCGGCGTAGGGCCGGATGAGGTCGTCGTGGGAGTTGTGGATGTTGAACAGCGCCGGGCCGTTGTTGCCGCGCAGGGCGAGGGGCAGTTTGGTCCAGTAATCGTCCCAGCTCACCAGCTGCGACTTGATGTGGACGTTGGGGAAGAGCTTCTCGTAGCGCTTGATCTCGGAGTGGACGGGGTCCGACTTCGCGTCGCCCCACGACCAGTATTCGAGGGTGATCTTCTTGCCGTTGTTGACAAGATGGTTGGGGTCATATTTGACCGTGTCGCCGTAGGTGGGAAGGCCCTTGTTGACCTTGACGTTCGACGGTGCGGATGAGGATGATGCCGAACCGCAGCCGACGAGCGCGAGCACGACGGTGCTCACGGCGGCCACAGACGCGATGATTTGCTTTCTCATTGTCCCTCCAACTCCTTCGTTCGGGGAATGCTTTCATTCAACATGATCGAAGGGGTCATGAGAAGCCAAGAAACGGTTTTCAAATGTAACTGTTTACATTCGTTGCAAAGAGACGAATATGCTTGATTTTTTACGGCGTGTCGCAAATATAAACCTTTACATCCCAACTCATTTCTGGGTGTACAACAGGTCACAGAATGATTTATGACAGATCCCGACGCCCCGACGCAGGGACGCGGGAAGCCCCCAGAGCACGTCCAGGAGCAACGATGAACGCGCGACGATCCTCCACCGCCCTGCCCCGCCGCAAGGCGAGCATCACCGATGTGGCAAAGAAGGCCGGCGTCTCCACCGCCACCGTCTCCCGCGTCTTCTCCCATCCCGACAAGGTCTCCCCTGCCACGCGCGACAAGGTGCTCGATGCCTCCCACGCCCTCAGCTTCTCTATCTCCCGCACCGCGGGGATCCTCAAATCCGGCAGATCCTTCCGCATCGCCCTCCTCGTGGGCAGCGCGAAGATGGAGTGGTACACGGCGCAGGTGACCGAGGGGCTCCTCTCCGTGCTCGGCCCGGCGGGCTATGACCTGACGATGGTGCCTATCACCGGCCTCTCCTCGCGCAAACAGTTTTTCGACCGGCTGCCGCTGCGCAACAACGTGGATGCGGTCATCGTCTCCTCGTTCCGCATCAACCCCGGCGAGGTCCGCCAGCTGAGGACGATGAACGTGCCGATCGTGGGGATCAACGTCTCCTCCTCCAGCGGCTTCTCCGCCATCAACTCGATCGACGACGAGAAGGGCATCCGCCTCATCGTGCGGCATCTGACGACGCTGGGGCACCGAAATCTGCTCTACGTCTACCAGAACTTCCATTCGCAGCTGTCCTACAGCTCGATGCGCCGGATCCGCGGGTTCAACCGGATCTGCTCCCAGATCCCCGGCGTCACGCAGCACATGCTCGACGTGGGCGACGATGAGGACTGCTCCGACAAGGTGCTGGGCTATCTCATGGGTTCCGATGACCCGCCGACCGCCATCTGTTTCCATCAGGACTCGATCGCCGTGCCGTTCTTCATCTCCCTTGCCCGCCAGGGCATCCGCGTGCCGGAGGACCTCTCGGTGACCGGCTTCGACGACAGCACCTTCGCCGCCCAGGCAGGTCTGACCACCGTGCACCAGGATCCCTGTGCCCAGGCGGTGCTCGCCGCGCACACCACGCTCGACCTCATCACCGGCAAGACTGTGGACAAGCGCAGCATCGAGGCACCGGCCTCGCTCGTCATCCGCACCTCGACGGGACAGCCGCGGACGGGCAGGTTTTTCACGGCGTGAGCAGGAGGGGCGGGACCGTCGGCCCCGCCCGATGTTCCATAGGCGATGGCGCCTCTCACCTGCGCGGCGACATGGCCCCGGCATCACGAGGGTGCCAGGGCCGTGCGGGCGCCTCTCCCCCTGCGCGGCGACATGTCTCCCAGGGTTCCCCATGGACATGGCGGCACCATTGGCCTCTCTCCTGCGAAGCGACAGGTCCCACTCGCAGATGGTGCGTGTCGGAAACGCTATCTGTGTTTTGTGCGGTGGACGGCCTTGCCACTACCCATCAGGTCACGATCAGGATCGGCTTGGCAGTAAGCCTCTACAGGACCGCCGTCCGGCAGGACGATACAGACGCACCACACAAAGACGAGATAGCCGTCAAGCATGCAGTGTCCTGAGACCGGCACATGCTCTGGTCATCGCGCACGCTACCGGGATCCGGGCGGACCGCCCCTCTGCTGCCCGCATGACCGCCCCTCTGAGGCCGGCATGCGGGTTAATCGTGTCCGGTCCCGAACGGGACTCCTGACCATAACCCCCCCCCCCACACCCGTTACCGACGCGACACACGCGTCCCGTAGGCTTGACGCCGACATCAGCGATACGATCCAGCCAGGCCGAGAGGACACGGATCCAGGGACACAGATCCAGCCCGCAGATCATTTTCCCTGACGACACAGATTGATTTCCTGCCGCACAGGAGGGCACGATGACAGACAAGAGAGCGAATATCCACGACGGCACCGACCCCTCCGGCCTCGACTACCAGCAGGTGAACGCCGAGACCACCGACCGGTGGGTGCGCGAGGGCTGGCAGTGGGGAAAACCCATCGACCACGAGCAGTTCATCGCCGCACAAAAGGGTGACTGGGACATCGTGCTCACCCCTACCAGACCCGTCCCGCATGCCTGGTTCGAGGACCTGCCGTCGGCTGACGCACTAGATACCGTTCACACGTTTGCCGGGTGTACAAACATGCATGACAAGGCAGACGACGGCACCGGCACAGCCGACGACACCGGTGATGACGCCAACGGCTTCAACAGGGGTCCCGCCGACACACCGACTGACATCCCTGCCAACAACCGCCCCCTCCTCGGCGCGCGGGTGCTCGGACTGGCCTCGGGCGGCGGACAGCAGATTCCGGTGCTCACCGCGGCGGGCGCGGTGTGCACGGTGCTCGACTACTCCCCCGCCCAGCTGGAGTCCGAGCGTGCCGTGGCACAGCGCGAGGGCTACAAAATCACGACCGTGCGGGCGGATATGACAAAACCGCTGCCGTTGCCCGACGCGTCCTTCGACCTCGTGGTCAACCCGGTGAGCATGTGCTACATCCGCGGGATCGAACCGGTCTTCCGTGAGATCTTCCGCGTCCTGAAACCGGGCGGCGTGGTGATGACCGGCCAGGATTCGGGCATCAACTATGTGGTGGACGACGCCGAGGAGCGCATCGTCCGCGGACTTCCCTATGACCCGATGGCCGACCCAGCGCTGCTGGAGGAGGCGCGGAAGTCCGACGACGGCGTGCAGTTCTCGCATACTGCCGGCGAGGAGATCGCCGCGATCCTGCACGCAGGGCTGCGCGTGACGGACATCTTCGAGGACACGAACGGCGACGGCCGTCTCGACAGGCTCGGCATCCCCTCGTTCATCGCGGTGCGCGCGGTGAAAGACTGACCGGTATCACTCACCGGTCGATCCGGCGATATCAACCTTTTCCTCGCCCACAATGGCGCGCGAGGTGGCGGCCTTGATCTGCCTGAAGCCGATGAACGAGATGACAAGCTCGGTGAGGGCGAGCACGGCCACTGTGTAGAAGCCGCCGCGCGAGCCGGCCATGTCGATGAAATGACCAGCGGTGGCGGAGCCGACGGAGCTGCCCACCGAGTTCATGGCATCGGTGAGCGCCACGGTCTCGGTGAACATGGAGGTGGGCACGAGCCGCATGATGATCTGGTTGCCGTTGACCCAGGTGGGTGCCTGACAGACGCCGATGAGCAGGTAGATGACGATCACCTGCCAGAGGGCGGTGGTGAGGCTGAACGAGCCGAGGCCGAAACAGAGCACGGCCAGGCAGATGTAGAACCGTTTCCACAGCGGGGTCTGCCATTGGTGGGCGCCGTAGAAGGTGACGCCGACGAGCGAGCTGAATGAGAAGCAGGCGAAGATCAGACCGGTGATCTGCGGGATGCCCAGCTCGCGGGCGTACGAAATGATGGAGATGGAGGAGGCGGACTGGAAGGCGCCCAGTCCGAACCAGGTGGCGGCCAGGGCGATGATGGCGGGGTTGAACGCCATGGAGGAGGCGCCCTTCTTCGTGCTCGTGCGCGTGTTGTTTCGGGTGCCCTTCTGAGAGATCTGTGCTGCTTGGGCCGTCGCCAGCTGTGATTTCTTGAGATAGTCGGACAGGCTCATATTGGCTTTGCGCGCCTTGTCGAGCTGAGAGTCAGGCTGGCCGATGGCGCCGAGGAAGAGAATGGCGCCGAGAGTGACGCAGATGGCGGTGAAGGCGAAGGCGCCGGGCACGGACCAGACGGCGAGGATGGAGGAGAGCGGATTGCCCACAATCCACATCATCTCGTCGAAGATGGAGCACATGGCCAGCGACCGGTCCACGCTGGCCGTATCGCCTTTGAGAATGTGCGCCCAGCGCGCCCGGCACATGGCACCCCACGGCGGCAGGATGGCCAGGAACGGCATGATGAAGTAGTAGACGGTGGAGGGCACGTGCGCCAGCAGGCAGCCCACGAACGTGGCGGCCGCCACCATCCATGTGCCCACAGCAGGGATGGAGACGCGTTTCTGGCCGTAACGGTCCACGAGCCGGCCGAGCAGGGGGCCGATGATGGCGGTGGCGATGGCCTGTGTGCCGGTGAGCCGGCCGGCCAGACCGTAGGAGCCGTAGTAGTGCTGGATGCCGATGGTGACGGACATGCCGACCATGGGGCCGGGCATGCCGGCGAGCAGCACGGCGAAGGTGAACCGTTTGGTGCCGGGGATGGACAGAAGCTGCGCGTAGCCGGAGAACAGACGCTGGAACAGACCGGAGCCGGACAGGCGTGACGTGTGTGGCATCAGAACTCTTTCATGCACCCTGAACACGAGGATGCGGGAGATCAGTCTGGTGGGATACGGACATGTCGGCAGCGGCGGTCATCTGTGCCTGCCGTGCTGACGAATATGCCATCGTACGCCGTTGTGTGAAGAAAACGCCGATGATCCTGATCGCGATCCTCCTCGCGGGGAACTGCGTGCCAGGAACTGTCAGGACCGGTCGTCTTCCCTGTCTTCCTCGCTTTCGTCGTCTTCCTCGTCTTCGTCGTCCGCTGCGTCGTATTCCGCCCGGGGGGCCTCCCAGCCCACGCCCTCGGCCTTGTTCGCCTCGTCACGCCAGCGGCGCAGCGCCCGGCCGCGCTGCTCGGTGCTGCCGCTGCTGTCACGCGCCTGCTCCAGGAGCCGGTAGTAGTGGGCCATGCGATGCTCGAAACGGCGCCGGTCGGCGGCGGAGAGGCTCTCGTAGCGCCGGGTCTGCGAGGCGTCCAGGCTCTCCACGGCGTCGAAATCACGCTTTCTGCGCATCATCAGCACGAAACCGCCGATCGAGATGATGATGAAGAAGACGAGCGAGACACGCGGCGCCCAGATGGCCACCACGGTGAACACCGCCTGTGAGACCATGCCCACCACCTGGATGCGGCCGAACATGTCGCGCATGGCCTGGCGCACGGAGGCGCGGTCCTCGAAGCAGCGGCCGAAGATCACGTTCATCTCCACATACTGCAGGACCATCACGATGAGCGAGTCGATGCCGAACAGCACCACGGAGAGCGTCTCGCTGCGCACCGTCATCAGCCGCGTGAAGGCAGGGATGAGCGAGAGGAAGAGCAGGAAGAGGAAATCGAGGAACACGTCCGCGTTGGTCAGCGACTTCGCCTCCCCCGTCGCGAGCGTGTGGCGGTACCAGGCGGCGGCCACGAAGAAGAAGCTGACCGCGTAGATGCCGATGGAGAGGAAGAGGTTGCGGTAATCGAGACGACCATTGACCACATCGACCGGCAGGCCCATCACCATGATGGTGAGGATGATGGCGATCACCGCATCCGCGAAGGCGTCATAGCGCTGTTTGAACGAGCTCATACTGCGAGCTTACTTGGGGCTGTTCGTGTTCGCCCGGATTTTGCGTTGTCTGTTTTCTGCCAGTGATCCGATATGTCTGTCATCATCCATCGTCAGTGCTTCATCAACACCGCACAATCCATTGACACCAAGCCATCTCGCGCGGACAAAGCGATGACAGGACGATCCACAGACAGATTCTCTGCGAGCGAGGCCACACCCTC
>JAXGWH010000014.1:0-28984 GCA_040773385.1 Aeriscardovia sp. | reverse complement strand
GAGGGACGTGGCAAAGTACGGGTCGAAGATGAGCGAGCTCGTCATGGTGCCCGAGTCGTAGGCGTCGGAGATGCGGTTGAGGAACTGGGCGCGGATGATGCAGCCGGCCCTCCAGATGCGCGCGACGGCGCCGAGGTCGATGTGCCAGTCATACTGGCGGGCGCCCTCGGAGATCTCGTCGAAGCCCTGTGCGTAGGCGATGATCTTCGAGGCATAGAGCGCCTTGCGCACGTCCTCGATGAAGTCCTCCTCGGACTCGCCGTTGAGATCGATATGGGCGGCAGGGCCGGCAGGACGCTTCTCCTGCGCCTCGTGGCGCTGCTCCTCGCGCTCCGACAGGCCGCGGGCGAACACAGCCTCGCCGATGGCGGGGACGGGGACGGGCAGGCCGAGCGCGGTCTGGACGGTCCACGTGCCGGTGCCCTTCATCTCGGCCTCGTCGACGATGATGTCGACGAACGGTTTGCCGGTCTTGGCGTCCACGTGGCGCAGCAGCTGCGAGGTGATATCGATGAGGTAGCTGTTGAGCTCGCCCTTGTTCCACTCCTCGAAGATGTCGGCGATCCTGGCCGGTTCGAGGCCCAGGCCGCGGCGCAGCAGGTCGTAGCTCTCGGCGATGAGCTGCATGTCGGCGTACTCGATGCCGTTGTGGACCATCTTGACGAAGTGGCCGGCACCGTTCTCGCCGATGTGGGTGACGCACGGCGTGCCGTCCGGGGCCTTGGCGGCGATCGACTCGAGGATCGGCCCGAGCGTCTTCCACGACTTCTCAGGGCCGCCGGGCATGATCGACGGGCCGAGCAGGGCGCCCTGCTCGCCGCCGGAGACACCCATGCCCACGAAGTTGAGACCTCGGGCGGCCATCTCCTTCTCGCGGCGCATGGTGTCCTTGAAGAACGTGTTGCCGCCGTCGATGATGATGTCGCCGGGTTCCATGAGGTCGGCGAGCGCGTGGATCATCTTCTCGGTGGGCTCCCCCGCCTTGATCATGATGATGGCGGTGCGCGGCTTGGCGAGCGAGGCGACGAACTCCTCGAGCGTCTTGGAGGGGATGAAATCACCCTCATCGCCGTGGTCCTTCATGAGCGCGTCGGTGCGCCAGCCGGAACGGTTGTAGACGGCGACGGTGTTGCCGTGGCGTGCGAGGTTGCGCGCGAGGCTCGCGCCCATGGCTGCCAGGCCGATGACGCCGATATTGGCTTTGGAATCAGACATGATGTCCTTGATGTCCTTTCAGTATCATCCTGTCATGGCGCGGTCGGCGCCATGACAGGCGGGCCGGACGGGGTGCCCCATCCCGCGCGCGTATCGCCTCTGTGCCATACGTCCGCAGGGTGCCAGCGCCCCGATCGTCCGGAAACCGGATATAAAGAATGCCGCCGCCCATTTTATTGGACGACGGCATGTGTTCGTGGGCTGTTTCCGCACTTTTCCTTACCGGCGAACCCGCACGGAGCGGGTCGGCGGCGCGGTCAGTCTTTATCCGCGTGCGCGTCAGCATGACCCGCATGCGTGTCACGCGCGTTCTGCGCGTTCTGTCCGGCGGCACGCACCCGACCTTGTGCGGCGGCACGCACCCGGCCCTGCTCGGCGGCGGTCTGCGCCGCCTGTGCCTTCTGGCGGGCGGTGCGCTCGGCGTCCTGGACCTTCTCCTGCGTGCGGGCGGCGGCACGCTCGGCGCGGCGCTCCTCGCGCTCCTTCTCGCGCTCGGCCTTGCGCGCCTGTTTCTCCGCCTCCTTGGCGGCCTCCTTCTCGGCCTTCTCCTGCTGGCGCTGTAGAACGGCCTCGAGGGTGACGGGGCGCTTCACCTTGCGCAAGGCAATGCGCTTGAGCGGGGCAACCGGTTCGGTAGCCACAAACATCGGCTGCGTCTCGGTGATCGGGTTGTAGGCGGCAAGGCCAAACCACTTGGCCGGGTTGCCGCACACGCGTCGGATCGCATACTTGATGCGCAGCGCGGTAGCTCCAGACTGGTCGATCTTCGATTCGGGCATGAGATCCTTGTGGATCATCACATAGGTGATGTGTCCGATCTGCTGGTCGTCGTCAAGCTTGGGATAGATCGTCGTCTGCTCCGGCAGCTCGCCGGAATCGACAAGATCGTGCATGATCTGGTGCAGATAAATGGCGACCGACTGGCGAATCTTGAAGCCCAGCCGCACGCGCACGCGGAACAGGTAGGACGTGCCGAAGTTTTCCACCGAATACTCGCGGGTAAACGGATCGTCCGTCGTCTCGACGGAAACCACCCACCAGGCTCGCGCGCGCTTGGGGTTGTTGGAGAAAATCGAGTAGAAGATGTCCGTGTCGAGGCGGCGCATCTCCGAGTCGGACGTCAGGTAGACGAGGTTGTCGGCGAAGTACGGGGTCGTCGCGTCGCGGTGGAGCATGTCGAGGGCGGGTAGGAACTCGTCCGGCGAGAGGTGCCGGCGCTGCGAGCGCTCGACGGCGGTTCCCTTGTCCCACGCGTACATGACCGTCAGGATCAGGAGCGTGAGGATCATGGTGAACCAGCCGCCGGTCATGAACTTGTTGAGCGAGGCGACGAAGAACAGGATCTGGATGGAGAGGAACACCACGAGGTACACAATGGCCCAGAACCGCTGGCGCCAGGCGTACCAGATGTAGTTGAACAGGAGGATGACGGTCATGTTCATCGTGATCGTCAGGGCCAGTCCATAGGCGTTGGTCATGCGGTCCGACGTGCGGAACGTGAACAGCACGATGAGCGTGGAGACGCACAGCACGGTGTTGACGGCCGGGATGTAGATCTGGCCGCGGGTGGAGGCCGGGTAGCGCACCTGCAGATGCGGCATCAAGTTGAGACTCGTGGCCTCGGAGACTATGGTGAACGCGCCGGTGATGAGCGCCTGGGAGGCGATGATGCCGGCGGTGACGGAGAGGATGACGGCGATGGTCTTCCATGTGTCGTTGGGCATCATCTCGAAGAACGGGTTGATCAGGCCGGTCTTGTACTGCGGCAGGCCCTTGTTCTTGAGCATCCACGCGCCCTGGCCGAAGTAGCAGAACACGAGGGCGAGGTTGATGAACGGCCAGGTGGCGTAGATCGAGCCGCGGCCCACGTGGCCCATGTCGGAGTAGAGGGCCTCCGCGCCGGTGGTGGAGAGGAAGACGGTGCCCATGATGAAGATGCCCGACTTGTTGCCCGGGCTGAAGAGGAACTTGATGCCGAGCACCGGGTCGAGGGCGCGGAACACCTGCCATTCGCCGTCGAGGTTGATGATGCCCATGATGGCGATGAAGGCGAACCACACGGAGACGATGCTGCCGAACACCTTGCCGATCGACTCGGTGCCGCGCGACTGCACGAGGAAGAGCACGATCATGATGATGGCGGTGATCACCATGGTGGCGGACGCGTTCTGGCTGAAGAAGCTCTTGAACACGGGCAGGGTGTTGAGACCTTCGACGGCCGAGGAGATGGACACGGCCGGGGTGAGCACGGAGTCGGCCAGGAAGGCCGCGCCGCCGACCATGCCGGGGATCCACAGCCAGTGCGCATAGCGGCGCACGAGGGAGTAGAGGGCGAAGATGCCGCCCTCGCCCTTGTTGTCCACGCGCATGGCGATGAGCACGTAGTCGACGGTGGTCACGAGGGTGATCGACCAGAACAGCAGGGAGAGCAGGCCGAGCACGCTCTCCTCGCTCACTTTGCTCAGCGCGCCGCCGTGGCCCTGGATAAAACTCTGGACCGTGTAGAGGGGGGACGTGCCGATATCGCCGTAGACGACGCCCATGGCGACGATGCACATGGCGAATTTGATACGGTCGGGGCTGTTCTGCAGCTTGTGCCACCAGCGGCCGATGGCGGTATGCGCCTGCTTCTCCGGCTCCTGCTTCTTGGCCTTGGCGGCCTCACGGGCCTTGCGGCGGGCCTCGCGCTCCTCCTTGGTGATGGCGCTGGTGGTGACCTTCGGCGCCGTGGCGGTGATGCCTTTGAGCGCGATGGAGCCGGTGTCCTCGATACGGTTGAGGTCCACGCGGTCGAGCCGCACGGTGGCGGCCTCCTCCACTGCGCGGCGCTGGGCCTGGTCGGTCGTGTCAGACCGGGACTGGGTGCCGGGCGCGGACTGCGCGGCGGCAACGGAGACAGCGGCAGGGGCAGAAGTTGCGGAAGATGCCGGGGCCTGGGCGGCCTGGTCCTCGTGGGACGCCTCCTGCGAAACAGACGCGGCCCTCTTCGACGCGTCCTGCGCCGACGCCGATGCGGAAACCGTGGCGGCGTCCCCGTTCTGCGCAGGGGTGTCCGTCGTGGCCTTCCTGGTCGGGCGAGGGGACTGTTTATGCGTGATCATCAATCAACCTCCATGACGGTGGCATGCCACCGTTTCGAAAGCATTCCGACGATCCGCGGTCCTCCCACGGATCATCGTGCCTGCCGTTCGCCCTTTCTCCCGGTGAGCGGCGGTCCACAGGCCTTCCGGCCTTATCAGTCAGACGCAAAGACATAAGTCTAAACGGGTATTGGCCAAACCTTCACAATCGGGTGCCGTTTTCACCGTGGGGTCAGTACCGACGGGACGTCCTGCCGGTGTGGCCCCGGCGGATCGGAGGACATCGATCCGGATGACGACAGTTCGAACGGGACAGATCCGGATGACGGCGGGTCGGGAAGACGGTAAAGCCGGTGCGCGTTCGCACGGGTGCGCCGCGCGAGCGCTCCGACCGGCATGCCGAGCACCTGCGCCATCACACGCAGCGTGTACGGCACCATCTGCGGCGCGTTCGTCCTCCCCCGCCACGGGGCAGGCGTGAGATAGGGGGCGTCGGTCTCCACGAGCACGTGGTCGAGGTCGATGACGCGCAGCGCCTGCCGCAGCCGTTCGTTCGAGGGAAAAGTGACGGTCCCCGAGAAGCTGAGGTACCAGCCGTGCTCACGGGCGAGCACGGCCGTATCGGCATCGGCGGCGAACGAGTGGAACACCGCCCCGGCCTCAGGGGCCCCGTCCTCCAGGAGAATCCTCACCACGTCCTTGTCGGCGTCCCGGTCGTGGATCTGCACGGGCAGGCCCAGTTGTTTCGCCAGGTCGATGTGGTCACGGAATGCCTGCCGTTGCAGTCCGCGTGCCGGCTCGCCGGTGCGGAAGTAGTCGAGACCGGTCTCGCCGATCGTCACGACGACGCCGGGGTTGGCCTTGGTGAGGCGGGCCACCGTGTCCAGCGCCTCGTCAAAGGCGATGTCGTGCCACGGCTTGTAGACCACGTCCAGCCCGTCAGGGCCGGGGGCGCCATGGTGTCCGTGCAGCACGGCCTCCTGCGGATGGATGGCGAGGCCCGCGAACACGCGTCCCGGGTGGGCGAGCGCGAGATCGACGGCGGGCCGCAGTTCGGGATAGGTGCAGCCCACGTCGACGATCTGCCGGATGCCGGCGTAATCGGCGAACCTCAGCAGCTCGTCCGTGCCATAGACGGGCACAACCGGCATACGGCGCTCGGCGGCCTCACGCGCCTGCTCGCCCGCATAGGAGACGACGGAGACGATATGCGTGTGGTCGTCGACCGTCCAGTCCGGCAGCGGCTGCGGCAGGGGCGCCCAGGCGCGGGAATGATGATGACGGCCTTTTGTCATCAGGCCTCGCCGCCCTCCTTCGCCTGTCCGCCATCCGGGGCGGCATCACCGTCCGTGCCCGCCTTGGCCTTCTTCTGGGCCGCCAGGGCCGCCTCGGCCTTGGCGAGCCGCTCTTTCTCGGCCTCCTGGCGCCCCTTGATCTGGCGGCGGGAGCGCTCGACCTCCTCCTTGACCGCCTCGGGCGGGATCTTGGCGAAGAGCGGGTGCGGCTTGGGCACCTCCGCGCCCTCGGCCATCTTTGCCGGGGCCCACGGCGCCACGGTCTTTCCGAGCTCATAGTCGCCGGTGATGATCGGATAGCCGAAGCCCTTCTTGTCCAGATCATCCACGCGCTCCAGACGCGGCAACGGGGCGACGGTGCCCTTCTGCCCGAGCGTCTCCCACACTTTCTGCGAGCTGGAGGGCAGGAACGGGGCGAGGAGCAGGTCGAGGTCGAGCACGGCCTGGGCCGCGGTGTGCAGCACGGTGGCCAGGCGGTCCTTGTCGGCAATCTTCCACGGCTCCGTGTCGGAGATGTATTTGTTCGTCTCCCCCGCAAGGCGCATCGCCTCGCCGAGGGCGGCATGCTGGTGCTGCGTCTCGAGGTCATGGCCCACCGTCTCGAACCCCTTCTCCACCTCGGAGAGCAGGTCGGAGTCGATCTTCTCCAGACCGTCCTTGCCCACGGCGGGGATCGAGCCGAAATTCTTGTGCAGCAGCGTGGCCACGCGGTTGACAAGGTTGCCCCAGCCGGAGACGAGCTCCTCGTTGTTGTGGCGGACGAACTCGGCCCAGCGGAAATCGGCGTCCTGGCTCTCCGGGCCGGCGATGCTGATGTAGTAGCGCACGGCGTCGGCGGAATAGCGCGAGAGGATGTCGCGCACGTAGATGACGATGCCCCGCGAGCTCGAGAACTGCTTGCCCTCCATCGTCATGAACGCGGAGGCGACCACCTGTTCGGGCAGATTGAGGCGGCCGAGGCTGCCGGGCTCGCCGCCCTTGCTTCCCTCGCCGTTGTACGCGAGGATCTCGCTCGGCCAGATCTGCGAGTGGAAGGTGATGTTGTCCTTGCCCATGAAGTAATAGGCGGGCGAGGACGGGTCGTTCCACCATTTGCGCCACTCGTCGGCGGTGGAGAAACGGCGCGCCCACTCGATGGAGGCCGACAGATACCCGATCACCGCGTCGAACCACACGTACAGGCGCTTGTTGGGGTTGTCGACCCAGCCGTCGACGGGCACGGGGATACCCCAGTCGATGTCGCGGGTGATGGCGCGCGGCTTGACCTCCTTGAAGAGGCCCTTGGAGAAGTTGATGACGTTCGTGCGCCAGTCGGTGCGCGTGTCGAGCCAGGCGAGGTTGGCCTTCGCCAGGGCGGGCAGGTCGAGGAAGTAGTGCTCCGTCTCCTTGAAAACAGGAGTCTCGCCGTTGATCTTGGAGCGCGGGTTGATCAGATCGGTGGGGTCGAGCTCGTTGCCGCAGTTGTCGCACTGGTCGCCGCGGGCGCCGTCATAGCCGCAGATAGGGCAAGTGCCCTCGATGTAACGGTCCGGCAGTGTGCGCCCTGTGGAGGGGCTGATGGCGACTTTCTGGATGCCCTTGTAGATGTAGCCGTTCTTGAGGCACTGGCGGAACATCTCCTGCACCACTTTCTCATGGTTGCCCGTCGTGGTGCGGGTGAAGAGGTCATAGCTCAGGCCGAGGTTCGTCAGGTCGGTGGCGATGATCTCGTTGTACTCGTCGGCCGTCTGCTGGGCGGTCTTCCCCTCCTTCTCCGCCTGTACGAGGATGGGGGTGCCGTGCTCGTCGGTGCCGGAGACCATGAGCACCTTGTTGCCCTTCATCCGCTCGTAACGGGCGAACACATCGGAGGGCACGCCGAAACCGGCCACATGGCCGATATGGCGCGGGCCGTTGGCGTACGGCCAGGCGACTGCCACAAGAACACGCTTTGTCATAGTCCCGAGTATCCGCCCGGCAAACGACATGATGAAATACACAAACCGTGCAATGACAGGCCTTCCGACGTGCGGTGGATAACCTGTGAACAAGGTGGATAACCTGTGAACAAAAAATATCGGTTATGCACGCTCACAGGACCACCTGTGGAAAGGCGGAGTTTATCCACAGTTTCCACGGCGACGAAAAAGCCCCGTGCCGGCCCTGGCCGACCACCTAGCGTCGGAACCATGATCACTTCAACACAGGCACGGACACCCGGCACGCGGGAAGCCCGTGCAGCAGGACGCATGCCATCGGCAGCGGGCATTCCCGACGTGCTCCGGGCCGACAACCTGCCCGGACCGACCGCGCTCGCCTGGCTGCAGCGGCAGGGGCGGGCCAGGCTCATCGACAACCGTACGGCCGTCAGCCAGCCGCTCGCCGGCTGCGCGGTACTACGCGCGCGGACCGCCGCACAGCTGCTGCCGCGGCGATGCGTCGCCTGCGGGCTGCTCGCCTTCTGGATCTGGGAGGGCGGGCCGTTCCCCGCCCGCCTCACCGCGATCTGTGCGACGCGGCCCAAGACCGCCCCTCCGCATGATGTGGATCTGGTACAGCGCCAGCTCGGCCCCGGCGATGTGCTGGAGATCCGCGGCCTGCAGGTCACCTCGCCCCTGAGGACAGCCGTCGATCTGGCCTGTCTGCCCGGGGACATTTTCGACGTGCGAGTCGGGGCAGGCCGTTTTGTCACGTTCCTTCGGCACCACAACCTTGATCTGGTCGACTGCCTCGCCCGGCTGGAGGAAAACAGCCGTGCCGTCGGCTATTCGACAGGCAGACGACGGCTGGAGGCGCTGGATGCCCGGCAGGAGGTCCACATCCTGCTCACCCCGTTGTCCTTGCCTGACACCGGCGGCCGCAGGAAAACCGCAGGGACGCGACCTGCCGGCCGCCCTCCCGGCGGACGTCCGCCAGGCGGGCGTCCATACGGCCACCCGCATCCGATTCGGGTTTCGTAGACCATGACACACAAATCGGGAGACCCCATCATGTATACACAGACGATACCGGCACCATGCGCTCAGGCGCGCCGATCACAGACGTTGTTCCATGCGGACGGACAGACTGACGGGTGGCCCGCGTCCGTCTGCGAGACACCCGCAGACCCGGACGGCAGAGTCCGTCGGCCGCATCGCGGCGGCCGACACGCCCTACCGCACCGTCATAGGCGCACGGGACCGTCTGACGGCAGGACCGCCGGCACCGGCGGCGCACCCACCGCCTTCCGTCGCGCCGCACGACGCCGTGACTTTCTGGCACATCACGGCATCCATGCGGCCAGGACGGCCCACGCGGCCACGACGCGGACAGCGGTCACCGGGCCGGAGGCCGACCCGGCCGTCCTGGATCAGGAAAATGTGATCCTCCTGGATCAGGAAAACCAGACCATGGAAAATCTGACAGGCACTGCCACGACAGTACGAACGGCGGCGAGGACGACAGGCCGGGCCGCCGTCCGGATTCCCCCCGGGCCACCGCCTTATCTGGACGAGGAGATCACGATGAATCCCTCGACCTCCCTCTCGCTTCTGTGGACCATCGCCCGCGAGCGACCGGACCTGCGCCGCTGGCTGATCGTCAACCCGTCATCGCCGCCTGAACTGCTCGAATACATCGCCCAGCAGGGAGGCCCGGGCGTCGGACAGGGCCTGCGAGTGCTGTTCACCGCGCTCGACACGCTCGGCGAGCACCACCGCGCGCGGGAGGTGATGCCGGCGATGCTGGAGGCCGATTCGACGGATCTTGACGCCGCACTGCACCCACGGGACGTACCCGTGGTTGAAGGCAGCGCCGTCGCAGGAAACACCGCCTCGGGAAACACCGTCTCGGAAAACACCGCGGCCGGATGATCACACCAGGACGGATGCCACGGTGTCAGAGCCCGAGCGCTGCCTGATAGACGGCCTTGCGGGACACGAGCGTGCCGTCGGGAAGCGGATGCGCGGCGACCACCTCGCGGATGGCGTCCTTGAGCCGGATTCCCTCGGTCTGCTGCTTCTGACGGGCGAGGCGGGCGAGATCACCCACGGAGAGGACCTGCCCGCCCTGCTCGGCCTGGGCCTCGATCTCCTGACGGCTCGCCCCGCCGACGACGAGCACGATCTCGCCGCGCGGTGGGTCGTCGCGCACCGATCGCAGCAGACCGGCCATCGTGGAACGGCGCACCTGCTCGTACGTCTTGGTCAGCTCGCGGGCGAGCACCATCGGCCGATCGGGCGGCAGCACCTGCGCGAACACCCCCATCGTCTCGACAATGCGCTGGGGGCTCTCGTAGAACACGCTCGTGCGCGGTTCGGTGAGCAGCTGGCGGATGCGGGCGAGACGCTCGGAGTTCTTCCGCGGCACGAAACCCTCATAACAGAAGCGGTCGGTGGGCAGCCCGGAGAGGGCGAGCGCGTCGAGCACGGCGGAGGGGCCGGGGGCGCAGGTGAGCGGCAGCCCCCGTTCGATGGCACGGGCGATGATGGCATGCCCAGGGTCGTTGATGGTGGGCATGCCGGCGTCGGAGACGACGAGCACCACGGCGCCCTGCGCCACCTGGTCGAGCAGGACGTCGGCACGCGCGTCCTCGTTGTGATCGTGATAGGCGGTCACACGTCCGTGCACGTGCACACCGAGCCGGTTGGCGAGATCGTAGAGACGGCGCGTGTCCTCCGCGGCCACGATGTCGGCCGCCGCGAGGAAGTGTCGCAGACGGGCGGAGGCGTCGCCCGTGTTGCCGATGGGGGTGGCGGCCAGCACGACCATCCCCTCGCCCGGGGCGCGCCCGTCAGCATACGTATGCTCGCCTGCGGCTTCCGCGGCGGCGGACGGGTCGCGTTCCACCACGACGGGGGTGCTGTCAAAGGAGGTGGTCCGGCTGCTGTTCTCGCTCATGGTCCCAGTATCGGTCGGAGGGCGAACGGTGTGACCATGGACGGGCCGGTCGTCGCTGTCTGTCGCTGTATTTATCCGGGCTGGTCGTCGGCGTGTTGTCCACACAGTCGCAGGATATCAACCGGGGAAGTGTGGATAATCAAAGACAGGAGACATCATGATCGCTATATATAGCTTCAGTCGAGTGTCTGTGTAGCATATATAGTGCTTTGAGACATGGCGCCATGCATCAACGGCACAGTCCGGGTCGTCCCTGTTCCCCGTGGGAATCCTGCAGGAAATGGAGGACGACCGTGGCGCACGCGCACATCTATCGGCAGGAAACAATCGTGACGGGACCCGTCGCGACACCGTGCCCACCGACAGGGACGGACACATCACCGGACCGGCACACCGGTCCGCGTTCGAGGAAGGACAGACATGGACAGCACGTTCACGATCAGGCTTGACGACGACTTCATCCGCCGGGCGACCAGCGAGATCACCCCCCACTGGGGCCCACTCGGCTGGGTGACCTACAAGCGCACCTACTCCCGCTTCCTCGACAGCCAGAACCGCTCCGAGACGTGGGCCGAGACCGTCAAACGCACCATCCAGGGCAACATCAACCTCGACCCGCGCCTCAGACCCAACGAGACCGGCCTCATCGACCCGGCCGTCATCGCCGAGGACACCACCGAGGCACAGGACCTGTTCCGCCTCATCTACGGGCTCGCCGCCACACCCTCCGGCCGCAACCTGTGGGTCAGCGGCACCCCCTACCAGCGCGCGCACGGCGACTCGCTCAACAACTGCTGGTTCGTCGCCATCCGCCCGCAGGCCTACGGCGACTCGGAGATCGTGCCCTCCTACCTGAAAGAGGACCAGAAGGCCGTCTCCATGCCGTACGCGTTCATGTTCGACGAGCTCATGAAGGGCGGCGGCGTCGGCTTCTCCGTCACCCGCCCGAACGTCTCCCAGCTGCCGGCCGTCGACCGGCAGGTGCCCGTGACCGTCATCATGGGCAAGACCAACGGCTCCTACGACGAGTGCCTCAAGGCCGGGGCGCAGGACCGCGACGAGTGGACCGCCGCACACGGCGACCCGTCCACCAGACCGGACATCTACTTCTACAACCTCGAGGACTCACGCGAAGGCTGGGTCTACGCCCTCGCCGCCGTGATTGACGCGCACTTCGGCTACTTCGACCAGTCGAAGACCTCCGTCGTGCTCGACATGACCCGCATCCGCCAGCGCGGCGCCAAGATCCACGGCTTCGGCGGAACCGCCTCCGGCGCCGCCCCCCTCATCGAGATGCTCCTCGACGTGAACACCGTCCTCAACGAGGCCGCAGGCCGCAGACTCACCGCCGTGGACGCCACCGACATCTCCAACCTCGTGGGCAAGGCCGTCGTGGCCGGCAACGTGCGCCGCTCCGCCGAGCTCGCGCTGGGTGACTGGGACGACGACGGCTTCCGTACGATGAAGCAGGACGAGGACAAGCTCATGCACCACCGCTGGGCGTCCAACAACTCCGTCGTGGTCTCCGGCAAACCCGAGCAGTACGAGGCCGTCGCCAAGGACGTCGTCATGCACGGCGAGCCGGGTATCGTCGACCTCAACCTCTCACGCGCCTACGGCCGCCTCATCGACGGGCCCACGAACGCCGACCCGCGTGCCGAGGGCACGAACCCGTGCGGCGAGATCACCCTCGAGAACGGCGAGCCGTGCAACCTGTTCGAGATCTTCCCCTCCATCGCCGAGGAGCAGTGCTGGGACATGAAGAAGGTCTTCAGGCTGGCCGTCCGCTTCGCCAAGCGCGTCACCTTCGGCCACTACGACTGGCAGGTCTCGCGCGATGTGATCACGCGCAACCGGCGCATCGGCATCTCCATGAGCGGCATCCAGGACTGGATCCTCTCGCGCTTCGGCCACCGCGTCGTCACCGGCTATAAGAGCGAGGAGCAGGCGGACGGCACCACCCGGCGCGTGCCCGTCTACGACCCGCAGGCCGTCGCAGCGATCGACAGCTTCTACCATGACGTGCTCGACGCGGACAAGGAGTATTCGCAGGAGCTGGGCTGCAACACGTCCATCAAGCACACCACCGTCAAGCCGTCCGGCACCGTGGCCAAGCTCGCCGGCGCCTCCGAGGGCATGCACTTCCACTACGCCGGCTACCTCATCCAGCGCATCCGCTTCCAGGACACCGACCCGCTGCTGCCGGCCCTCATGATGAGCGGCTACCGCATCGAGCCGGACGTGTACACGAAGCACACCATGTGCGTCGAGTTCCCGGTGCGCGCCCCGCACGCCGATTCACCGGAATTTGCCTCCGCGGGCACCGTCTCCGCCGAGGAGCAGCTGGCCAACCAGTCGTTCCTGCAGACCTACTGGTCCGACAACGCGGTCTCGTGCACCGTCACCTTCCAGAAAAGCGAGGCGGACGATCTGCCGCGCATCCTCTCGGATTACGCGGGCAAGATCAAGTCGACCTCCATGCTCCAGTACTACGGCTCGGGTCTCACGCAGGCGCCGAAGGAGCCAATCAGCAAGGAGGAGTACGAGGAGCGTGCGGCGAAGATCATCGAGGACCCGCGCGAGGCGTTCAACCGCCTCAACGTGGCCAACGCCCGCTCGGAGAAGGACATGACCCTCGTGGACCAGTCCGACTGCGAGTCCGGCGCCTGCCCGGTGCGCTGAACCGCCCGGCCATCCCGAAAACATCTCCACCGTCATCATGCGCATCGCCCCGTTCGAGCGGTTGACCACGCCGGCAACGCTCTGGTATTTCCTCGCGCTGCTGCTCGTGGCCGCCACGGTGATGCGCTCGCGCGTGGAGCTGGAGATCCTGCTCGTGTTGTGCGCGGGGATCCTCCTGTGCGGCGAGCGCGGCCGTCTTGGGCGCACGCTGGCCGGGGGGATCGGCGCAGGCCTCGCGGTCGGTGTCGTCACACTTCTCCTGCATTATCAGGGCGATCAGGTGCTCGTCCGGTGGGGGCCGGTGACCATCACGACCGAGGGTGTGCGCTGGGCGGTGTGCCTGGTCCTGGGGATGGTGGTCATCGTCCTCTCCTCGCTGCTGCAGACGCTCGCCCTGCGTCGCTCCTGCCTCGTGCCGGGGCTCTCGCGCGTGGCAATGCGGGTGGCGCTCATCTGCGCAATGACTTTGGCGATCATCCCCTCGGTGGCCGCGCGTCTGCGGCAGCTGTTCGTGCTCGAGCAGTCCGCGCCCAGCCCGCGTGATGACCATCGGCACGCAGACGGTCATCCGCGTCTGGCCCGTCTGCGCACGCTGACGTACGCGATTCTCGCGGAGACGCTCGAGGACGCCTCCGAGCGCGTCTCGACGCTCTCCCTGCTCGGCGGCGGCGCACATGCCGCCGCCATCACCCCCGGGACGACCGGACGGGCGAAACGGGTGCGCTCGTGGGTGTTCGCCGCTGTCGTGACGGTTTTGTTCGTGCTCGTCCTGCTGCCGGCGGACGGTGGGGACGGGCTGTCGGTCGTATCGGGAATGCCGAAGAACGGCGCAGTGGCACTGTCAGGGGGTCTCCATGGTTTTTCCCTGCTTCTGTCAGCACTGAGGCCGGAGGCCCTTCCCGATATCCCGGCGATCCTGCTGACGGCACTGCCGTTCGTGTTTGAAGGGGGTGGGCGTCTATGGAGCCGGTCGCGCGCCTGAAGGACCTCACCTTCCGCTACCCGCACGGGGGCGCGGGCCTGACGAAGATCAACCTGACCGTGCACCCCGCCGATTTCGTCGCCGTCGCCGGGCTGACCGGCTGCGGCAAGACCACCCTCCTGCGGCACCTCAAACCGGAGGCGTACCCGGCCGGCACCCGGCAGGGGTCCGTCGAGCTGCTGGGCGCCTCCCCCACCGACCTTCTGGGCAGCACCGCCATCTCCTATGTCCCACAGCGGCCGCGCGAGTCGCTCATGGCCGGCAGCCTGCGCGACGAGCTGCTCGTCCGCCTGTCCGCCACCGCGCCGGGCCATCGCAGTGCGCCTCCCCTCCCCACAGGCCTGCAGGTGAGCGACATCGTCGGCTTCCTCGGCCTCGCCCATCTGCTCGACACCCCGCTTGAGAACCTTTCGGAGGGCCAGGCGCAGCTCGTCGCCCTTGCTGCCGCCCTCGCCACTCGCCCGCGTCTGCTCCTGCTTGACGAGCCCACGGCGAGCCTCGATTCGGTCACGCGCCGCACCACGCTCGATCTTCTCCGCCGTCTCAACCAGGACATGGGCATGACCATCGTCATGACCGAGCACCACCTGCAGGGGGTGATCGAGATCGCCACCCGGCTCGTCGCCCTGGAGGACGGACGGATTGTGGCGGACGGACGGCCCCGCGAGGCGATCCGACGCCTCTGGGACAGCGGGCACGAGCGCCGTCGCGCCCTCATCCCCGACATCCCGCAGTGGTTCCTGCGCACCGGGGCGCTCGGAGCGGCACCAACCGCCGCCTGCCGCCCCGGCACCCCCCGCACCGGCACCACACACGGACGGACGCCGCAGGACAGCACCCCCTCCACGCCGGCCGCGCCCCCACGTCTGCCGTTGACCGTCTCAGAAGGACGGCGCGCACTCAATCATCTGGATTTCAATTATTCTGATTCGGATCATTCTGAGTCCGAAACAGACACGGGCACCGTCTTCCCGGCCTTGGACGCCCGCGAGAACAAACCACGCGCATATCACATCCGTACCGGCTCCACGGCTTTCCGTATCAGCGACGTCACCGCCTCCTACCCCGGCCTGCCCTCCCCGGCGGTCGAGGATCTCACCCTCTCCGCCCGCTACGGGGAGATCCTCGCCGTCACCGGCCAGTCCGGCAGCGGCAAGAGCACGCTGCTCAACCTGCTCTTCGGCGCGATCCGCCCCGATTTCGGCACCATCAGCTGGTATCCCCCGTCGCAGGATGATCGCAATCTCGCCAACAGCCCCATAAATAACCCCGTGAACGATCCCATAAACAGCCCTATGAACGGCCCCGCAGAAAGTCTCACGACCAGCCCCGCGGCCAGCCCCGCGTACGGCTTCCTGCGGCGGATCCGCCGGAAGCATCGCCGTCCCGCCCGAAAAATGCGCGGGCAGATCGCCTGTCTGCCCCAGGACGTGCGCCCCGTGCTCAATCTGGAGGCCGGCCGCCATCCCGACCGCCTCGATGAGGTGACCGACCCGCTCAACCAGAGCATCGGCCAGCAGCAGCTCGAGGCACTCGGCATCGCGGTGGCCCAGGACCGGCCCGTCCTCCTGCTGGACGAGCCCACGCAGGGTCTCGACGCCCTGCAGAAACGGCATGTGGGGGAGATCCTGCACGAGCAGGCGGCACGGGGGCACCTCGTCGTCCTCACCACGCATGACCCGCAGTTTTACGCCGATTACGCCACCCGCGCCGTCGTCCTGCTGGCCGGCCGGCTCGTGGCGGAGGGACCGCCGCGGGACATCGTGGCCTCGCTCGACTACTCCTCCACCGACCTACACCGGCTGCTCGCCGACCGCGCGCCGGGCGTGCTCACGCTCGCCGATGTGAGGAAGTGTGAGGAAGACAGACTGAGACGTCTTCGATTTTGAGACACATCCGATGTGTTTCCATATGAGAAAGGGAAGAAACATGACAGATCAGAAACAATCCGCACAGACACCGGCCACAACCGGCGCCGCCCGCACCCGCCGCAGCCTCGATATCGCGCTCGGCGCGGTGCTGGCGGTCGTCCTCGTCCTCCTCGCCGCCCTCACGCTTGCCAAGACCGGGTCGGCGTTCGCCTGGGTGTCCGTCGCCATCCCGGTCGTCCTCGCGCTCGTGTTCTGGATCCTCGAGAAGCGCAGCCTCACCCCTGCCACCATCGGCATCGTCGTGGCGATCATCGCCATCGCCTGTGCGCTGCGGGCCCTGCGCATCCCGGTCCAGGGGATCCAGTTCACCAACTGGCTCGTCATCCTCGCCGGGCTCTCGCTCGGGGCGCACGCCGGATTCCTCACCGGCGCGCTCATCCCGCTGCTCTCGAACATCTATCTGGGACAGGGCTCGTGGACGCCGTGGCAGATGCTCGCCTGGGGGCTCCTGGGCGCGATGGCCGGCTGGATCGGCTCGGCCAAGTGGGCGCGCAACCGCTGGGCGATGCTCGGCTGGGGCATCCTCTCCTCGTACGTGTTCGGCCTCATCATGAACTTCGAGTCGTACCTGTATTCGATGGGCACGAAGTACGCGACGGGCTTCTGGAAGGTGATCGCGCTCGGTCTGCCCGGCGACACCATCAGCGCGGCGGTCACCGGCGTCCTGCTGCTCGTGAGCATCCCGTGGGCAACGGACCTCATCCGCCGCACGTATGCGCGGCACGAGACGGTCACCGCCTGAGGGGCGTGGCCTGCGCCGATTGATTTCGATTGATGGTGATTGACCGTGATCGAGCGGTCCATGTCACTTGATGATGATCGCGCCGATTGATCCGGCCGGCCGAGTTTTCCACATTGATGGAAGACCGGCCGGCCGGATTTTTTGTCGGCTAAGCTGGGAGAAAGACCAGAAGATCCGCATGATCATGCCGCTGCCGCGCATCCGCGGACAGAGCCGCACTGCCGGTTCCAGCCCCAGTGCCGGCCAAGGCAACGACACTGCGGCCCGGAACAGGAGGTCATCATGGCCGAGATTACGAACAACGCGCACAAGGACTCCGCCAGCAAGGGGTCGATCAGCCCGCAGGCCGAACACCTCATCGAGCACGCCCGCCACAGCGACAAAATCTACACGCGCCGTGGAGACCGCGGCTTTTCCGCCCAGCTGGACGGCTCGCACCTGTCGAAGGCCTCCACGCAGATCCGCGCGATCGGGCGCTGCGACTCGGCGCAGAGCTGGCTCGGCGTGGTGATCGCCGGCCTCTCCCCCGCCTGCGAGGAACTGAGGAAGCCGCTCATCGACGTGCAGCGCTCCCTCTACCGGCTCCAGTCAGACCTTGCCGTGCCGGGCGTGCGGCTCATCACCGCCGACGACACCACCGCGCTCGAGCACCAGATCGACGCCTGGAACGAGGCCGTCCCGCACATCCCCGCGTTCATCCTGCCCGGCGGCTCGCCGACCGGTGCGGCCCTGCAGTACGCCCGCACGCTCGTGCGCGACGCCGAGCGCGGCATCGTCTCCTTCGCCGAGGAGCAGCCCGACCGCGTCCATTCCGCCGACAAGAAGTACATCAACCGTCTCTCCGACTATCTGTTCACGATGGCCACCTATGCCAACCATCTCGACGGTGTGAAGGAGACACTCAGCAAAGAGGATCCCGACCAACCGCAGCAGCCGCAAGGCGTCGCCGCCGAACAGGCAGGAGCACAGGACTGAGCGGACCGGGACACGGAAACAGAGAGAAGAAAAGCGCACGGAGGCATGAAAATGGCAGAAACGGTTCAGAACGGGTCAGACACAGGCGAAGGCCACAGCGTCCACGGCACCGGGACATTGCCCCGCATCGCGGTGCTCACCGGCGCGGGCATCTCCACCTCGGCGGGCATCCCCGATTTCCGCGGCCCCAACGGCGTGTGGACGAAGCACCCCGACCAGACGCGCGTCTATGACATCGACGCGTTCCTGACGAGCAAGGAGGCGCGCGAGTATTCGTGGCGCTGGCAGAAGGAGTCGCCCGTGTGGACGGCCCAGCCCGGCCGCGCCCATCACGCGCTCGTCGGACTGCGCGACGCCGGCCTCCTCACCGTCATCGCCACGCAGAACTTCGACGGCCTGCATGAGAAGGCGCAGAAACAGTGGGGAAAAGACGATGACACGAGCTACATCGTCAACCTGCACGGCACCATCGCCACCTCGCACTGCCTGCGCTGCGGCAAGAAATACGACACCGCGCAGATCATGGACCGCCTGGACGAGGAGCCGGATCCGCGCTGCCACAAGCCGCTGCCCGACGACGGGCAGATCACCGGCCGGCAGTGCGGCGGCATGCTCAAGACGGACGTCACCTATTTCGGCGAGGCGCTGCCCGACGGGGCGATGGACAAGGCGGAGAGCCTCATCCTCGGCTCCGACGAGCTGTGGGTGATCGGCTCGACGCTCGAGGTGTTCCCCGCCGCCTCGCTCGTGCCGATCGCCGCGCAGGCGAACATCCCGGTCACCATCATGAACATGGGATCCACGCAGTTCGATTCCCTGGCAGGCCGGCACATCACCGACCCGATCCAAGACGCGCTTCCCGCGCTCGTCAAACAGACGCTCGAGAAGGCAGGGCTGTAAGTCTCACTTCTTGCTCATGAACAGCGGGCGATCGCCCTCGGTGCCCTGCTGGTCGACGCCGATCGAATCGCGCACATCCTTCGAAGGATCCTCGATCACCGAGACGATGTAGGCGGCCACGGCCTTGCGGGAGACCTGCGTGCCCTTGAACGGCTCGTTCCTGTTCTCGCTTGTGGTCTCGTATTCGGTGTTGTCGTCGTCGGTAAGCCAGCCCGGACGCACGACGGTGTAGTCGAGGTCGCTCTTCTGGATCACCTGCGCGGCGGCGCGGTAGGTGGTCAGATAGTCGCCGAGATAGTCCTTGTTCCAGCGGCCGAACTCGCCCGGCACCTCGTCGTCGATGCCCAGCGAGGACGTCCAGATGAGACGCCTGACGCCGGCCTTGTCCATCTCCTCGACGAGCACCTTGGCCTGGTCGACCACCTTACCGGCGAGGCTCGCGTACACGACGTCCTGACCGGCGATGGCCTGGGCGATGTCGGAGGCGTTCGTGGCGTCGCCCTCGATCACGGTGATGTCGGCGTTGTTCTTCAGGTCCTCCGGCAGTTTGCCGAGATGGTGGACGAAGAGCGTGAGCCTGATGTCATTCTTGCCGGCGAGCATGCGGTCGGCCCAGAGGGCGATGCGGCTCGTGGCACCGATGACAGCGACGTTGGTCATTGTTTTCCTCTTTGTTCTTTCAGTGCGGATCCGATTCTGCCTTCTGCCGGTCGGTCATGGTACCGGCCGTGCCGTCGGATCGGCGGTGACGCCGATCTTCTGATCGAGGATCAGATCCGGTGATTGCCAGGCCACCTCCCTCGATCACGCCTTTTGTGCTCCTCGCACACCGGACGTGCGATCTTGGGTGAATCTGACTTTGTTTTCTGTTACGACTACAACTGTAGTTTTCTTGATGGCAGATCACCCTGCTTCATCTTTGAGAAAACCAGTCAGCGTGTCGGGAATAAAAGGCGATGAGCATAAGGTCGATCACCGTGTCCACGCACACACCACAGAAGAATCAGAACAGCGAGCCGACCCACAGGCCCAGTGCCCCGCACAGCAAGGCGAGCACGAACATGCCGCCCGTGTGCCACAGGGCACGCAGAGGATGCTCGCCGCGCAGCAGGCGCACGCCCTCCACCTCGGCGGTGGAGAAGGTGGAGTAGCCGCCCAGGAGCCCGGTGCCGAGCACGAGGCTGACGGCCTTCGGGGCGCCGAGCGCGCCGGTCAGGCCGGTAAGCAGGCCGAGCAGGAAGCACGCCGAGCAGTTGATGACGAACGTGCCCATCGGCACGGGCAGGCGGTTGTGCGCGGAGACGGCCTGGTCCACGAGATAGCGGCATACGCCGCCGATCCCCGCGGCGAGGCAGAGCAGCAGGAAGATCCACGGGCTCATCGCGCGCCTCCTTCATCCGAAGCCGATGTATTGTCGGAAACCGCTGCGCGGCCGGAAGCCCCTTCTGGTTTGTCAGAGGCCGCAGAGTCGCCGGCATCACCTGAATCCTCAGAGCCTTGCGCGTCTTCAGATTCTTCGGCGTCCTGCGCGTCGGCCTCGTCGATGGCGGTCTGGCTCTCCGGATCGACGGCGATATCCGCGGCATCGATATCCGCGGCGATCTTCCCGGCTGCGCGGTCGGCCGGATGGGACACCGCCTCCCGTTCCGCCTGTTCGACGGTCCCCTTGAGCACGGCGCGGCCGAGGAGGTCTCCGAGGAACACCGCGAGCCAGCCGGCGAGGATGGAACCGATCCCGTACGCGAGCGCGAGCCCCACACGCCCCTGGCCCAGACGCGTATCGACCTCGAGCAGGAACGTGCTGTAGGTGGTGAGGCCGCCCATCACACCAGTGCCGAGCAACAGGCGCAGCACCATGCGGGTGCGGGAGCCTGAGTGGTCGTGCCGGCGGGCGGCGGCGAGTTCGAGCTGGTCGAGCACCGCGTAGAGCAGGCCAAGCAGGAACGCGCCGACCAGGTTGACGATGAGCGTGCCCGCGGGCACGTCGTCCTTGGGCAGGGGCAGCAGGCCGATCCCGGCCCGGATTCCCGCGCCAAACATCGCGCCGAGCGCGACGAGCCCGGCGCCTTCGAGCGTGCCAATTTTCTCCGCGGTCGACGATGAAGACTTTCGCACAACCATTCCTGCTCCTTCCTGGCTCTGGGCTGCCCTATCTAGAACCCATCTAGAAGGTTGCTCAATCGCCGTTTCTGCATTGACACAGTTTTGTGCTGACGCGGAACAGGAACCATCAGCCGGCCGGAGCATCTCCACGCCCCAGCCGGCGGTTCGGGCGGATAGGCCCTGGGTGAGTCCCATCACCCGTTTCGATCTTGTCTGGTCTTGTGTGGTCTTGTGCGGTCTTGTCGGGCTCAGTCGACGAGCTCGTGCAGACGGATCACGTGGTCGCGCTGTGGGCCGTTGCCCACCAGGCTGATGCGGCAGCCGGAGAGCTGCTCGAGGCGGCGAATGTAGTTCTGCGCAGCGGCGGGCAGACGGTCGAACTCGGTGATGCCGGTGATGTTCTCCTCCCAGCCGGGCAGCTCCTCGTACACCGGTTTGGCGGAGTCGAAGAGCGTCTGGTCCACGGGCAGCTCGCTCACGCGGCGGGTGGTGCCGTCGTGGTCGGTAATGTCATAAGCCACGCACACCGGGATCTTCTTGAGTCCTGTGAGCGTGTCGAGCTTGGTGATCACCAAGTCGGTCAGCCCGTTGACGCGCACGGCGTAGCGCACCACGAGCGCGTCGAACCAGCCGCAGCGGCGCGGGCGCTTGGTCACCACGCCGTATTCGTGGCCGCGGTCACGCAGCCACTCGCCCTCATCACCGAACAGCTCGGTGGGGAACGGGCCGGCACCCACGCGGGTGGTGTACGCCTTGGAGACGCCGATCACGCGGGTGATCTTTGTGGGGCCCACACCGGTGCCGGTGCAAGCACCACCGGCGGTGGGATTGGAGGAGGTGACGAACGGGTAGGTGCCGTGGTCCACGTCGAGCATGGTGGCCTGGCCACCCTCGAAGAGCACGTTCATGCCTTCGTCGAGCGCCTTGTTAAGAACAAGCGAGGTGTCGACGGCGTAAGGACGCAGTTGTTCGCCATAGGTGAGCAGCTCGTCCACACACTGGTGGGCGTCAAGCGGCTCGACGCCGTAGATCTTGGTGAGCAGCTCGTTCTTGAGGGCGAGGTTCTGCTCCACCTTGGCGGTGACGGCCTTCTCGTCAAACAGGTCAGCGATGCGAATACCCACGCGGTTGATCTTGTCCGCGTAGGTGGGGCCGATGCCGCGGCCGGTGGTGCCGATCTTGCGCTTGCCCAGGTGCGACTCGGAGACGCGGTCGAGGTAGCGGTGGTAGCCGGTGGTGACCTGCGCGGACAGGGAGATGAGCAGGTGGGAGGTGTCGACGCCGCGCTGTTCGAGCGAGGCCTTCTCCTCGACGAGCTCCTTGGGATCGACCACCACGCCGTTGCCGATGACGGCGGTCACTCCGGGGTTGACGATGCCGGAGGGCATGAGCCGCAGCGCGTAGGTCTGGTCGCCGACCACCACGGTGTGACCGGCGTTGGAGCCGCCGTTGTAACGGGCGACGTACTGCACCTTGCCGGCGATGAGGTCCGTGGCCTTGCCTTTTCCTTCGTCGCCCCACTGGGCCCCGACAACGATGATTCCTGCCATGTGGATCCTCTCCTTCCGGCCTCAGGCCGCCTGTCTGCATGCCGTTGTGCCGCCGGGGCACCGGATGATCCCCATCCGACCAGGCGATGGCCTGCCGTCCGTGATTTTCCGCACGGGCCGCACGGCACCAGGCGTCACAAACCGTTCAACCCTACACAGACACGTCAACTGCCGTTCATGGCACAGAAACACGTGGGCAAAACAGCGGAAAACGGAGAGAGATATCAGACCGGGCAAACCGCCGCCCGGCCCCGGCGCACCGACCGCCCGGCCCCGGCGTCGGTTTCGGGCAGGATCGACCCGCCGAAGGAATGACAAAAGCGGACCGAGGGGACGGATCGTCCCTCAAAATCAGAAAAGCCCCGGGGGAGAAAGGGAAGAAACCGAGGCAATCTGAAGAGAGAAGGATGGGTTCAGTTATGACCTTTGCGGCCGCCCCGCCTCGCTTTCGTTCAGCGGCGACACCATTATGGAACCTCTCCGGGCTTGGAGGAACCTGCCGCGCTTCTTGGGATAGCCTTCCGTTTTCCTGAGAAAATGCTGAGAGTCGATACGCGGGACGTATCGTTCAGATCTGCTGGGTGTCGGCGGCGGGCTCGGAGAAGCGGGAGCGGTCGCCCTCGAAGGTGAGGGTGACGGTGCCGGTCTTGCCGTTGCGGTTCTTGGCGACGATGATGTCCGCCTCGCCGGGGCGGTCGTCGGGGTCGTACTGGTCGGGCCGGTGCACGAGCAGCACCATATCGGCGTCCTGCTCGATGGAGCCGGACTCGCGCAGGTCGGAGAGCTGCGGTTTCTTGTCCTGGCGCTGCTCGGGGCCGCGGTTGAGCTGGGAGAGAGCGACCACCGGCACATCGAGCTCCTTGGCGAGGAGCTTGAGCGAGCGTGAGAATTCGGAGACCTCCTGCTGGCGGGATTCGACCTGCTGGGTGCTGGAGAGCAGCTGCAGGTAGTCGATCACCACGAGCCCCAGGCTCGACTTGGCGGCCATGGAGCGGCAGGCGGCGCGGATCTCCATGAGCGACATGGAGGCGGAGTCGTCGAACATGAGCGTGCTGCGCGAGAACGCCTGGCGGGTGCGCTCGATGGCGGACCAGTCGCGGTCATCAGGGCGTCCCGCGTTGCCGGCGGCGGGGTTGAGCAGCACGGCGAGCGGCACGTTCGACTCGGCGGAGATGAGGCGCTCGGTGAGCTCAATATGGCCCATCTCGAGGGAGAAGTAGGCGGTAGGGATGCCGTTGGGGAACGCGTCGCTCTTCTCGTGGAGGGCGGCGTGGCGGGCGAAGTCCATGGCCAGGGTCGATTTGCCCATGGCCGGGCGCCCGGCGACGATGACGAGCTGACCGGGCTGCAGGCCATTGGTGAGTTTGTCGAGCTCGGAGAAGCCGGTCGACAGTCCCCTTTTCATGTTGCCCTGCTGGAGGTTGCTGATGAGCTGGGAGGCCTCGTCGATGGAGGACTGCAGAGAGATGAGGTGCTGGGTGCTGCGGTCGTCGCCGAGGGCAAACACGGCGCTCTGGGCACGGTTGACCACGTCCTCGGCCTGCTCGGACTGGCCGGTGAGTCCCATCTCGGTGATCTTCTGGCCGGTGTCGACCACCTTGCGCAAAAGTGACTCACGTTTGAGGATGTCGGCGTAACGCACCGCATAGCCGCCGAGCACACCACGGTCCACGAGGTCAAGGAGCCGATCTGTGCCGCCGGCCTGTTCGAGGTTGCCCTCGTTGCGCAGCTTGTCGGCCACGAGGTTGACGTCGGACTTGCTGCCCTCGCGGTACAGCTCCTCGCAGGCCTCGAAAATCACACGGTTCTTGGGCTGGTAGAAATCGTCGGCGCTGATGTGGGAGATGATCTCGCCGAGAGTGTCAGGGCTGAGAATAATACCACCGAGCAGGGCTTCCTCCATGGAGTCGTCGTGGGGGGCCGCGAAGTATCTGCCGTCATCGAGTGCCATGCGCCCCATCCTACGGCGCCGAGGCGGGTGCCAAGCTGAATCGTTGCAATCACACGGGAAATGACTGTTCAATGAAAAGAGGCTACCGGACGTGATCATGTGCTCTCGGCTGGTGAAACGAATATGTGCCGATCGGCGTGATAGCGGAATTAATCCGCTCTGTTGGTCAGAGACGGCGTGTGAGAAACATCATTCATTCGCTGATTGTGGATAACTTTTGATGATTTCCGGCGATTGTGCACAAAAGCGCGTCGTTTGGCGTGGATAATCCACCAAGTTATCCACACGATGGGGATAACTCTGTGCATAACCTGTTGATCCGACGTGCTCTCCAAGCCCGACACGCCGAAAGAGCCGAATGTTCGCCCACACAAAACCGAACACCGCCATACCTGACCCTCCCTGCCGCCTTGCCCATCTCCACCCCTGCTGGCAGACTGTGGGTGTTTTTCGCCGGCGCTGCGCACGGTCTTCTCACACAAACAGGGGCCGCGCCACACGGAGCACTACCGGCACACAACGCAACAACGGGGCGGAAACGGGAGAAGGACCATGCTCGACATCCTCAAATCGATCATCCTCGGCATCATCGAGGGCATCACCGAATTCCTGCCGATCTCCTCGACCGGCCACCTGTATCTGGCCGACTATGTGATCAAGATGGACCAGTCGGCGGCGTTCACCAACATGTTCAACGTCGTCATCCAGCTGGGGGCGATCCTGGCCGTGCTGGTGATCTACTTCAACCGCCTCAACCCATGGGAACCCTCCAAGACCGAGGAGGAGAAACGCGGCACGTGGAGCCTGTGGGGCAAGGTGATCGTGGCCGTGCTGCCCTCGGTGATCGTCGGCCTGCCGCTCAACAGCTGGCTGGAGGACCACGCCACCACCTGGCAGGTCATCTCCGCCACGCTCATCATCTACGGCATCGCCTTCATCGTGCTCGAGAACTTCTATGCCAAGCGCACGCCGCGCATCACGAGCATGGCGCGCCTGTCGTACCCGCTCGCGCTGGGGATCGGCTGCTTCCAGGTGCTCTCGCTCATCCCGGGCACCTCGCGCTCGGGCGCCACCATCATGGGCGCCATGCTCATCGGCGCCTCCCGCCCGGTGGCCACCGAGTTCAGCTTCTTCCTCGCCATCCCGACGATGTTCGGCGCCTCACTGCTCAAGCTCGTCAAATACTTCGCCTCCGGCGCCGGGTTCACCGCCCTGCAGGCGGGCATCCTGATCACCGGCATGGTCGTCTCGTTCGCCGTGGCGTGGGTCGCCATCAAGTTCCTGCTGCGCTACGTCAAGACGCACGACTTCAAGCCGTTCGGCTGGTACCGCATCCTCCTCGGCGCGATGGTCATCGCCGTGGGCCTGATCGCTGGCTGAGTGCGGGCTGATTGCGCCGCCCGGGCTAACGACGTCCACCTGATCGCGAACCCTGCCGGAACTATCAGCACGCAACATACGGCCGGGGCGCGGCTCTTCCTTTCGGAAGCCGCGGCCCGGCCGTGTCTGTTCCTGTTGTTGTGGGGCGCCGCAGACCATTTCAGACCGTCTGCGCGGGGGCGCTGTTCTTCTGCGTCTGGCGACGGCGGGAGAAGATCAGCGTGCTGACGAAGCAGGCCAGCCCGACAAGGATGGCCATCATCGCGACGATCCCCATGGCGAGCGTGTCCGAGCCCGTCGAGGCAAGCTCGCCAGAGCCTGCCATCGTGCCATCGGCCTGCGTCGATCCGCCCGCCAGCGGCGAGACGGACGCGACAGGCAGCGTCTGGTCATCGACGGAGGAACCCGTGCCGGTGCCGAAGCCCGTGCCAGAGCCCGAACCGGTGCTTCCGTCCGCACCGGTGCCCGAACCGGAGCCATCGTCACCATCCGAGTCATCCGGCGTGCCGGGACGGACCGGCAGGGTCACATCCTCGCCACCATCGTCACCATCGCCGTCACCGTCACTGTCACCCGAGTTGTCGCCGTCATTATCTCCCGGCGTGTCAGGATCACTGTCATCCCCATCGCCGTCGCCCGGATTGTCGGGCGTTTCGGTGCCGCCACCGGTCTCACCGCCACCAGTGTCATCACCACCAGCGCCGTCTTTCTCCATCCATGTGCCCGTGAGCGCGGTGGGCTCGGTGAAACTCGCAGTCTGCACCATCACCGTCGACCCGTTCGTCCAGTGACGGAACTCGTAGTCGGGGTGCGTGGGCGCAGGCAGACTCACCGTTGTATTCACCGCCACCAGACGCTGCGTCTCATGCCCGGTGAGCGAGGCATGGTCGGCCCCCTCAGACAGGCCGTGCACGAAGGTGATGAGCGCCGTGCGTCCTCTCCCAGCGTCCGGTGAGCGTAACGCTGCTGTTGTCCTCGCCCAGATTCAGCTCGCCCTCCACCGGCGAGCCGTCGAGCGACCAGCCCAGGAAACGATGATCAGCAGTGTTCTCCATCTTCGGCAGGGAGCCGGCGGAAAGCGTCGTCCCCTCAACCGTCATACCGGCAGGATCCGCCACTCCCTCCAGACCGGAACGGAAGGTGAGCGTATGCACCGGCCTGACCGGTTCGGCACGGTTGATGACCGCCGTGAAGACGAATGTCTCGAGCATGTACGGTTTGAAAATATCACCAGGCTGATAGGTCTGGTTGTTCGACCCCAGCCAGCCACCAAAATCAGCCTCGCTGATCTGCATGGGCCGGCCACGGACAACATGCATGTCGCCGGCTTTGACGATCTCACCGTCAACCACCTCGTCACCGACTTTGTACACAAAAGTGGTCTGCGCCCACCCCGGACCGGGATCGGTCGGCTTCGTGGTCTGCGAGAGTGCGTGATCCGGTGCCGACGACCCGGCGGACGCTTCCTGAGCGCCTGCCGGTGTGATGAAGAATGCGAGAGACAGCCCGGCCGCGGCGAACGCCAGGGTCGAACGGACTGCGAGGCTGGTGCGACGAGTGTTGCCCATCGTTGTGTTCTCTTTCTGATCGTGCCCGCCCCAGTCTCAGACGGTCGGCGGGCGTGCCCCTCGGGGGCATCCTGCGATCACAGCGGATTGTGTGATCGTGATATCCATAATTGCGAATATCACGGGGATTATCACCATTCCCGAGAATGAAATCAATAGAAAATTGACGCCTTCGACAATCATGCCCGAGGATCACGGGCTACAGCAAAGATCCGCCCCGGAGATCAGGAAACAACCGAATCACGCCGGAACACGAATGCCCTCCTCCCCAGGAGCCAATCCGCGGGAAGGAGTGCGGGACAACAGACAACCACGCCGACGATGTCGATGACCGGCGGCGAGTCGGACGGCGCGGGAACCCGGAGGCCCGCTCGACCGGGTGCGGGGCAGCTCAGAGCGCGGCAGAACCTTCCTGGCCCGTGTTGATACGCACGAGACGCTCTACCGGCGTCACCCACACGAAGCCGTCGCCATCCTCGCCGGTCTTCGCCGCGGTGATGATGCGCCCCACGAGCAGGTCCACATCCTCGTCGGCGGCGAGCACCTCCACACGGATGCGGCGGATGAGGTCGACGTTGTACCGGGCGCCGCGGTAGTACTCCACGTGGCCCTCCTCATGGCCGAAGCCGGAGACGGCCGAGAGCGTGAGCCCGTGCACGCCCGCCGCGGCCATGGCCGACTTGACCGAATCGAGCCGCGAATATTTGATGATGGCCGTGATGAGTTTCATCACTTCGCCTCCTTGAACACGGAGTTGATGAAGTCCTCGAAGTCGTAGCCGCGCTCCCCCTGATCGTTGATATCGGTGCCTTCGAGCTCCTGGTCAAACGTCAGTCTCCAGCCCATGGTCTTTTCGAGCAGGAAGGCGAGAAGGCCGGTGATGAGGAACGACCAGGCCGCCAGCAGCACCACCGCGATGGCCTGCGCGCCCAGCAGCGCGCCGCCGCCCCCGAGCAGCAGGCCGTGGTCGGCGGCGAAGAAGCCGACGAGGATCATGCCCAGCATGCCGGCCACACCGAACACGGCCATCACATCGAACGCGTCATCATAGCCGAGGCGGTATTTGAGCGAGACGGCCAGCCGGCACACCAGGCCGGCGACGAGGCCGGTGACGAGCGCCCAGAGCGGCGAGACGACGTCCGCGCCCGGGGCGATGGCCACAAGGCCCGCCAGCAGACCGGAGATGGCGCCCAGGGCGGTGTTGTGGCTATGACGGACGCGCTCGGAGATCATCCACGCGAGCACGGAGGCGGAGGCGGAGAGGAACGCGGCGAGCACCGTGTAGCCGGCGGTGGCGGACGAGGAACCGGACTTGCCGGCGATGAGCCCGATCGAGCCGACGGCGGCGAGGGCGGCACCGAGCATGGACAGGGGCAGGTTGTGCGGTTTGAGCGGCACGATGTGGTACGAGGCACGCCGGCCGATGATGAGCACGATGGCCAGCGCGGAGAACGCGGCCGCCTCGAACACCACGGCCCCGCCGGCCAGATCATGGGCGGGCGTGCCGATCAGTCGGGCGAACGCGCCGTTGGCAGCCAGAAGGCCCGCCGGGTTCCACAGCATGTGGGCGGCCGGGGCGAACACGAGGCTGACCCACAGAACCGCAAACACCATCCACGTGCCCACCTTCACACGCTCGGCGATGGCGCCGATGATCACCACGAGCGCCAGCACGGCGAGCGCGCCCTCGAGCAGCACGTCCACCGAGCGCGGGTAAAGCGCGCCTTTGACGGCCACAGAGGTGAACACACCGTTGCGCGAGGCGATGGTGTC
>JAXGWH010000013.1:0-30261 GCA_040773385.1 Aeriscardovia sp. | reverse complement strand
GGCGAGAAGAGCTGGGGCCAGGCGGCCGACCAGCGCCCGACCACCCACCCGGTGGCCGCCACCATCGACTCCCTCTCCGACGTGGAGGGCAACTTCGACGGCATCACGTACGCCAAGGGCGGTTCCATCCTCAAGCAGCTCATGGCCTACGCGGGACGCGAGAACTTCTTCAAGGGCATCCACAACTACCTCGAGAAGCACAAGTACTCCAACGCCACCCTCGACGACCTGCTCTCCGAGCTGGCCGCCACGAGTGGCCGCGATCTGGCCACCTGGTCGAAGCTGTGGCTGCAGACCTCCGGCGTGAATACGCTCACCGCTGACCTGTCCACCGACGCAGACGGCACCATCACCGGCTTCGGCATCCTCCAGAGTGCGACGAAGGACCATCCGACGCTGCGCCCGCACCGCATGGGCATCGGCTTCTACAACCTCGATACCGGCGGCGTGGTGCGTCGTGCCTCCACCACCGAGCTCGACGTGGACGGCGAGCGGACCGCCGTGACAGAGCTCATCGGAAAGAAGCGCCCGGACTTCATCCTCCTCAACGACGATGACCTCACCTACGCCAAGCTGCGCTTCGATGCGGATTCGCTCAGCTTCCTGCTCGCGCATCTGGCCGACTTCGAGGACCCGCTGGCCCGCGCCACCGCCTGGCTCGCCCTGTGGGACATGACCCGCGACGGGCAGCTTCCGGCCGAGAAGTTCATCGCGACCTCGCTCGCCGCGCTCGCCACCGAGAAGCAGTCCACCACCTTCCGCTACGCGCTGCAGTACCTCGCGCTCACGGTCTCCGGCTTTGTGGCCCCTGACCGTCGGCAGGCCGTGGCCGCCTCCACCACAAAGGCCCTGCTCGACCTGGCGAAGAAGGCGAAGGCCGGCTCCGACGAGCAGTTCCAGCTCGCCAACGCCTGGCTCGGCATGGGCGAGGGCGAGGAGTTCGCCGCCTCCGCCACAGCACTGCTCGACGGCGACACCACCGTGGTGCCCGGCCTGCAGATCGACAACGACGAGCAGTGGACCATCCTCAAGGCCCTCGCACGCGTCGGTGCCGTTTCCGCGGAGCAGATTGACCAGTATCTGGCGAAGAACAGCTCCACCGCCAACGTGGAGCAGGCCTACGGCGCCAAGGCGCTCATCCCCACCGCGCAGGCGAAGGCGTGGGCATGGGAGCAGGCCCTCTCCGGCAGGCTCACCAACGCCCAGATGCGCCAGGCCGCCGACGATTTCTCCGGTTCCGCCGACGCCTCGCTGTACACCGATTACGTGGCCAGGTACTTCGACACACTCGACTGGATCTGGACAAACCGCAGCTTCCACATGGCCGAGGGCCTCATCACCGGCCGTCCCAACGGCCTCTACCCGGTGCATGCCGACACAAAGGCGCTCGTGGAGGCCGGCCGGAAGTGGCTCGACTCCCACAAGGACGCCGAGTGGGGCCTGAGGCGCCAGGTGCTCGACAAGCAGGACGAGGCCGAGCGTCGTCTGCGCGTCCAGGCCTACAACGCCTCGCTCGAACAGTGAGCACCTGTCACGAGAACCTGCCAAGAAAGCCTGCCAAGAGCAGTGATGGCCTGTCCGGAGATTTAGTGGAGACCCACCGGAGGGAAGACCTCGCTTGAGGAGCAGGCTCTCTCCGAGATTCTCTCAGGATCCTCGTGACGGCTGATATGAAGACCGTCGGGCCTGCCCCGGCGGTCTTTGTTTTCTCCGAACGTTATCTGTTCCCGGCAGCTCTCCTGCTGTCAGCCGGCATGATGGCATTTCCGGTGCGGCGATACGCATGATGCGATGTGCTGCGATGTGCAATAGCCCATGGGTGGCAGTCATCCACAATCGGGCGGAACGTGACCATGGTCGGTAATTCATGCGATAGACTGGATTTGAAGCTGATGGCGCCTCTTGGCCAAGCTTGGAATAAAAGCGCGTATCAAAGCCGAGATCACCGCTATCAGCTTCTATATAAGTTTTTCCAGACCTCGTTCATCCGCGAGCCATAAATCGCTGATCCGGTTGTCGGGATTTTTCTCGTTGTAGTGCGAGATCTGATAGATGAATTTTTCCGTGATGCGCGCACCGTAAAGATCAAGAAGAAACGAGCGCTTTTCCACATTCCATTTTCTGGCCTTGATGACGGATTGGCGTATCTGCGATGAGACAGAAGAATATTTCGGGGTCAGACTTCTGGTGGATTTGAGCTCGATATATGCCTGTTGCTCGACCCAGTAAAAATCACACGTGGCGAAATGCTTTCGCTCATCTTTGGGGATCCACTGGAAATGTTGTCCGAGATCAGTGACGAAACGCTCCATGAAGACGATCTCATGCATTTCAAGCACATCCGTCGCCGGCGGAATTCCAAGAGCAGCCTGCCGAATGTCCCATTCATCATTCCCGGTGCGGATAAGGCCGCGCATGCCGGTGAATGTCCGCTCAAAATCAAACCGGGTGCGTTGCTTCATGATGCTCGGTGTATTTCATTCAGCACCAGTGTCGAAGATCTGCAGACGAAAGTGGAAAACTGGGGATAAACCGGGAGGAGAGGCTCGTGCCGGCGCTCCTCTCTTGCGGGCGGTACTGTAGTGGCAGAACATGTGACGGCCCCGGCAAAACCGGGCAGACGGCGATGTCAGTCCGGGGCCACCCGCATTGGAGGATATATGCCACGTCTTTTCGGTACCGACGGCGTCCGCGGTGTCGCCAATAAGGAGCTGACCCCGAAGATGGCGCTCGACCTCGGTGAGGCCGCCGCCCGCGTGCTGGGCAAAGATCACAAGGGGGAGGGGCGCAAGCGCGCGCTTGTGGGACGCGATACCCGCGTCTCCGGTGATTTCCTCTCCTCGGCGCTCGCGGCCGGCATGGCCGCCGGCGGGTTCGACGTCATCGACGTCGGCGTGATCCCCACACCGGGCCTGGCGTACCTGTCCACCCAGCTCAACGTGGACTTCGCGGGCATCGTCTCCGCCTCCCACAACCCGATGATCTACAACGGCATCAAGTTCTTCGCCCGCGGGGGTTTCAAGCTCTCCGACGAGAAGGAGGACCAGATCGAGGCGATCCTCGGCCAGGACTGGGAGCGTCCGACCGGCCGCGGTGTGGGCCGCATCCACCATGACTCGGAGACGAGCACGCAGATGTACACCGAGCACATCGTGCGTTCTGCCACCGCCGACGACCCGACCCCGCTCAAGGGCCTGCGCATCGTGGTGGACTGCGCCAACGGTGCCACAAGCGCCGTCGCACCGGTCGTGCTGCGCGAGGCGGGCGCCGATGTGGTGGTCATCAACGCCAGCCCGGACGGCTACAACATCAACGACCACGCCGGTTCCATGCACCCCGAGCAGCTGCAGGCCATGGTCACCGCCGCCGACGCCGACATGGGTGTGGCGTGCGACGGTGACGCCGACCGCTGCCTCGCCGTGGACAACGAGGGTCACCTCGTCAACGGTGATCAGATCATGGGCATCCTCGCCCGCGCGCTCAAGCAGGAGGGCAGGCTCAACGGCAACACGCTCGTGGTGACCATTATGAGCAACCTCGGCCTCAAGCTCGCCCTCAAGAAGATGGGCATCAACACCGTGCAGACTGCCGTGGGCGACCGCTATGTGCTCGAGGAGATGCTCAAGCACGATTACACGCTCGGCGGCGAGCAGTCCGGCCACATCATCAACCGTCAGTTCGCCACCACCGGCGACGGCACGCTCACCGCGCTCACCCTCGCCCATGAGGTGGTGCGCTCCGGCACGTCGCTCAAAGAGCTCGCAGCAGACTTCCCGCAGCTGCCGCAGGAGCTCATCAACGTGCGCACCGAGCGCAAGAACGAGGCGAAGACCGACGAGGGCATCGCGCAGGCGGTCAAAGAGCAGGAGGAGATCCTCGGGGAGACCGGCCGCGTCGTCCTGCGGCCGTCGGGCACCGAGCCGGTCGTGCGCGTGATGGTCGAGGCCGCCACGGAGCCGCAGGCGAAGCAGGTATGCGAGACCCTCGCCAAGGTCGTCGCCGACCGCCTCGCCTGAAAGGAACCCCATGGCTTTCACCGGTCAGGTCGATAAGCAGCTCACCGCGTTCGTCCGTCATCTGCTCAAAAACCAGGAGGACGGGATGATCCCCATCGTGGAGGTGGGTGACCCCGTGCTGCGCCAGCCGTGGCACGAGTACACGGGCCAGATCTCCGCGCGTGTGCTGCGCGAGCTGATCGGCGTGATGCGCAAGACCATGCTCGAGGCGCCCGGCGTGGGCCTGGCCGCCCCGCAGGTGGGCATCCCGCTCGCCTTCGCGGTGGTCGAGGACCGTCTTGATGAGCGGACCACGCCCGAATCCGACGAGGACGATGCTGCGGACACGTCGTCCGGCGGCAAGGGCGACGATGCGGCGGCCGATGAGGGTGGCACAGAGGACGCGGACGATGTCCTTGTCGACTGGTCGAAGGATCCGCGCGACTTCGCCGATTTCCCGTTCCATGTCATCATCAACCCGTACTATTCACCGATCGGAAGCACGACGGCAAGCTTCTATGAGGGGTGCCTCTCGCTGCCTGGTGTGGAGGCGGTGCGCCGGCGCTGGCATGACATCCACGCGGTCTGGCAGGACGAGAAGGGCGTGCGCCACGAGGACGACCTGCACGGCTGGCCGGCGCGCATCTTCCAGCATGAGACGGACCATCTCTCGGGCGAGATCTACATCGACAAGGCCGAGATCCGCTCCATCACCACAGACGAGAACATGTACGACTATGGCTGGGCGGACCCGGCCACGCTGCGCAAGGGGTCCGAGATCCTCGGCTTCACCATCTGATCCGTGAGTGGGGATGAAGGTGTGATCGGCATGCCGATTGGATCTTTCCCCTTTATTTCTCGGGCAGATCGGACTTATTTCTCGGGCAGATCGGACTTTTCCGCCGTCCCTTTGAAGAGGCGGACGGGATAGCGTCGCGCATTTTTTGTGAGTTTGTCGTTGACGATGGTATCGAGATCGAGACCAAGCTTGTCGGCGAGGAGGGTGGCGTAAATCAGCACGTCTGCGATCTCCTCGCCCGCATGTTCCGTATCGCCGTCCCGCGGGCCATCCGTCCACTGGAAGCATTCGAGCAGCTCCCCGGCCTCGATGCTCACTGATTTGGCAAGATTCGCCGGGGTATGGAACTGGCCCCAGTCGCGTTCGTCCACAAAGCGATGGATTCTGGTGATCGTCTCGTCCGAAAGCATGCTCCAAGAATATGCATGGGGGCCATAATTGGATCATGCCTGTTTCCGTGACGAGGGATGTCCCCGGCTCCGATATTCCTGATCCTGTCATCATCTCGGTGCCCTATGTCGAGCTGACGGACGCGATGATCCGCGACGAGGTCACCGAACGTCCGAACAAAACGAACGATGCCGGGAAATCTGACAACCGCGGGCCGCGGGCTGCAAGTGAGGGCAACGGGGAGCTGACCGACCAGATTCGGCGGCTGATCGATGAGCGCGCACATCTCATCTCCGACTATCCCACGGTTTACATCGTCCACATGAGCGAGGATTCCGGGCATGCCGATGACAGACGGCATCACGCCGGTTCGCGCGCCGATCATCCGCTGGGCGGGGTCGGAAAGACCGGGCCGGATGCTGATGCCGATCGCATCGTGTATGTGGGGGAGACGAACGATATCCGCCGTCGCACGTCCGAGCATCTGCATGCTGATCCTCTGAGCCGTGAGGATTGGAAGGCCTTCGCCGATCGTCTGCTCGATGGTGGCCGGCAAGACGGTCCGCACGGCGAGACGGACCGTCAGGAGGCGGATCGGAAGAACATCCTCCGCACGGGAATCGCCTCCCCGGTACGCCAATATGTGATCGGCGACGCGATTTTCAACAAATCCCTCACCCTCGATGTGGAGAACGAGCTGATGGGGCGGATGCTCGCCGTCCCGCATGTCGCGCACCTCAACAATCGTCGCAAGAATCCTCAGGGCGACTACTACACGCACAAAGACTTCGATCGCCTCTTCACCAAAATCTGGTTGGGACTCAATCGGCAGGATCCGGCGCTGTTCCCGGCTGAGGAGGTGATCCGCCAGTCAGCGTTGTTCAAAGCCTCGCCGTTCCACCGGCTCGCCGACGAGCAGCGGCAGGCAGAACAGGAGATTCTCGACACCATCCGTGCGGTTTTTTCTGATGCCTCTGACCCTGCCGCGCCGGTGCTCATCCTTGTCTCCGGGCTTGCAGGAACCGGCAAGACGGTACTCCTCAGTGACCTGTTCTATCGGCTGTCCGCCGAGGGTATCGGGGGCACTGGGGATCCTGATGACGAGGAGGAGGACGATGATCTGTTCTCCGAGGACTCCTTGCGGCGCAACGGCGGGTCCGGTGGTGTCTATTTCACTGTCAATCACAATGAGCAGCTCAACGTCTACAACGCCATCGCTACCAAATTGGGCCTGCAGAGACACGACGGCGAGCTGGTGATGAAGCCGGCGACGCTGATCCGTCGGATGAAGGAGCGGGATCCTCATACTGGTGAGGCACTGGAGTGGCACAAACCCCCGAGGCAGAAGCCGATGGCCCAAAATAAAATCGTGGAGCCGGCGGATGTGATTCTTGCTGATGAGGCGCACCTGCTGACCACTCAGAGCTATCAGGGCTATTCGAATTTTTATCGCGGCAACATGCTCGATGATCTGCTCGCCCGCGCGCGCGTCGTCGTGGCGGTGTTCGATCCCCATCAGATCCTCCAGTCGCGTCAGCAGATCCCGAAGAAGGAACAGAATCTGCTGCTCGGGGGCAGAAGGGATCCGGAAGATCCCGGCAGTGACAGGGCACTGAAGTCCGGCGGCAAGGCACCGACTGTCGCCGGCAAGGAAACGGGTGTCGGCGGCGGGGGAACGTCGGATCCTGGCAGGCCTGTCACACTGCCCGGTCTGGAGGAGTACCGCGTTCATCTGCGGCGGCTGCATCTCACACGTCAGATGCGTATGGCGGCAGACGAGAAGACGATCAGCTGGATTGACAATCTTATCGGTGATGCCACAGGCGGTGACGGAATCGCCCCCGTCTCCGCTCCTGGCACTATCGGGCCGGTCCCGGAGGATACGTATCACAGGGATCGGCCGGATGGACAGGTCCCGGCGACGGATTCACCGGCTGACACGGCAGAAGGGCCGTATGATCTCCGGGTGTTCGCCTCACCGGTTGATCTGTATCGGGCCATTGCGTCAAAGGCGCGCCAGAAAGCGGGCGGTGTTGAGGGCCATGGCATCTCGCGGCTCATCGCCACCTATGACTGGAAGTATGTGGATGGGAAAGACAATCCCGCTGATCCGTCCGGCCTGTGGACGGTGTCGATGCATCGCGGGCATGGCGGCTGGGTCAAAGGCCTGCCGGATGGCTATGCCGGCTACGACGCGGATTATCCTGAATCATCCATGGGAGACGGTGTGTTCTGTCTGCCGTGGAATTATCAGATCGTCAATAAAATCAGGAAACAGACCGCAAAGAACCGGACTGTCGGGAGACAATCCAGATCCGCGGGGCGCAATCTTGACGAGAGCGATGTCTGGGCCGAGGAACACGAGACGATCAATGAGGTCGGCTCAACCTACACCATCCAAGGATTTGACCTCAACTATGCCGGAGTGATCCTCGGAAAATCCGTCGGCTATGAGGGCACATATCCTACGGGTCGTGTCGTGTTCCGCCCTTCCGAGAGTTCTGATGGCAAGGCAACAGTTCGTCGCGGTGGCAAGGATGATTATGCGCGGCAGAATCTGCGCAACCAGCTTAATGTGCTGCTCAAGCGCGGTGTGCACGGGCTCTACCTGTTCGCGCTCGACCACGATCTGGAGGAGGCACTGAGACAGGCCGCCCTGCCCAACGGCAAATGGGTGCCGGAAGACGGGCGCTGACGATGGGTGCTGACGATGGGTGCTGACAGCACCGCTGAGGCTGGGTGCATCCTTGGTGAGAGTGTCCGCGGTACCGCCGAGGGCTGAATGGTCTGAGATCGGACGAAAATATAAGACGGACTGACAGGCAGCGGACGGGCGTCCTGTTGCTGCCCGGCTGGGCAACTACGGTCGCCGATATGCTGCCAGTGTGAAAGAACATGAACCAGGAAGACCGGAAAATGAAGCCTGAGATTGTGTGTTATATGATGATGTCGCTCGACGGGCGCATCGACTGCGCGATGACCGCCCAGATACGCGGCAATGACGCCTATTACGCCACGCTTGCCGATCTGGATCTGCCCACCACCCTGAGCGGGCGGCGCACCGCGGCCTCCGAGATGGCGGGCGGCACCTTCGCTCCGAAAGACGCCACACCGTATGGCAAGGACGGCTTCCATGCGGCGGCGAAGGCACCCGGCTACGAGGTCGTCGTCGATTCGCGCGGCACGCTGCTCTGGCCCAAAGAGACCAGCACCACCAAGCCGCATCTCATCATCACGAGCCGGAGGGTGAGCGCCGAGTATCTGCGCTATCTCGACGGGCAGAACATCTCATGGATCGTCGCCGGAGAAAATCACACCGACCTGAAAAAGGCCATGGACGTGCTCGGCCGTGAGTTCGGCGTGCGGCGGACGGGCGTGGTCGGCGGCCCCACCATCAACACGGCCTTCCTCAACGCCGGTCTGCTCGATGAGATCGACATCATGGTGGGCCCGGGGATCGACGGCAGGGCGGGCATGCCGAGCGTCTTCGAGGGCCGGGAGAGCTCCTCACCTCTGCCGCTCACCTTCAAGGGCGTGAAGACCTTCCCGTCGAGCGGCGCGGTGCTGCTGCGCTACAGCCTCTGATGATCGCTGCCTCGGCGGTTGTCGCAGCCCCAGATTTCCCAGGCAGATTTCTCAGGCAGATGAGATTCCGCGGTCTTTGATCTTCCGTCTGCAGACGCCGGCCATGGGTCACACAGTCGGCAGGATCTGCGACCTCACCGAGAAGAACAGCGCCGGCTGGTTCTCCAGCAGGCCGGAGACGCGCCCGGGCACGAACGCCGTCTGCAGGGTGAGGACCAGCCCGGCGAGCACGAGCAGCGCGACGAGCATATGCACGGCGCCCAACCGCACCGCCTGCTCCTTCGAGCTGCCCGCGGCCGTCAGCGCCCAGCGCTCGAGGCAGGCGGTGCCGATCACCGCCAGCAGCGCGAAGATCCAGCCGAAATCGGCCATGTAGCGCAGCGAGAGACCGGCATAATACGAGTTGAACAGGCACAGGGCCACGCCCATGCCCAGTAGCGTCCATACCAACCCGGTGAGCCCGCGTCTGCGGATCGCACGGGTCAGTAGGAAGGCGAAGATCCCCAGCGCGCAGAAAGGCAGGAGCGCGAACAGGCCGCCCATCCACGGCTCCGTGTACTGCCATGAGGGCAGCGGCGTGGGCACGAGCGTGAGCCAGGGGAAATCCCCGCTCGTTCTGAACGGCTCGAACAGGTAGTAATAGGCGATGCGCGGCAGGAGACCGACAGGCTCGCGGTAGTTCGTCAGATCGGTGACGGTGAGCTGGTAACGGTTGCCGAAATCGAACAGCGAGCCGAAACGCCAGTAATTCCAGCCGAGGACCGGCACGACGGCGAGGATGCCGGTCAGCAGGACGCACAGATCGTTGCCCAGGCTGGAGAAGATGATCCGGCGTGCCTTGCGCGAGGCCTCTTTTGCGGCCAGGCGCCCACAGGAGACGAGATAGCGCGCACGGGAGCGGGTGCGGCGCCACAGCGGCCTGTTGAGGCAGCTGAAAAACAGCCCGTGGCGGATCTCCGTGGCGAAGATCGGGAAGGCGAGCACCACGGTGAGGGCGAATGTCGGACGGGAGCCGAGGTTCGCCGCCAGCAGCAGGGTGCCCAGCACCAGACGCGGCTTGGACAGGCGGATCGAACCGGCCTGGAGCAGCCATCCCGCGTCGCCGTCGCGCACGGACCACGGCCGTGTCACGGTCTTCGTGCGGTGCAGGAGCCGGGTCGTGCGGGTCCCGGCCGTCACCCGCCGCGCGTCAAGCCAGAGCACGAGCCCGAGCGCGGTCATCCACAAGGAGTTGGCCAACGGCGCGGTATAGAAATCCTGCCGGAACAGAAGGAACACGGTGTTACCGCCGATGATGAGCATGAGACCGGACAGCCAGGCGGCCCCCAGGCTCGTGCCGGGCAGCAAGCGGCGCAGGATCCGGTCGAGCAGCACCAGGGCGAACAGCACGAACAGCGTGAGGAAGAGGATATCGGCCAGCGGGGTGGACAGCCCCTGCGCCTGCCCGGTCACCGCCAGGCTCACCAGCTCATAGGGCAGATAGGCGATGAGGACGGGGACGATGCCGAAATACATGTACCAGTGCCCGCCCCAGAACACATGGTCCCAGAAGATCGGCGTGACCCCCTGGCTGAGCAGCTGGGCGCGCAGGGCCAGCGAGTAGGGGTTTCGGGCGCGGGCCAGCTCGGGCACAACGGGCAGGTCGAGCCAGGGACGCCCGTGCAGGATCGCGTCGGCGGTGCGGGCGTACTGGTCGGGCTCATAGGTGTAGTTGCCCGCCGCGCCGGGGGTCGGCGGCTGCAGGTTGGCGTGGGGGTTGGTGGAGGCGTAGACGACCAGTGTGATGAGCAGGGGCACCCACAGAAGGGCCATCACGCCGATCTGCCAGCGGCGGCCGGAAGGGTCGTAGGGGATGTGCCAGACGGCCGAATGCGGGTCGACAAAAGCGATGAGGAACAGCAGCAGCGCGGTCATCAATCCCACACGCAGCCAGGAGAAGACGAAGCCGGGACGGTCGTTGATGCCGATGCTGCCGAACGTGAACGCCGAGCCCACCGGCTGCTGGAACCAGATCCGCACCGCCCTTGACGGTCTGCCGGTGTGCGGGGCCGAAAGGTACTGGCTGGAGGCCACTGAGGGGGCATAGCCCTGGACCGGGCCGGTCACCCATGTGTTTGAGCCGACCGGCAGCACCTGCACGCGCACCTGCACCCAGGCGCTCGCCGCGGGCAGGGCGGAGGAGGCGGGCACGGTCGGGGGATTCTCGGCGCTCTGGTCAGGCACGGCCTGCGGCGTCGAGACCATATGGATCGTGTCGACCGTCGTGTCAAAACCGCCGATCTGGACCCAGCTGTCCTGGCCGTCGATCACGCTCAGAAGACTCGTCGATTCCTGTCGCAGACCGCTGCCCACCTGCTGCGTGGTGGAGAGGGGGTCGAGGGCGGCAGGCTCCGACAGACTCTTCCAAAATGAGGCATTGAAGCAGAACACCTCGAGGACGAGGATGATGGCCATGCCGATGGCAAAGAGCCGCGCGCCATGACGGCGCCGGAGCAGAAAGGCGTGAATATCGTGGCCATGCCGCTGACGCAGACGGGTGCCGAACTCGCTGACGCCCCCGGCCGCCCGGCCCGCCCCGTGCGCGAGGTGCTCGGCGAGCGTGACAGGGGAGGCGGACCGTCGTCCTGTGCGCGATGGTCGGCGTCGTCCCCGCGGCGCGGTCGGTGGCTGTGTGCTCATAGGCGCAATTCTAGGAGCGGAGGGGATCGAAAGGAGAAGGAGACGGTTATCCACAACAGCGGCGTGGCCGCCTCCGACCAGTTATCCACAATTTTGTGCCGGCGGAGGACGGGTCGGCCCCGGGCGGGCACAATAGAAGGTTATCCGGTGCAGGACCGGGATGACAGGCGGCACACGGCACGTGGAATTCGGTCGCGGCGGAAGGCGGATCATGAGCGAGACGGACACAGAGCGGGCGCTGTACGACGGTGGTGCGCACAGCGGGTCCGGCGCACCACGCTCGGGCATCGGGCGCACGATCATCGACCAGGACCGGTTCCTGCGCGCCTATGCAGCGGGACAGGGCGGCGGGGACCCGGCATCGGCGTCCGAGAGGCTCTCCCCGCTCGTCAAACGGCGGATCTTTCATATCCCCTCCGGCTCGCAGGTCGGGGTCGGCTGGGCGCAGCTGCCCAGACTCGGCGGCTCGCTCATCGCGCTCGGCATCTTCACGGAGGAGGACCGTTTCAGCCAGGTGGCGCTTGCCGACTGGCATGGCCGCGTGTTCCTCGCCCCGCCCACGGTGACGGATGCGGCGGGGCTGAAGGTGGATCTCGCCTTCCTGCCCGAGAGGACGGGTGCCGCGCCGGCGGACGGCGGCGCGATGCCGTCCGGTGCCGGCACGCGGTCGGACCGTGATCTCGACCGCCATCGCGGCAGGAACGGCAAAGGTGACAGTGACGGCGGTGGCGGTGGTCGTCGTGGCGGACGGCCCGCCCACGCCGTCACAGGGTTCGCCGGTCGTCTTGTCCGCGATGCCCGGCGGTTGGCGGGCCGCGCCGCGCGTGAAATGGGACGGGGGCTGCGCCGCGCCGGTGCAGGCGGGGACGGCGGGATCCGTCCGATCGGCATGGCCTCCAACCCGCTCGCCGGGCCTGCCCGCCCTGTTCCGCAAGACGCCGTCGTGCACGGGGCGATCGTCTCCGGACTCGACACCGCCGAGGGTGATCCCCGCTGGGTCGCGTCCTGGGAGCAGGAGGGGGGCCGCTACGCCCTGCACGAGATGAAGATGCCGCTTCCTGCGGGGCTGCGCTCCGGACTGTCATACAGGGATGCCGTGGCGGTCGGTTTCTTCGCCGCCGCCTATCTGCCGCTCGTGGCGGGGCACCCGCAGGGTTACGGTTCCGGGGCGGTCTTCCGTCTTCTGCGCGAGCAGGCGCCCATGGCCGCCATCCGCAACACCATCGCCTCGATCACCGATGACGCGCTCGCCGGCTACCGGATCTCCGGCCTCGACCGGTTCTTCCTCGCGCTGCCCGACCAGCTTGACTTCCTCTCCGGGAGCATTGCCCCGCTCCTGCCGCGACACGGCCTCGAACCGCTCGTGCTCACCACATCGGCTTATTCCTGTGCCTTTCTGCTGCGAACACGCGAGGACACGATGTCAGGCCCGGGCCAGCAGGGGGCCGGGCTGGACACGGCCGGCGAGTTCGAGGCGCTGCGCCTCGAATCAGCCTTCAACCGCTTCTCCCTCGTCTCGGCGGTCCTCGAATCCAACGCCCTCACCGGCACCGGGCCGGTGGAGGAGGACGCCGACGAGGCGGAGGTCGCACGTTGTGACCGCGGGATCCTCCGCGACCCTGTGCTCACGGCGCTGCCGGTGCCCGGCTCCGTGCTCTGGCGAGGACAGGAGAGCGCCTTTGACGACGAGGGGAGCCGTGTGTCCTCGGGGCCACGGCCGGACGTGCCCTCCTATCTGCTCGGCGCTCAGGACTACGCGCGCGCCACCACCGACCGTCTCCTGCAGGACGAGAAGCGGGCTGGACGGCCCTCACCCGCCGTGGGGGAGTGGGCCTACCGCCAGTCGCTCGCCCGGCTGTACGAGACGCTGAGGCTGCCGATGCGCCCGAGCGTCGATTTCCGCAGCCGTCTGGCCGAAGGCCGGGTGGCCGTGGAAATGGGGGCCGTCGAGGCCGATATGCTGCCCGACAAATTCTTCGCCAGTGATGGATATATTCCCCTCACACAGAAGGACCGGCACGCGCTCGCCTCGCGGGAGAGCCTCGAGGAGGGCCTGCTGCTCGCCGCGCTTGCCTTCGGCGCCTCTGAGCAGGTCAGCCACGTCACACTGCTCATCAATGACAACCGTCTCTACGCCGCCGTCCACCGCAGGACGAGCCTGGCGATGGGACTGCTGGACAGTCTCGGGCTGCTCAGGCATTCCTCGGGCAAGGGTGAGGCGAAGGACAGGGACCGCCATGGGGATCCTGAGACGACCCCGATGGTGCCGGACGGCGATCCTTTCACCGGCAGCCCGCTCGATCATGCGGTCGGCGACGAGTTGGAGGAGCCCTCCGTCGCACAGGATTCCGGCGTCTACCCGGCGAAGACTGGTGATGATGCCCGGACCTCGAAGGGCGCGGCGGCGGCCGGCAGGGCGCAAGCGGGGGACGCTTCCCGCGGCAATGACACTTCCCGGGGTGATGCCGGCGAACAGGAGGATTCCCAGAACAATTCTCGTGGGGATTCCGCAGCCCAGGACGAGGACGGCCCGCGGGGCGCGGCCGATGGGGGTCGCGTCTCGGGCGTCCCGTCGACTCCCGATGGGAATGACCATCCGCAGGGCGGGCATTTCGTCGCCTCGGCGGGCCTGCTGCCCGAGGGCAGTATCGAGAATGCCGACGAGCCGCCCGAGCCGGTGCGCCTCGTCACCGTCACCTTCACCCGTGCGCTGTTCGAGCAAACCTTGGCCGATCTGGCCGGTGGTGAGGATTTCGACCTGCCCGGTCTGTACAGACGCTTCGGCGCGGTCATGCGCACGGACAGCGACGAAAGCCTGCTGCCCTCGCCCTCGCGCGTTTCCCTGCGCGACCTCGACTACACGCCGGCCGCCGCCCAGGAGGAACCGGAGGCCGCCCAGCGCCTCTTTGACGACCGCGCCCGCAGGACGCTCGCCGCGAAGGACTCGATGGGCCTGTCCATCCAGCGCGAGGAGGTGCTCCAGTGCGCCGTCGACTACGTCACCCAGCTGCACCGGCAGGAGCGGTCCGGGCAGATCACCTCGGTGCAGGCGGCGCGGCGGGCCACGGCCTTCCTCGACAGAGTAGCCGACCCGGAGCTGGAGACGAAGCGCGAGCCGCTCATCCGCTCGCTCATCGACCGCTCCGAGGCGCCGGACATCACCTTCGAGGACGAGAAGGTGCTGCAGGATGCCCGGCATGACCTGCTCGGCTACGCCATGCGCGGCGAGGACCCGGCGCAGGCCATCGACCGTTATGAGGACGTGCTCGCCCGGTACGACGCCCGCTACGGCTCCGGACCGGGAGTTCCGCGCTTCTTCAACTCGTACGCCGAGCGTGTGGTCTACAACCATCTGTTTGCCACGCCGGGGGAGAGGACGCTGGTCATCCCCGATGACTTGTTCTACGGCCATCTCTTCCTTGCCGACGCGTACAGCAACGCGTCCGAGCATCAGTCCGCGCTGCGGCACCTGAACAAGGCGGTCTCGTACGCGCCCTCCTATGCGATGGTCCATCTTCGCCAGAGCGTGCAGTACGCACATGCGGACGACTGGGTGAGCGCACGGGCCGCCTGCCTCAACGCGCTCAACGTGGCCGTCGACCGGTTCGATGCCGGGTATGCCTACTACCGCCTCGCCTACGCGGAGTGGCAGCTCGACCGGTTCGCCCCGGCCGCCGCCTGCTACCAGACCGCGCTGCGGCTGGGGATGACCGCCAACGGCGCCCTGCCCGGCGAGCTGTCCGAGCTGTCGGAGCGGATGCGGTTGCAGGGTCTGGCCGTGCCGGAGGACGAGGACGACATCAATGAGGCCCTGCGCTCCGATTCGCTCGTCATCTGGCCCGACCGGCAGATCCGCACGATCCTCTCGGAGGCGACGCGCGTGAGCGTGGACGAGGGCATGTTCATCCCCGCCCGCACCATCGCGCGTGCCTGGGCGCGGGTGAACCACGCCGACCAGGGCGGCATCGACATGGTGCAGGCGTGCTTCCTCCATTCGCTGGAGGCGTGAGTCCTGGTCAGCCGGGGTCACGGACCATCCCGGAGTGTGCCTGATGCGGTATGCCATGACCGAATGTCCGAGATGCCACGGGTCGTCGATGGACGGCACAGCCGGGCGTGGCGCCGTAGAATCGTGGGTATGACTGACGCTGCGCAGAACACCCTCGATCTCGGCTTTGACGACGCTGATCCCGTTGACCACAAAGGTCACACCGACCGTACTGACCATACCGATCATATTGATACGGATGATCGCGCTGAACCTGCTCATCGTGCTGATCACGCTGATGACATCGATCACAGTGACCCTGCTGGTCCCACTGATCCTGCCGGTTCTACAGCGCACACCGATCACGCGCATCCGGCCGACCACACCGCCGCGGGTGCCGATCTGCCGTTCGGTCTGAGAGGTACCGACACGGACATCGCCGTCCTCGCGCACATCGACGTCGCCTCCCTCACCCCCGCGCAGGCCGCACAGCTGCACCAGGCGCTCGCCGCCTGGGCCGAGCGCGACCAGATCGACTATTACATCCACAACGACTCGGCCAGCTCTGACGCCGCCTACGACGCCCGTATACGCCTGCTCCAGGCGCTCGAGAAGGCGTTCCCCGCGCTCGACACCCCCTCCTCGCCCACGCACCGGGTGGGCGGCACGTTCTCCAACGAGTTCCCCTCGGTGCGCCACCCCTCGCAGATGCTCTCCCTCGACGACGTGTTCTCCCTGCAGGAGCTGCGCGACTGGTATGACGGCGTGAAGGCCGAACTGGGCGTCAAGGACGGCGAGAAACTGCAGATGACGTGCGAGGTGAAGATCGACGGCCTCGCCCTCAACCTCATCTACCGTGACGGCGTGCTCGTACAGGGACTCACCCGTGGAGACGGCGTGACCGGCGAGGACATCACCGCCAACGTGCGCACCATCCGCAACATCCCCGCCCAGCTCGACGGGAACAGGGCCGACATCCCCCACCTGCTGGAGGTGCGCGGCGAGGTGTTCATGCGCTTTGACGACTTCCACGCCCTCAACAAGGCCCGTGAGGACAGGGGCGAGGCACCGTTCGCCAATCCGCGCAACGCCGCCGCCGGCAGTCTTCGCCAGAAGGACCCGCGCATCACCGCCGAGCGCCGTCTCACCTTCTACGCGCACGGCCTCGGCCTTGTGGAGTGGACACAGGCCGAGCGGCAGGCCGGTGATGACCTCGTCGACCAGTCCCAGGCCTACGACCTTTACGACCGCTGGGGCATCCCCACCAGCCCGCACAACCGCGTGGTGCACACGTTCGCCGAGATCGAGAAGATGGTGGACTACTACCACGAGCACCGCTTCGACATCGAGCACGCCCTCGACGGCATCGTGGTCAAGGTGGACTCGCGCGACCTGCAGCGCCGGCTCGGTGTGACCAGCCGCGCGCCCCGCTGGGCCATCGCCTACAAGTACCCGCCCGAGGAGGTCAACACCCGCCTGCGGGACATCATCGTGCAGGTGGGGCGCACCGGGCGCGTCACCCCGGTGGCCGTGCTCGATCCGGTGTATGTGGCCGGCAGCACCGTCTCCGCCGCCACGCTGCACAACGAGGACGAGGTGCGCCGCAAGAACATCCTCATCGGCGACACGGTGGTCATCCACAAGGCCGGCGATGTGATCCCCGAGCTCGTCGGTCCTGTCCTCGCCGACCGGAAGGGCCGGGAGGGTGAGCTGCGGGCGTTCCGCATGCCCACGAAGTGCCCCAGCTGCGGCACCCCGCTCGTCCACCAGAAGGAAGGTGACGTGGACTGGCGCTGCCCCAACGCCGAGGGCTGCCCCGCCCAGATCGTCAACCGCGTGCTGCACGTGGGCTCGCGCACTGCCTTCGACATCGACTCGCTGGGCATCGAGGTGGCCACCGCCCTGTGCGAGCCGGAGCATGACCGGCCCGATTCGCCGGCCGTCTATGTGCCCCCGGAGACCGTGCGCGAGAACAAGTGGCAGACTGGCATCAAGGTGGCCCCCGGCCAGGAGCCGGAGCCGTACGAGCCGGTGGAGGGCCTCGCGCTACCCGCACCGCAGACGCCGGTCCTGGCCAGCGAGGCGGACATCTTCGACCTCACCGCCGAAAAACTGCGCGATGTGCGCGTGTGGCGCGAGATCGCCGTCGTGGAGGAAAAGAGCGTTGACAGGGACGGCAAGAAACGGACCGTGCGCACAAAGCGCGGCGGCTCGGGCCTGTGGACCACCGTCCCCGCGTTCTGGAACGAGGCGAAACACAACGCGAAGGGCGAGGTGACCACCCCCGCCCGTCCCTCCAAGAACACGCTGCAGCTGCTCGACGAGCTCTCCAAAGCCAAGGATGCCGACCTGTGGCGCGTGCTCGTGGCTCTGTCCATCCGCCACACCGGCGGGCCGACCGCGCGTCTGATCGCCAACTCCCTCCGTTCGCTCGACGCGGTGGAGAACGCGACGAAGGACGAGCTCATGGAGATCCCCGGCATCGGTGAGGACACGGCCGCCGCGGTGGTCGACTGGTTCGCCCGCGCAAAGGACCCCTCCGACTGGCGCCACGACCTGCTCGCCAAGTGGACGGCCGCGGGCATCGGCAGCAAGAAGGAGGAGGGCTCCGGCCTGCCGCAGACGCTCGCCGGCGTGACCGTGGTGGTGACCGGCACGCTCGACAGTTATTCGCGCGAGGCGGCCAAGGAGGCCATCGAGGCGCGCGGCGGCAAGGCCGCGGGGTCGGTCTCGAAGAAGACCGGCTTCGTGGTGGTCGGCGCCAACCCCGGCTCCAAAGCCACCAAGGCCGAGCAGCTGGGCGTGCCGATCCTTGATGAGGCCGGTTTCGAGCGCCTTCTGCACGACGGTCCGGACGGCCTGGACTGATCTGACCGGGATACGAGTGGTTCTGCCGGTCTGGACGATCCGCAGGGATACGGATACCCTCGCCCAGTTGGAATGATCCGGCAGGGATACGGACTGTCCTGTCGGTCTGAAGGACTGATCTGACGGGATGGCTGCCCCTTCTCGGCTGATTCACCTTTCAGGACAGGCCCATCGACTTCACGTCCTTTAATCTTCTAGGTTGAGAGCGGAAAAATATCACGGAAACAATCGTGAAGATGAAGGGTGATGGCCATGTCACAGAAATCATCATCACAGAAATCGCAGTTGCCGACGCGGCACGGCAGATCGGCGGCCGGATCGTCGGAATATACACACCCATCCGCGCAATCGGTGTTGCTCGAGACAGGACATGGTGCCGGGGCGGCCGATATGGGCCTCGTGCCGCTGGGCTGGTCGGGGATCAAGGTCTCCCCGGTCTGTCTGGGCGGGATGAGCTTTGGCGAGCCGTCGCAGAAATTCCATCAGTGGACCATCGGTCAGGACGAGACCACGCAGGTGATCAGACGCGCCCTCGATCTGGGGATCAACTTCATCGACACGGCCAACGTCTACGCGTTCGGCACGTCCGAGAAGTTCATCGGCCGCTCCCTCAGGCAGCTCGGTATCCGCCGCGACAGGGTCGTGCTCGCCAGCAAGGTGTTCTTCAACGACGGACGCCTGTCCAAAGAGGCGATCAACCGGGAGATCGACGGCACGCTGAAACGTCTGGGCACCGACTATCTGGACCTCTACATCATCCATCGTTTCGACTATTCGACGCCCATCGAGGAGACGATGGAGGCACTCGACGGACTCGTGAAAGCCGGCAAGGTGCGCGCCCTCGGGGCGAGCGAGATGTACGCCTACCAGCTGCACGACATGCAGGTGGCCGCACAGGAGAACGGCTGGACGAGATTCACGAGCTTCCAGCCGCACTACAACCTGCGCTACCGCGAGGACGAGCGCGAGACCCTGCCCGTGTGTCGGCAGTACAACATGGCCGTCACCCCGTACAGCCCGCTCGCCTCCGGGCATCTCGCCCGGCCAACCTGGCGCTCCGACTCGGTGCGCGGGCGCACCGATGCCACCGAGAAGAACAAGTACGACGCCGCCGAGCAGCAGGACCTGCCGATCGTGGCCCGCGTGGAGGAGCTGGCAGAAAGGCATGGTGTGCCGATGGCGCGGATCGCGCTTGCCTGGCTGTGGGACAAGGGGGTGACCGCGCCGATTGTGGGCTGCTCCAAGCCTTCGCGCGTGGACGACGCGGTGCTCGCCCGGCGTGTGCGTCTCTCGCAGGAGGAGATCGACTATCTGGAAGAGCCGTACCGCGCCCATGAGCTGGTCGGTCCGCTCGGCCGTCCGGGCGAGAAGCCGCTCGCGGGGACGACCGATCCGAATAAGACACGGTAAGAGTTCGCTCGGTCGGGGAAAATTTGAGAACAACGGCCTCCGGACCTGTCGGTAAGGCAGATCGCGGAGGCCGTCTCGTTGTGTGTGAGGACATCCCATCGTGGGGCATCCTGCCTGATTCCAGAGGACTGTCGGAGGAGGGATGTGTCGGTTATGCGGTCTTGGGTTTGGTCAGATCGTAGAGGGTGACGCCGTCCACCGTCCTGGCGGTTTAGTTTTTGGCCACCCATGCGGCGATCTGGGAGGTGGCGGAGGAGCCGCCCATCTGCCCCTGGCCGTCGCTGTTGCCGGACAATCCGAACAGCGTGAGCAGGGTGCTCGTCGCCTTTGTCACGCCGGTGGTGGTCGCGGATCCCGTGGGACTGCTCGTTCCATTACCTTTCGAGCCGGTGGATCCGTTCGAACCGTTCGAGCCGGGCATCCCGCCCTGACCGTTCTGGCTACCGAAACCCCCTTGGCCGCCCTGTCCTGCTGGGCTGCCGTTCATGCCGCCGGGACCGCCCTGACCACCGTGGCCGCCCATGCCGTTCTGGGACGGGCCGGCTGAGACGATCGAGCCGTGATGGCCCGTGGAGAGCGTGACGCCCGTCCATGAGACCGTCCCGATGAGACAGGCGACACCGCTCACAGCAAGCGCGGTGAGGAGCACGGGCCACATCCAGCGCGGGGTGGTCGTCGTGGCCGTCTGGGGGACCGGGGTCACTGTCGGAGTCTGCGGAGTCTGAGAGGACTGAGCAGACGCATGTCCGGTGGGTTGGGGAGCGGCCGAGGTGACCGGAGTCATCGGATATGTCTGTGCAGGGACTTGTGCAGTGACCGGGGTCATCTGTGGGGATCGAGAAGTGACCGGGGTCGTGACTTTCTTCCGACTGCCCACGGCTGCGACCACCATCAGCGCGGCACCGAGCACCGAGAGAGCGAGTGCCGTCCAGCCGATCCACGTCTGCCAGCCGGACTGCAGCACGATGTGCCAGGCGAACGCGCCCGTGGCCACGACGAGAACCGGCGCGAGGATCTGCGCCCAGAGCCTCCTGCTCGCCTCCCACAGGCCGGTGACGCACACCGCGGTGAGCACGGCGATGGCCGGCACGAGCGCGATCGTGTAATAGGCGTGGAAGATGCCGCCCATGAGGCTGAACGTGAGCCAGGTGACCACGAGCCACGAGCCCCATGCGATGACCCCCGCCCGGCGCCTGTCCGTGCGGGCCGCCTTGCCGGCCAGCATGAGGCCGACCACGATGCCCGCGAACGCGAGGAAGACGAGCCAGACCGCCTGGCCGGCGAAATCCTGGCCGAACAGGCGCAGGAGCCCGGTCTGGCCCCACATTCCCGCCTGCGGGGTGGAGGAGGAGCCGGATCCGGGAACCACCGAGCCGGTCTCGTTGCCCGTCAGACGGCCGAAACCGTTGTAGCCGAACGTCAGCTCGAGGAACGAGTTGTTCTGCGAGCTGCCGATATACGGGCGTTGCGAGGCGGGCACGAGCAGGGTGAGCGCCACCCACCAGCCCGCCGAGACGATGACGGCCGCCACGGCGGCGAGCCCGTCACCGAGCCGGCGCCCGATCTTCGTGGGCGAGGCGACGAGAAAGGCAATAGCGAGCCCGGGCAGGATGAGGAACGCCTGCAGCTGCTTGGTGAGGAATCCGAGGCCCACGAGCACGCCGGCGAACACCATCCACCCGGTGCGCCGGCGGTTGCCCGTCCTTGTGGTGTCATAGTCGATGGCCCTCAGCACGGCCGCGGTCGCGCCGGTGAGCAGCAGCATGAGCAGCGCGTCCGGGTTGTTGAACCGGAACATGAGCGCGGTGATCGGCGTGGTGAGGAACACGACCGAGGCGATGGCGCCCGCGGCCGGCGACCACACGCGCCGCACCGTCAGATATAGCACCGCCGTGGTGGCGATGCCCATGAGCGCCTGCGGCAGCAGGATCGAGAAAGAGCTGAGGTCGAAGATCCGCACGGAGAGGGCCATCAGCCAGATGGACGCCGGCGGCTTGTCGACGGTGACGGCGTTGCCCGGGTCGAGCGAGCCCCACAGGAACGCCTTCCAGTCCATCGACCCCGCCTGGACGGCGGCCGAATAAAACTCGTTCGCATAGCCCGAGGCGGTCAGCCCCACGAGGAACACGGCCGAGGCGACCAGAAGGAGGACGGTGAAGCCGATGCGCTCGCGCTGTGTCCAGCGTGGCGCAGGGTGGCGCAGGTGGGAGGAACGCAGGCCGCGCGGCATCCGGCGCACCCTCCACGCGCGCCGGATGGTGCTGTCCGCGCGGCCGGTCCCGGCCTTTTGCCAGGCGGATGTCGCCGAGGGGATTGCAGTGGTGCTCATGCACAGTTCCTTTCAATGTTCATGGGTGATGTGACGGGTGATGTGTCAGGTGTTGTGACTGTCCCGGTCACGCCAGCTGTCCGGCGGCGGTCTGCGGGCGGGCGAACGGACGTGCCTGGCGTGTCTCGCGGATCCCGTGTGTCCCGCGTACCGGATCGGCCTCCTGCCCGTATTCGAGCTCTTTCCTCACACGGGAGATGCCGCGCAGGTCCCGGCGCACCGTGGCGGGGATGTCCACCGTCGTGCCGGCGTCCTCCACCCAGGCCACCGGGATCTCGGCGATGGCGAGCCCGGCATACTGCGCCTTGATGAGCAGCTCGGTGTCGAAGAACCACTCGTCGTCGCTGATGTGCCGTCCGATGGCGCCCCACGCGTGGGCGGTGACCGCCTTGAAACCGCACTGCGCGTCGGCGAACATGGCGCCGAGGCGGTGGTGCAGCAGGCTGTTGTAGCCGCGGGAGACACCTCGCGTCTGAGGCTGCGGCGCACGCGGGAGGCGGGCAGCAGCCGCGAGCCGATCGCCATGTCCGCCTTGCCGGTCAGAAGACTCTCCACCAGAGCGGTGAAGTTGTCGAGATTGGTCGAGAGGTCCACGTCCATGTAGGCGAGGATGTTGGCGTGCGAGCCGTCCCATGCGGTCTTGAGCGCATGTCCGCGACCTTTGCGCGCCAGGCGTATCGCGCGGAATTCCTCGGGTTCGGCGGCGGAGAGGTTGTGGGCGATCCTCCAGGTGGCGTCGGTGCTGGCGTTGTCGGCGATGACGATCTGCCAGGTCAGGCGCCCGTTCTGCGGCATGGATCCCTGCGAGGAGAAGCGGGGGTTGTTGCGCAGCCAGCCGGCGAGCCGGAGCGCGTGGTCGCTGAGCTGCTCCTCCTCGTTATAAGCGGGCAGAACGATGTCGACGTCCGTCTCGCACGGGATGCCGATCGCCGTTGTCGTCTCCTCGAGGTGTTGCGCCGGGATGGGTGTGTGGAGTGCGGCAGCCGGATGTGCGCCGTAAACGGTCTGGTCGGCGACGGCGGTGTCGCTTTCTGTCTGGTGTGTGGTGATGGGGTTTGTCGCGGTGAGCGGTGTGGCTGTTGCGAGCGGTGTTGGTGCGGTGGTCATGATGATCCTTTCGTCTTCCCGGTCTTCCCCGGGATTCTGGAATCGATCATGGCGGGCGAATCTGCGGGGCGCTGCAGGGATTCCTCCATTCCGCGTGCCGAAGAGCGCAGAGATTGCGGGGAGAGCTCTGGAAGAACTCTGGGAGAACGGGAGAATGGAAAGCGGGAGAGGAAGTGGTTACCGCAGATCATTCGTCGCCGGTCATGCATGAGGGGTGAGAGATCTTCTGCAGATTATGTAGTGGGAGTTATGCAATTCATACAGTAGGGTCTCTGTAATTCATGCATTGGAAGTTATGCAAATCATGCATTGTAGTTTATGTAAAAGATGCATTGTATGCTATGTAATTCATACATCGTGCGTGATTCTGTGGCAGAATAGGCCAGTGATGGTTCCGATAGATCGTTGATATCACAACGAATCGGTCCAGAGACGCCCGTCTGGCGGAAAGGGGCATGATGGTTCAGGAAAACGACGTCGCACAGTTCTTCATCGATCGTGACGCGCAGGACGATATCATGTCGCTCGCCGGCGAATTCCCCGTGGTCACTGTCACCGGGCCGCGCCAGAGCGGGAAGTCGACACTCGTCCGTCACTTGTTCGCCGATTATGCCTACGCGAACCTTGAGGACAGCGCCGTCCGCGCTTTGGCGCGAAACGACCCGGGCCTGTTCTTCCGTCGTTTTCACGGGCCGGCGATCATCGACGAGGCGCAGCTCGTACCGTCCCTGATGCGTGATCTGCAGGCCACCGTCGACCGGTCTTCGGAGATGGGCCAGTATGTCATCACCGGTTCACAGAACTTCGCGCTTTTGCGTTCCATCTCCGAGTCGCTTGCCGGACGCACCGGTATTGTCGAACTGCTCCCTCTCTCGTGGCAGGAACTCGCGCGTTCAGGCAGAAAACCGTCGTCGGTCGACCACTGGATGCTCTGGGGCGGCTATCCTCGTCTGTTCAGCACGGCGGCCCGTCCGACGCGCTTCTTCGACGCCTATATCCGCACGTATGTGGACCGCGATGTCCGCACCCAGATCGGCGAGCAGCGTCTCGGTGACTTCGACCGGTTCGTGCGTCTGTGCGCCGCCAGGGTCGGGGAGGTCCTCAACGTCGCCTCGCTCGCACGGGACGCCCAGATCGATGTGCGTACCGCCCGCGGCTGGATCTCCCTGCTTGAGGCAAGCTATGTGCTCTTCGAGCTGCAGCCGTATTACAAGAATTTCGGCAAACGGCTCATCCGCTCCCCGAAGCTGTATTTCTATGACACAGGCCTGCTCTGCTCGCTGCTGGGCATCGAGACCGAGGATGATCTTCTGTTCAACCGCCAGCGAGGCAGCATCTTCGAGAACGCCGTCATCGTTGAGGTCATCAAGGGTTTCCTCGCCCAGGGGCGCACGCCCCATCTGAGCTATTGGCGTGACAGCAACGGCAGCGAGATCGACCTGCTCGTGGAGAAAGGCGTCGAGGTCGAGTACGCCGTGGAGATCAAATCGTCCAGCACGCTCAACTACCGCTTTTTCGCCCAGCTCGACAAGCTCGGCCCGCTGCTGGGCGTCGACACGGCGCATCGCGTTGTGGCCTATGCCGGTGATGAGTCGTTGCATGCCACGCCGGGCCTTCTTCTCGAGCCGGATGATTATCCGGTGCTGTGGGGAGGGAAGGCTATTTGATGAGGACGATTTGACGGGGAGTGTTTGGACAGCGGTGTGGATTATCTGACCCGGTAGTGCGCCGCGATGTCATGACGATGCGGCAGTACGTCCTCCTCGAAGTTGGTCTGCCCGCGGTAATTGTGGTGGATCACGTAGGGGATGCCCGCCGCGTCGCGCTTGTCGGAGACGATGCCGATGTGGTTGCGGAAGATGACCACGTCGCCGCCCTGCCAGGCTTTGATGTCGTGGATATTCGTGGTGAGGGCGGTCGCCTTGCCCTGTGCGGCCCAGTCGTGGAAGAACACCTTGAGGTTCATCACACGCCGGTAGTCGATGTTCGGGTCGGGCGCCGCGATGTCGTAATTTCCCGGATTGCTGCGGATGTCCGTGTCCACGAGGTCGCGCAGATTGAACCCGGCGTATTTGAACGCGGCGGCCACGAGATCGGTGCACACGCCCTTGTGGTCGGTCGGATAGCCGCCCTGGTAGTACTCGCTCTTGTATTCGGGCTGGGTGGCCGCATAGGCACGGGCGCCGCGCAGGATGTCGATCTGGTCATCCACGCCGTTGTGGTTCGTGTCGTTGTGGCTGTGAACCTGTGCGATATGGCCTTTGTAGACATTCGCGGATGACGAGGAAGACGAAGAGGATGAGGATGAGGATGAGGAGGCATGCGAGGCCTCAGTCGAGAGGTCGTTGACCGTCTTGGAGAAGGATCCTGCCGAGTGATGCAGCACAATGAGTGCCCCGACGAGTGCGACCACGCACAGCACCGCCGCGCCGATGAGCACGGCCCTCTGCCTCTTCTTCATCGCCGGTCCTTCTTTCCTGTTCAGTGTGATTGGTGGAGGCTAAATATTACTTCTGTTTCTGGCTATCACGAGTGTTATTGTTCTTATCTATTGATGATTTACTGGATAGAGATAAACAATATCAATGGAAATACTTAAACCGGTTAAGATATTACAATAGGGCGGAGCAAAGCTCCGCCCTGCGCACTCGTTTTCAACAGCCAGTTGTCCCACAGAGTATTTCTGCCCAATTATCGGGGAACGCCATAGGCGCAAGATCAACGGTCGGATAATGTTTGATAATGCTCACGAGTTCATGAAGAGCCGTGTTCCATTGTTCTGGCCATGAGCGCATATAAATATTCCTCAGAACGAGAAACGTGGGAAATTCCTTGTGACTCTTGAACTGTTTGTCCGCCTTTAACATTTGAGGCTGAATATCCATGATCCTGTTATAGAAACGGCCATGATGCGCGACAAGGTTGCGGACGAGACTGAGATGGCGCAACCAGCTTTTCAGGTAATAAGAGCTCGTGGAGAACGATTGCGATATGCTTTCCTGCACTCCGGGGTGATTTTCTGTTGCGTCTACGTGACGAGCGAGATTGCCGTAGAGGCGTGATATCGATCCGAAAGACATGATCTCTACTGCCGCCCAAGCAGGAAGTTTCCCATATTTATCGAGATTATGGGAGACGAGAGGCATTTTGCTCTCACGTTCGCTCTTTGTGGAATCGTGTGATAGAGTGCTCATACTGCGGCTGCTGGGCATAGAGCCTCTTGTCGAGGTATGAAAATGGATCTCCGTAGAGAGAGGTCCAGTAGGCAAATTGTGTTCTGAGTTTGATCTCGATTGGGCTGATGGTTTTCCAGAGCCAGAGACGGAGATCGTGGTCAAGCTTGTAGATGGCCCAGATATCTTCGAACGTCGAATCCTTCTTGAAGCTGTCGTCTGGCTTTTGAATGGTGAGCCAATATCCTCTGAGCCGGTAGTAATTGATATTTGTCAGACAGGTGAGTGCGAGTGACTCATCGTGAACAATCAGTCCTCGATCTTCTAAGAGACGCAACTGCTGTTCAAATGTGAGAGCAGGCTTGGAAATACGAAAACGGCCCCACCTGGTTCGCTGCCTTTCGACTCGCGTGTGGGGCACTGTTGGTTGCCATTCTATCACTCATACTCTCTCTTCGCGGTCAGCATGGTCTCGGGCATGTTGGTGAGTCCTGTGTGATGACGTCATTGATCGGAGTTGGAGCGCACTGCGGTGGATTGTCGTGGTGCATGAAACAAACAGATCAGCGTCTCTATACTCAAATTTCACTGTCAGAATCTCATATCTGCATGTTTCGTTTTGAGTTTATGTCATCAGACAGATGCATGGCAGCTTCTTTTGCAAGTTGTTCTCGCACCGGCACCGGTAGGCAGGGCGGTGGAGGACAGCGTCGAGTAAAAGAAGATGTCTTTCGTGTCGGATCCAGCGATTCTTTCCTGTTGGTTCTTTCGATAATCACCAAATCTCTTGGAAGAGTCGCACTTTCATTGAGAACTTGGAAATAGTAGTCATACTGGTTGGATTTCTGTAAACTCGAAGTATGACGCTCTAAGGGGGCCCTGAATTAGGGACCCTGAGGGGCGTCACTTAGTTCTGGCTATCTCGATGGTCTTCGGTCATCGCTCTTCATGACCTATATCTGTGGTGGGTATTGGGAATTGCACTGTTGTTCTCGGTGCCTTCTATGACCTCTCGACATATGGGGGGGGGCAGATTGAATGCGTCCCCATGCGGCCTTGATATCGGAATATAGGACAGAAAAGCCCGCCGGGATCCGTGAGAGAACGGTCCCCAGCGGGCTGATCAGTTGTCGATATTGCTCGATGATCTTAAAGCACTACCGAAATAAATCGCACGATATGGCGCTTATCAGGCATCGAAGTACATGTCGAATTCCTGAGGCGTCGGGGTCAGGCGCAGCTGGAGGATCTCGTCGCGCTTGATCTTGACCCACTGGTCGAGCAGATCCTGCGTGAACACGTCGCCCTGCATGAGGAAGTCGTGGTCCGCCTCGAGGATGTCGAGCGTCTCGCCCAGCGAGCCCGGCACCACCTTGATGCCTTTTGCCTGCTCGGGCGGCAGCTCGTAGAGGTCCTTGTCGATCGGGTCGGGCGGCTCGATGCGGTTGAGCACGCCGTCGAGGCCGGCCATCATCTCCGCGGAGAACGCGAGATACGGGTTCGCGGTCGGGTCGGGCACGCGGAACTCGATGCGCTTGGCGGCGGGGGAGGAGCCGGCGATCGGGATGCGGATGGCGGCCGAGCGGTTGCGGGCCGAGTAGACGAGGTCGACCGGGGCCTCGTAGCCGGACACGAGACGGCGGTACGAGTTGGTGGTCGGGTTGGTGAACGCCATCACCGAGCCGGCGTGCTTGATGAGGCCGCCGATGTACCAGCGGGCGATGTCGGAGAGCTGGCCGTAGCCGTCGCCGTAGAACAGCGGCTTGCCGTCCTTCCACAGCGACTGGTGGTTGTGCATACCGGTGCCGTTCTCGCCGGCCAGCGGCTTGGGCATGAAGGTGACCACCTTGCCGTACTGCGCGGCGGTGTTCTTGACGATGTACTTGTACTTCATGAGGTCATCGGCCGCGTGCAGCAGGGTGTTGTAGCGGTAGTTGATCTCCTGCTGGGCCTGCGCCACCTCGTGGTGGGCACGCTCCAGGACGAGGCCGGCCTTGGTGAGGTTCTCCATCATCTGGTCGCGCACGTCCTGATTGTGGTCGAGCGGCGGCACGGGGAAGTAGCCCTCGCCCATGTGCTCGTGGATGCCCTTGTTCGGCACGTCCTGCTCGTCCGGGCCATTGTTCTGGCTGCCGGAGTTCCACGCCGCCTCTGCGGAGTCCACATCATAGAAACTCGTGTTCACGCGGGTGTCGTAGCGCACCTTGTCGAACATGAAGAACTCGGCCTCCGGGGCGAAGATCGCCGTGTCGGCCACACCCGTGGTGCGCAGGTACGCCTCGGCCTTCGTGGCCACCTGGCGGGGGTCGCGCGAGTACGGCTCATCGGTGTACGGATCGACGATGGAGAAATCGCACACCATCGTCTTATGGGTGCGGAACGGGTCGATGTAGATCGTGTCCACATCAGGGATGAGCTTCATATCCGACTTCTCGATGCCTTGGAAGCCCTTGATGGAGGATCCGTCGAAGAAGAAGCCGTTGGTGAAGCCCTCCGAGGAGAACCGGTCGGCCGGCACGGTGAAGTGCTGCTGCGTGCCGAGCAGATCGGTGAAACGCACCGAGACGAACTCGATGTGATTGTCAGTGATGTATTTCTCCGCGTCCTCACGTGTGGTGATGTCAGACACGACCGACTCCTTTCCAGCGGGGCGGTGATAAGTCCGATGCGCTGGTCATCCGGCCGACGCCCGGCCTGCGGGACGGTTTTCACGGGCCCGCATGCCCCTGTTTCTGGCTACATCGACAGTATAGCCATGCCGTCGCACCTGGGGATCGCTGTAGAGGCGGTGGCAAATTACCACACGTTATATCGGCTATTGTGCCAGGAATCATTGAAGGAATCGTTGATATCGCCCGATGGCCTTCTGTATTCCATTCGGCATCTTTTCGCCGATCCCGGCCTCGCTCGACCCGCGTGGTAGTTTGGCTGGGCGTGTCCCGGAGAAAGGGCGCCCGACAGGTCGCTTCCGTCACAGGACCCGTGTGACAGTGACCACGACACGAAAATCGTCGGAATCATCAGGAATCATCAGGATCGTCAGGAAGTCCCGGAGAGGCTGATCGGCATGGAGAAGAAGGCTCGCACCCGCGTCCTCGCGGCGGATGGCCTGCGCGGTCTGGCGATGGTCGCCATCGTCCTCTTCCATCTGCGCTCCACCCCGCTGACGGGCGGATTCCTCGGCGTGCCGGTCTTCTTCGTCCTCTCGGGCTTCTTCATCACCACCGGCATCGACCGGCGCCTCGAGGCCGGCGAATTCCGGTACGGCCGTTACGAGCTGCACCGGCTCACACGGCTGTGGCCGCCCGTCATGGCCTCCATCGCGCTCGCCGTCCTGCTCTCGCTGGTCTTCGCCCCCGAATACCTGCCGAAGATGGCGCGGGACGGCTGGGCCAGCGCCGCGCTGCTGTCGAACTGGTGGCTCATCATCGCCAAGATCCCGTATTTCGCGGCGGCCGGACTGCCCTCACCGCTCAAACCGCTCTGGTTCGTGGCGCTCATCATGCAGTTCTATCTTGTCTGGGCGCTCCTGCTGTGGCTTTTGCGCACAATGTTCTCCTCCGACCGCGCGGTGCTCGTCATCACGCTGGTGCTGATGGCGGCTTCCGCGGCGGAAATGGCGCTCCTGTATGACCCTGCGGATTCGGGCCGCGTCTATTACGGCCTCGACACGCGCCTTGCCGAGCTGCTCGCCGGCGCGGCGCTCGCGATGGTCTGGGAGATGACCGGCGGCGCGGGTCGTTGGCGCGTGGCCAGGAAGACCGAGTGCGACTCCTCCGGGGCGGTGACGTCCGTGCCCGGCGACCTCGTGCGCGAGGACTGGCTGCGCCCGCAGACGCGCATGTGGATGGACGCGGCCGGCTGGGTCGCGCTGATCGCGCTGGTCTTCGGCTGCTTCTTCGTGGACGGCTGGATGGGCTGGCTCTGTCGCGGCGGCT
>JAXGWH010000012.1:0-30762 GCA_040773385.1 Aeriscardovia sp. | reverse complement strand
TGACGGAGGGGACGACGACGGGCAGGACGATGGCAGGGCGGACGACCGGAAAGGACGGCTGATATGGCCTGCGGAAAGACGGGCGGCGTCAGGACCAGCGGGAAGTGCCGTCGCGGCCGGCCCTCCCGTTTGTCCCGACCTCGGAAGGGGTCGGGCACCATCGTCGGGACCATGCTCGTGCTGTTGGCGGCGGCCCTCCTCGGAGCGCTGATGACCGGCTCCTCGCTGGTCATCAGACGCTCCGAGGCCCGGCAGGAGGCCGACCTTGCCGCGCTCTCGGCGGCGGATGCGCGGGCAGGCCTCCTGCCGGGGAGCCCGCCATGCGGGCGGGCCGCCTCCGTCCTCGCTCTCGCCCGTCCCAGTGGTTCCGCCTCAGCCACGCACGACGGTTCCGCCTTAGGCACTCCAGGTGGTTCCGCCTCGGGCACCCACACCGGACCCGGCACTTCTGACATGCCGGTGCTCGTCTCCTGTCGGGTCGAGGGGCAGGACGCGGTCGTCACCGTCCGTGTCGGATCCGGGCCGCTGTCCGCTCTGACGCAGACGAGCGCCCGTGCCGGTCCCGACGAGTGCGGCGGCCGGAAAGGGGGATGAAGCCCGGATGATCTGGCGCTTCCTTGCCGACGCCGGACGACGACTGTCGAGCACATTCCGGACGGTGAGCGCGTCGGTGCTTCCTCGTCGCGGTCGGACGACGACCGCACCTGCCGGGAGGGGGATGCCGCCGCCGTGCGCCGCCATACGGCAGAACGCGCCTCGGCACTGTGTCGGAGGGCCGTATGCGCCGGTCGGGAAACCGGCCGGCACGGCGGCTCGTCCGGCTATCGTGGTGAGTGCGAAATGCCCGGACGGCCATGTCGGCGGGGCGGCTCTGACGCAATCCGCGGGCCTGCCGCACGGATGGCACAGCCGGCACGTAGAGCGCGGCCTGGCATGGCTGAGGCACGGATGGTGTGGATCCGACGTGGGTCAGCGGAGTTTTCGGTGGACCACGCAGGCCACGGAGGAATGAGGAAATATGGCTTTGGCTCTCTACAGGCGGTACAGGCCCGACACCCTCGACGGTGTGATCGGCCAGGACCAGGTCACCGTCCCTCTCTCCCGTGCGCTCGACAGCGGCAGGATCACCCAGGCCTACCTCTTCTCCGGGCCGCGGGGAACCGGCAAGACGAGCACCGCACGCATCCTTGCCCGTTGCCTGAACTGTGAGAAGGGGCCGACCTCCCATCCGTGCGGCAAGTGCCCTTCCTGCAAGGACCTCGCCACCGGTGGGCCCGGCTCCGTCGATGTCGTGGAGATCGACGCCGCCAGCCATAACGGCGTGGACGACGCCCGCCAGATCCGTGAGCGCGCCCAGTTCGCCCCCACCCGTGACCGCTATAAGATCTTCATCCTCGATGAGGCGCACATGGTCACCCAGCAGGGGTTCAACGCCCTGCTCAAGATCGTGGAGGAGCCGCCCGAGCATGTCATCTTCATCTTCGCCACCACCGAGCCGGACAAGGTGATCGGCACCATCCGCTCGCGCACACACCACTACCCGTTCCGACTCGTGCCGCCCGAGGTCCTCGGGCCTTACGTGCAGAAGGTCTGCAAGCAGGAGAAAATCACCCTCGCGCCGGGGGTGCTGCCCCTCGTGCTGCGCGCGGGCGGCGGTTCGGTGCGTGACACGCTCTCCGTGCTCGACCAGCTCATGGTCGGCGCGAAGGACAGCACGGTGGAGCTCACCTCCGCCACGAACCTGCTCGGCTACACGCCCACAGAAATGATCTCGGGCATCGTCGACGCGCTCATCGACCGCGACGGCGCAAAGCTCTACGACACGGTGGAGAAGGTGGCGATCGGTGGTTTCGAGCCGCGCCGCTTCGTCCAGGACCTCCTCGAAAGATTCCGCGATCTCATCATGGTCCGTCTGGCCGGCGTGAAGGCGCTGGATCGTGCGGGGGAGCAGGCACAGGCCGATCAGGCCGATCTGTTCGACCGACAGGCACACGCCCTGCCGTTGTCTGTCCTCACAGCTCTGGCGGATGCGGCCGACCAGTCGCTCTCACAGATGGCCGCGGCCACGAGCCCGCGCATGAAGCTCGAGCTGCTCGCCGCCCGCCTGCTGGAGATCGTCGAGGAGCAGGCGCGCAAGGAACAGGCCGGTCGCCCGGTCGGCCCTGTCCTGCACGGGCAGGGGGCATCGGTACGGGTGCAGGGAGTGCAGGGATCGCCGGCAGGGGAGCAGGAACCACCGGTCCGGACACAGGGATCATCGGCAGGTCCGGGTTCATCCACCCCGCAGACGTCCCCCGTACCTGTCTCCGTATCGTCCCGCCCGTCGCCGTCCTCCTCCCAGACCGATGCGCCGACCGATCCGGACATCGCTTGGAAGCAGGTGGTCGCCTCACTGGAGGCGCAGGTGCGTTTCTATGTGACGCCGCCGAGGCTCGCGAAAATCGACTTCCTGCGCAACCGCGCGGGCGCACCGCACCTTGTCTTCACCTTCGACAAGCCCGTCTCGCAGCATGCGTTCGCGATGGCGCTCACCAACGGGCGGAAGGTGACGCTCGTCGTTCTTGCCGCGGTCCGCAGGCTGTTCGGTCCGCAGGCCACCATCGCCCCCGCCTCAACAGCCGCGAACGGTGAGACGGTGCGCACCATGCGTTCGATGGGCCAGGAGGAGCAGACAAAGATCAAGCGGCAGGTCGCGCTGCTGACGGCCAGTCTCGCCATGTCCGGCGCCGCTGCGGCGACAGGGGCGACAGGGAAAGCCGGCAAGACCGGGAAGCCGGAATCTTCCGGAAGACCGGACTCCGCTGGCTCCGGCCGTTCTGCCGATTCGGACGAGGAGGCGGGCGGATCTTCTTCCGGCGGTCCGTCTGAGGCGCATGACGGCCATCACCGAGGGGCCGGTCCCGGGTCTCACTCCGCATCTGACGCGAGAACCATGTCTGACGGGCCGGTGCCTGACGCGCCGGCCGCCTCCGACATGAATGGTTTTGCCGCACCAGATCCACAACAGCTGAAGGAGGAAGCCGGTCTCACCCAGACCGAGGAACACCACCCCAAGCACATCGCGGTTCCGGATGCCCATGATTCTGTGGACCCGTGGGCAGGCCAGGAACCAGACCGGCGAGCGGGGAACGATCATTTGGACGACCGTTCGGACGACCGCCAGGACACTGTCGGTCCGGACACTGCCGGCCGGGATACTGCAGAACAGGACACAGACGGCAGCGATCGGGATGCGGAAGCCGTGTCTTCCACGGCGGACGGTCCGGGTCCCGCGGCTAGTCCTCGTCCTGCGGCCGGGTCTGGCCCTGCATCCGGTTTTGGTCCCGCGGCCGGCCCGGCACGTCTCCCCGGCCCGGACCGTGCGGCCGCGCCGGCGACCTCCGCCCGGCCCGCGCCTGTACCGATGGCCGGTGCCACGCCGGTCATCCCGGAGGAATCCGCCGAGGCGCTCGCCGCGCTCCGGCCCGGCCAGCCGGTTGGCATCGGCCAGCTCGCACAGGTCTTCGCGGCCAAGAGCGTGACGACCACAGGCAAGAAGAAGGCCGAGGAGGATGTCCGGCTCCATGCCGACATCCATCTGGGCAAAAAGACGAAATGATCGTCGGCATGACATGTCCCATGGCAGGCATGGCGACAGACAAAGACCCGACACGGCCACAGCGCTGTCGATACAGCCGGGACGGCCAGGATGGTCAAGGCGTCAAAGGCCAGGATGGTCAAGGCGCCAAAGGATGGTCACGGCATCCAGGTCGCCTCGGACAGCCGGGACAGCCAGAGCGGTCATGACGGCAAGTCCGGTTGTGGTGTCCAGGACGAACAGGACGGAACGAAAGGAACAGCGATGGCCCTCATTTATGACGGCGCGATCCAGGAAGTGATCGATTCCTTCGCCAAACTGCCGGGAATCGGCCCTAAAGGCGCCCAGCGCATCGCCTTTTATCTCCTCTCCGCACCGAAGGAGGAGGGACGGCATCTCGCCGATGCCATCACGACGCTGCAGGAAAAAGTGCGCTTTTGTGAGATCTGCGGCAACGTGACCGAGGAAAGTCCGTGCCGGATCTGCTCCGACCCGCGCCGCGACCACAGCACCATCTGCGTGGTCGAGCGTCCCAGCGACATCCTCCCGCTCGACCGCACAGGCCAGTACCACGGCCTCTACCATGTCCTCGGTGGCGTCATCGACCCGATGGGCGGTGTCACGCCCGACAAACTGCGCATCAAGGGTCTGATCGGTCGTCTCAGGGACGGCGTGGTCAAAGAGGTCATCCTCGCCCTCAACCCCACCATCGAAGGCGACGCCACCATGACCTACATCACCCGTCTGCTCGACGGCTCGGGCATCAAAGTCACCAAGCTCGCCTCCGGCCTGTCGGTCGGCTCGGAGATCGAATACGCCGACGAGATCACGCTCGGTCGTGCCTTCGCCGGCCGCCGTCCTCTTGATGACGCCGCGTGAGCGGCGGGCACCGCATGGGTGGTGATGCCGCGCGCGTGGTGTGCGAACAGTGCGACGGTGGTGTGGAAGCGGTGTGGCGACGGAGCATGAACGGCCATCGCTGCTGCCGGTGCCGGACCTGTCGGCGCTAGGCTGAAGACAGACCGGAGATCCCAAAGGAGGCGGATATGTCGCGAACCGCGGACATCGTCCAGGGACAGCTCGACGTCATCGTCGACCTCGGCTACCCGAAGGTGGCCGATATGAGCACCCGTGCGTTCGTCGCGCTCGCGCAGCCGCTGCTCTCGGCGCTCGACCGCATCGAGATTGCCGACGACGTGCTGCTCGTGCCCACCCGCGAGCTCGTCTCGCCGGACTCGCTCATCGCCAGAACCTCCATCCGGCGCAGTGCCGGCTTCTCCACCATGCCCCCGCGTGACATCGAGAGCTTCCTGCCCGTGGACTTCAATCCTCCGGAGGGCCCGTTCTATATCGTCATCAATCCGCACACGGGCACGCGCTACGTCAACCGGGAGCCGGATGTGGCCCGCAAACTCATGGATTCGGATGGGTTCCAGCCTCTCGCGCTGGAGGAGGGGCTGGCCATCGCCACCCAGCACCCTGACTGGCTCGTGCGCAAGAACGGCTTCAATCTGCTCGGCTCGCGCAGTTCGGACGGCCGTGTCCCCTCGATCTGGATGAGCCAGGGGTCGCCGAGGCTCGGTTCCATCTGGCCGACGAGCCGTCACACCTGGCTCGGCAATGCCTATTGCTCCGCGCGCAAAGGCGTCATGCTCCTGTCGTAACCAGTGATACAGGCCGGTGTGTGATGGTCGGCGTCAGCGCGGCCCGTGGCTGCGTCATGCCGGTTCGGTTCATGCCGGTCTCGATGGCTCGTTCCTCGATGGCTCGTTCCATGACGGCTGGTGCGGGCTGTCATGGAACGAGCCCGTCAGCGTGCCTCGCTGTCCGTTGTCGCCCGTGTTGCCGCCCGTGTTGCCGCCCGTGTCCGTCTGGGTCCCTGTTCCGGTCCCTGTGTCGGTGCCGTCAGTTCCGCCCGAACTGTCCGTGCCGGTCCCGGTTCCCGTCTATCCTGACCCCTCGGTGCCGGCCCCGTTTCCTGAACCTGTACCGCCGGTGCCTGAGCCGGCCCCGGACTGCGACTGCTGCTGGGAGGACTGGTCCTTGTCGGACGTGTCGTCCTTATTTTCCGGCGTCGTGGTCGTCTTGGAGCGCAGATCGGAGGACGAGGTGCCCATCGACCATGTGGTGGAACCGTATCCCAGACCCCAGGTGCCGTTCGGACCGCCGATTTTGCCGTTGTCGGTCACGGAATCGAACTGCTTGACAGGCTCGTTCGCCCATGCCTGACGGGCATACCGCGCGAACATCGTCGACGTGTAGGTGTCCTCGGCATAGCCCTCGAACGAGGTGGGGAAGGCCGCCGCGTTGCCGTTCGCGTCCGAGTTCCAGACGGCGAACACGGTGGTGGTGGTCGGGCTGAGCACCACGAAATCGGCCGCGGTCGAATCGTTGGCGATGCCGGACTTGGAGGCGAGCGGCCGGTTGACGGTGCGCACGGGCGACTCAAAGCCATAACGCGTGTCGGCCTCCATCGCGTGGCGCGTCAGGTCCGCCGCCTGCTTGGTGAACACGCGCGTGCCGGTCGTCGGCGCTTTGTAGAGCTGCCGTCCGCGCCCGTCCTTGACGGAGCGGACCACATGGATGGTGCGCCGGATGCCGCCTGAGGCGATGGTGGTGTAGCCGCGGGCAAGGTCGTAGGCGGTGATGGAGTTGATGCCCAGCGTGTTGTAGAGCGAGTTTTTGTCGATCTTTGATCGGATCCCGGTCTTGGCCATCGTCGCGGCGGTGGCCTGCGGGGTGACGCAGTTGTTGAGGTCGACGAAGGCGGTGTTGACCGAGTAGGCCACGGCCTGATACCAGTTGACGCGCCCGTAGTTCGCGTTGCCGTAGTTTTTCACCGGCTGTGAGAGCCCGGTGAACGAGCGAGGCGAGGACCCGTCGAACACGGAGTTGAGGCTCATCCCCTTGCTGACCGCCGTCAGCAGAGTGAAGGGCTTCATGGTCGATCCCGGCTGGAATGTGGCCTGCGTCGACTGGTTCAGCTGCTTCTTGAGATAGTCGCTGCCACCGTAGAGCGCCTCGACCTCCCCGTTGGAGGCATTGACGGAGATGCCCGCGTGGGAGATGCTGTCCGGCTCGCCGGTGGCCCGCGAGCCGCCGATCTTCTGGATGATGTCCTGTTTGGACTTGTCGATCGTCGTGGTGATGGAATAGCCGCCTGTGGAGAGCTCCTCGGAGGTGAACGTCTTGTTGCGCGTCAGCTCCTGTTCCACGAGTTTGAGGAGGTAGCCGTTCGGCCCGGCAAACTGGTTGCCGGCCGTGTAGGCGACGGGTTTCGGCTCGTTCTTCATCGCCTCGTCGAACTGCGCCTTGCTGATGTGCTTGTCCGCGTACATGATGCGCAGCGTGCGCTGGTAGCGCTGTGTGGCCTTCGTGGGGTTCTTGTCGGGCGCCCAGGCGTTGGGGGCGGGGATGATGCCGGCCAGCAGGGCGGACTCGCCCACCGTGAGGTCCTTGGCGTCCTTGTTGAAGTAGGCCTTGGCGGTCGCCTGGATCCCGTAGGCCTCGCGACCGAAATAGATGGTGTTGAGGTAGTTGCACAGAACAGTCGATTTGCCCTGCGTCTGGGCGATCTTGAGGGCGAGGACGGCCTCCTTGACCTTGCCCGGATAACTCGTGGTCTCGCCGAGATAATAGCGCTCCGCGTACTGCTGGGTGATGGTGGAGGCCCCCTGCCGCGCCCCGCCGGAGACGTTGTTGAGCAGCGCGCGCACGATCGAGCGGGCGTCCACGCCCGGATCGGTCCAGAACGTGCGGTTCTCGGAGGAGACGACGGCGTTGCCCACGTACGAGGGCAGCGTCGAGCAGCCGATGATCTCGCGGTTCTGCTGGGAGTAAGAGCCGATCGAGGTCTTGCCGTCGGAATAGTAAACGTTCGTCTTTTGGGCGAGGGCGACCTGCTCCGGTTCAGGGATACGGGTGGTGGCATAGAGGACGGCGAAGAGGACGATCCCCAGGGCGATGAGACCTCCGAGGAGGCCGAGGAGGATCTTGAGCGCCAGATGCCTCGGCCTGCGCCCTTTGCCACCGCGGTTGCCGCGTCTGCCGCCGCGGGGCATGCGGTGGCTTGCCGCGTGCGCTCCCCGGCGCGTCCGCGCGGAGGCACCCCGGTCCTGGCGGCCATACCCGTCATCCGTGCCGTATCCTGCCCCGGACGGGGAACCGGCGCGGGTCGTGCGGGATCCGGAACGACCCGCCCGACGGGAGTGGGCCTCGCCGCGCATGGTGTAGCCGGTGCTCGAGCGGTAGCCCCGTTCCTGCCCCTCCTGCGGGCCGTCCCACGAGGACCGTGAGGAGGCGGACCGTGAGGAGGAACGTGCACCGGACCGCCCGGCGCCCTCTCTGCGGACCGCCTCGCGCTCGCGGCTCAGATCGCGCGTGCCCCAGGACTGCGGTTGTGACCGGTCAGAACGTTGTGCCATACCGGCCATGCTAGGAAATGAGTCTGAAAGGCCGTCCGCTCCCGGCATGATTCCTGCGAATTTGCACGGGATATGCACGGTTCGCGCAGGATTGCCCCCGAAACATATGGCATGTGGGGCCGCCGTGTATGGTGGGTACCCGAGACGGGCCGTGGCACAGTACCAGACGGCCGTAAGGAAGGCGATATGACCACTTCGGCACAGTCAGCGGCGGAAACGGCGGCACGGCCGGCGGCGGGATCCGAACCGCGGGGCGGGCGCACTGCCTCGCTGCGCGCACGCCGCAGGGCGGCCGGGCGCGGCTACAACCCGCTCGTCTACCTCCTCTGGTTCCTGCTGACCGACTTCCTGGCGATGTCGCTCCTGCAGATGTCCGTCTCGCACAACAACCCGTGGGGCCAGCTCTGGGCGTTCCTGCGCCTGTGCGTCACCCAGCACCGCTTCGTCTGGGCGCTCAACATGCTCGTCCTCGCGCTCATCTATCTGGCGCTCATCTTCCTGATCAACCGCTTCTGGACCGCCAGCCCCGTCTTCCTCACCCTCGTGACGGTGGTCTCCGTCATCGAGCGCTGGAAGGTGCAGATGCGCAACGAGCCGATCCTGCCCTCCGACGTGCTCCTGGCCGGTGACAATGCCGGTTCGCTCACCGACTTTATCCCCGGTGATGCGGCCGGCACCGTCGCGCTCGCCGTCGTCTTTGTCCTTCTCGTCCTCGCCGCCAACGTGGCGCTCGCCCTCTTCGACGGGCGCAAGGGCGCGGTGTTCACCCGCCGCAGCTTCTCCCGCTGGGTGGGGGGCCTCGCCCGCGGCCACGGGCAGGCCGCGGCGACAGCCACGCGCCGCGCGATCCGCGTCATCGCGCAGATCCTCCTCGTCGCGCTGCCGGCAGGGCTGCTGGGCGGGTTCGCCGTCAACCTCGGCACGGACGGCACGGCGGCCAACCGCTTCTCCGCCTACATGGGCGACATCCCCCATCTGTGGGACGCCGTCCTCGATGCCAAGGGCAACGGCACCGCCATCGGCTTCATGCGCCTGACGCGCATCACGGTCATGGAGGAGCCCAAGGGCTACAGCGAGCAGACCATGAAGGCCATCGCCGCAAAATACAAGGCACAGGCCAAGTCCATCAACGCCACACGCTCGGGCAGCCTCACCGACAACACGGTCATCACCATCCTCTCCGAGTCGTATTCCGACCCTACGCGCGTGCCCGGCGTCAGCCTCAACAAGGACCCGATGCCCAATATCCGCGCCCTCAAAAAGACCACCACGGCCGGCCTCATGGTCTCCTCCGGCTACGGCGGCGGCACAGCCAACCTTGAATACATGGCCACCACCGGCCTGTCGATGGCCAACTTCGCCCCGTCGATGACCGCGCCCTACACCCAGCTCGTGCCCACCGAGGAATGGCCGTACGCCTTCTTGCAGATGTGGAACGACGCCGGCAGCAGCGCGCTCGCGTTCCACCCGTACAACGCCAAGATGTACTTCCGCGACAGCGATTACAAGCGCTTCGGCTTCTCCAGGTTCTGGGCGAAGACGGGCACGCCGTACGTGTTCGAGCCGCAGAACAAGATTGACCGCAACCCGTACGTATCTGATGAGTCCAGCTACACGGCCATCGTCAACAGCCTGAAGAAGAACACGAAAGCCCGTTATTACCAGCTGGAGACCATGCAGAACCACATGAACTACAACAACTGGTACGACAACAACGAGTTTCAGGTCTCCGGTGCCGGCCTGTCGTCCTCCGAGAAGACGCACATCCGCACGTATGCGAAGGGTGTGAGCATCACCGATACGGCAACGGTGAAGTTCCTCAGGCAGCTTGACGAGATCGACCGGCCCATCACCGTCATCTTGTATGGCGACCATCTGCCCGGCATTTACGACACGGCCAGCAAGAGCCAGAAGAACACCCTCGCCCTGCACGAGACGGACTACTTCGTCTGGTCGAACAAAGCCACGAAGAACGCGAGGAAGCTGCCCGCCTCGAACAGTGCCTATTCGTCCCCGAACTATTTCATGGCCCAGGCCGCCGCGCAGACCGATTCCAAGGTCTCGCCCTACCTCGCTTTCCTCACCCGCATGCATGAGGCGATCCCCGCGCTCGAGCCGCCGGTGATGAACGGCATCCAGGTGTGGGACCGCATCCCCAAGGGCGAGCAGCTCAACGTGATGTCGGACGGCAAGAGCGTGGCCACCTCGAAGCTGCCGGCGAGGGCGAGGCGTCTGCTGCACGACTACCGGCTCATCCAGTACGACATGACGGCGGGGGAGAACTATCTGCGCTCCACCGGTTTCGTCGACCTGCCGAAGGCGAAGGCCGCCTCGTCGCGCTGAGACGCTCACGTGACCGGCCCGCGCGGATGAATATGACGGGACGTCGCGTCGGCTCCGGCGGGTAATGTTGTTCTGTTGTCGTCGGCCGCCAACCCCGGCCGGCCTTCGCAGCACATCCTCCTGCCACGGAAGGCCCGTGGCCAGTAAGACCAAAGGAGGTGGGTGATGTCTGCTCATAAGTATGAACTCATGATGATCGTCGATCCTCAGCTCGAGGACGCGAGCGTCAAGAAGCTCGTTGATGGATATCTCGACGTGGTGAGGAACGCCAAGGGAACGATCGACAAGACCGATTTCTGGGGCCGTCGCAAGCTTGCCTACGAGATCGACGGGAACGCCGAGGGCTCGTATGTCGTCATCAATTACAGCGTCGAGCCGGCGGCGAACGACGAGCTGAAGCGTCAGCTCGGCCTGGCCCCGCAGGTGATCCGCATCAAGGTCCTGCGCAAGGACAAGTGAACCGTCGCGGCGGGCGCTGTCCGCACCGCCGTCCAGGGCGCGCGGCCCGTCCGGCCATCCGGCCGAAAGGACCGTCCCGCACCGATCTGTTTCGTCAACTGACTGACAATAGACTGATTTGACTGTGAAGTTGGGTAATTATGGCAAATGACACGGTGATCACCGTCATCGGCAATCTCACGGCCGACCCGGAGCTGCGCACTGTCGGCTCGGGCGCACAGGTCGCGGATTTCACGATCGCCTCCACGCCGAGGACCTACAACCGCCAGACACAGCAGTGGGAGGACGGCGACGCGCTGTTCCTGCGCTGCTCCGCCTGGCGTGACATGGCTCAGAACATTGCCACCTCGCTCACCAAGGGCACGCGCGTCATCGCGCAGGGCCGCCTCGTCCAGCGCTCCTATACGGCGCAGGACGGCAGCAACCGCTCGGTGGTGGAGCTGCGGGTCGATGAGATCGGCCCGTCGCTGCGCTATGCCTCCGCACAGGTCACACGCACGCCGCGCCAGGGCGGCGCCCCCGGCGGGTATGCCGGAGGCGGCCGTTCCGTGGCCCCCGCGCAGTCCGGTTATTCGGGCGGCGCATCGGGCGCGTCGCCGGCGCAGTCCGGCCAGGCCGGGCAGTGGGGCTCGTACGGCAACTACTCCAACGGTGCCGGTTTCGGTGCCAGCGGCACGGGCAACGATTCCGGTGCCGCCGACCCGCTCGGCACGGGTGACGAGCCCGCCTTCTGATCATCAGGTCAGGTGAACGGACAGGGCAGGCCATTCCTGTCCATCCGCTCGCCCAGGCGACGACAGACCATGCCGATATCGATCAACAGAAAACTTTCATCATCAAGGAGATTCATATGTCACGCAAGAGGCCGCATCCTCCCGTCAAGCCGTTCAAGAAGAAGCCGGATCCGCTCAAGGCCGCCAAGGTCACCGAGATCGATTACAAGGACGTCGCGCTGCTGCGCAAGTTCATCTCTGATCGCGGCAAGATCCGTTCCCGCCGCATCACCGGCGTGTCCGTCCAGGAGCAGCGCGAGCTCTCCAAGGCGATCAAGAACGCCCGTGAGATGGCGCTGCTGCCGTACCAGACCCTCGGCCGCCCGGTCAGCAGGGGCCACCACCGTCGTCACACCGATCGCTGAGGCAAGGAGGAACAACCATGCCGAACAAGCAGCAGAAGGTCATTCTTCGCACCACCGTCGCCAACCTCGGCCACAAGGGTGACGTCGTCACCGTCGCCACCGGCTATGCCCGCAACTTCCTCATCCCGCAGGGTGAAGCGTTCGCGTGGACCCCCGGCGCCGAGAAGCAGATCGAGGCCATGCGCAAGGCCCGCCGCGCCCAGGTGCTCGCCACCCGCGAGGACGCCGTCGCGCTCAAGGAGCAGCTCGAGGGCACCACCGTCGAGATCTCCGCCAAGGTCTCCGAGTCCGGCAAGCTCTTCGGCGGCGTGTCCGCCGACGCCATTGCCGTGGCCCTCTCGGCCAAGCAGATCCACGTGGATCCGAAGACCCTCGTCTTCGACCCGATCCGCACCACCGGCGACTTCCCGGTCACCGCGAACGTGCATCCGAAGATCTCCGCGCAGTTCACCGTCAAGGTCGTCGCGGAGAAGTGAGCCGGCAACGGTTCTGAACGCGAAACGCCCGTCAGGCTGCAAAACCTGGCGGGCGTTTTTGTTGCGTGTGAGCCTCTGCGCGGGCTCATGCGCGGGTCCGCGGGCGGGTCGTGCGCGACGGACGGGGCCTGTGAAGGGAGGTCCGGCGGCTCAGAAGTTGCCGCCGTTCCAACCCCAGTCCGGCGAGGCGATCTCGCGCACGTACATGCGCTCCTTCGGCACGCCGAGCTGTGAGGAGACCGCGTCCTGGATGTCGGCCGAGAGCTTCTCCCAGGCGCTGCGCGGGATCTCGCTCGTCGCATAGGCGTTGACCTCGATGAACGCGACCGGCTTGTCGTTCGTGCCGCCGAAGTACATTGGCTTGTCGTCATCGAACAGGCAGCACAGCCAGAACTCGCTCTTGCCCGGCAGGTCCTCGATGGCCTTGCCGAACGCGGACTTGAGATGCTCGCGCTGCTGCTCGGAAATCTTTTGTGACGTGTGGGTGATGATGCACGGCATGGTGCCTCCTTGGATGCTGATGACGGGTGACGGATGCCGATGATGGATGGCCCGTCTGACAGCCCCAGTGTAAGCGGCGTGTCGGCACGTGTGGGACAATGTTCGTTATGGCAAAAAAGAATGAGAACGTCTCCGAGAACGTCCCCGCCGCCGATTCGGCCGGTATCGCAGGGGTACAGGACGCCGGGCAGGACGGCCGGACGAAGATGCCTGACTGGGTGGCGCGGCTCAACCCCGCTGTCCGCCACGTCGTGCTGCAGTTCATCGGATTCGGCATCATCGGCTTCGTCTGCTTCTTCATCGACTGGGGCCTGCTCAACGTGTTCGTGGCCGCGTTCCACATGAACCCGACCGTCTCCGGCACCATCTCGTTCCTCGTCTCGCTCGTCGTCAACTATCTGGCGAGCATGCAGTATGTGTTCATCCATCGTGTGGATATGGCCCGGTGGATGGAGATGACCATCTTCGTCATCTGCTCGGTGATCGGCCTGCTCATCAACGATCTCATCATCTTCGTCATGACGCAGCCGTTCATGCACACCAGCTCGCACGGCTTCATCGTGCTGATGACGAACATCGCCAAGATCGTGGCGACCATCCTCGTCAGCGTGTGGAACTTCTTTTCCCGCAAGTTCACCATCGACGCCCCGCGCGCCGGGCACGAGAATGACGACACGTTCGCCCACCGCATCGGCATCTGGTCGCTCTCCCACGGGCCTTCGCGCTGGCTGCGTCCGGCCGGTGCGCCGAGCATGGGCGCCTCGCTCGTCACCTCCGCCGCGTTCTCGTCCAAATGGGCCATGCCCGCCGATCCTGTGGCGCTGCCGTTCTACGAGGCGCGCATCGCCCGCGGTGTGGACCCGAAGACCGCCGCCGAGGAGTGCGCCGTGCTCACGCGCGGCATCTCCCGCAAGCACGGTGACAAGCAGCAGGCGATGGACACCGTCGCCGGGATGCTCGAGAAGGATCTGGGCACCATGCCCGTCGACCCGCCGGCCAAGACCAAGACAAAGAAACCGGCAGGAAGCCGCCGATGATGGCCGTCACCACCGGCGTCACCACCGGCCGCGCCGTCGGTCCCGGCACCGGCCGGCAGGGCAAGCGCCCGGTCACCACGCTCAACTTCCTCCGCCACGGCCGGGTGGAGAACCCCGGCAAGGTGGTCTATGAGCGTCTGCCCGGCTTCCATCTCTCCGATCTGGGCCGCCGCCAGGCGCGGGCGACCGCGGAGTGGGTGGCGTCCCAGCCGCGGATCGTACGGTCGGCGGCGTTCTTCTCCTCGCCCCTCGACCGGACGATGGACACGGCCCGCGCGGTGCAGAAGGCCGTCAACGGCAAGCGCGCGGCCGAGGGTCTGCCGCCGCTCGCGATCCAGACGGACGACCGGCTCCTCGAGGCGGAGAACATCTTCCGCGGCCAGCGCGTCAACCACGGCGAGGCGGCCTGGTACCGCCACGGCAATCTCTTCAAGTTCCTCAATCTGCACCGTCCCGGCTGGGGCGAGCTGTACGCGCATATCGCGCAGAGGATGACGTCATTCGCCTTCGAGAAGGCGGACGAGTACCCGGGGCAGAACCTCATCGTCGTCTCGCACGAGTCGCCGATCTGGACGCTGCGCCGGTACCTCGAGACCGGTCGTTCCTCGACCAACGTGCTGCTGCGCCACACCGGCCTCGCCTCGGTCACGTCGTTGGAGATCGAGACGGGCACGCACCGGCTGGTCGGTGTGGGCTACCATGATCCCGCCAAGGACGTGGAGTGACGGGGCACGGCGGAACACATCGCTGACGGGAGACATCCATCAGCGACGGGAGATATCAAGGCGGCGGAGGCATAATAATCGGCCCCGGCAGGCGTCGTACCTGCCGGGGCCGTTGTGTCATCCGCGAGACGGATCAGGGTGGGATCAGAGGGTCTGATCAGTCACCGGTCCCGGTCACGTCAGAAGCGCTGGCGGTCGACGTCGGCCCGGAAACAGGATCCGGGGACGCGGTGTGTGCCGTTGCGGCGTCCGGGGTGCCTGCGGCATCCGGATGGGCATCCGCACCGGTGTCCTCCGCAGGAACAGTTGTGGGCTCGGGCGCGGGGTCGGGCGCGTCGAAGCGCGCACCCGACGGCTCGGTGGAGAGGAGGCCGACGACGATATCAAAGATGACGACGATGACTTCCGTGAGGACGCAGGCGAGCAGCGCATAGGCAAGGAACACAAGCAGAGCGCCGGTTGTATACGGCAGGAAGCGGTCGAGCCTGCTCAGGTCGTAGACGTCGCTGTTCAGTACCTGATCGACCTGCGGAAGATGATCGATCAGGCTGAAGCAGGAGATGAAGATGAGCACATAGACGGTATAGACGAGGATCATCGTGATCCCGACCGGTACCACCCAGAACGCGGCCCACCAGCCGGAGGCACCGGCGTCATGGAGGCGACGGACACGCAGCGAGAGGCGGGGGATGAGCAGCGCGAGGTCGATGACGGCCGACAGGAAGATGACGCCTATGGCCACAGAGAGGCAGTTGCGCAACGAGTCTTGGACGGTCGCAATGCTGTCGCTGGACACACCGAGCATCGGCACGAGGCAGATATAGAGACACCACACGGTCACGACCGGCGTCAGGAACCAGTTGATGACCAGACGCCAGAACTGCATCCACCAGTACTCGCTCTTCGAGGCACGGCCCGAGAAGACCGCGTACTTGGTGAAGAAACGGGCGAAGGCCTGCAACGGGTTGGCGCCGTACTGTGGCAGACGGCGCGGTGCCTTGCCGTGGCGACCGTCAGGACGGGCGGCAGGCTGCAGGGCAGCCGGCTGCGGATAGGCGGCCGGCGGGCCGTAGACGGGCGTGGTGCCGGTGAACGGGGCAGGTCCGGCCGGGGCCGCGGAAGGCTGATAACCGGGGGTCGGATAACCGGAGGACTGCGGCCGGGGTCCCATCGGACGTTGCTGGGGATAGGCGCCAGGGACGGACGCCGGTGCGGTGAACCGTGTGCCGGGGAACGGCGCCGGTTGCGGATAGACGGGCCTCTGTCCGCCGAAACCGTTCTGGTTGTTCTGGCCGAAGCCGTTCTGGCTGACGGGGGCGGTGCCGGGACGCCAGGAGCCCGGATTCTGATACTGCGGACCCTGCTGTGGGGTGCCGAAAGGCTGGTTCGGGGCAGTCATGATTCTTTCCTTATTTCCGACGCCGGATCCACTATGCCGTACCGTTGACCGGATACGGACGGGCGGACCGACGGACCGTGGCGGTGCCGCTGCCGCGGGCAGGGCATGCCATCGGTCCGGATGTCATTTTCCACACTACGGGCCGGAGAAGGAGGCGGATATCGGTCATCGGGATGAATTCGTGCGCCCGTGATGATCGTGCATGGCCTGTATGGCCGGTCTCTGCCGCGCCGGCCCTGCGTTCTCTGAGCTGCGTCCCGGTGACGGACGTGGATTAGACTGTCATGGTCCTGAAACACGAGACGGGCGTCGGATCGCCGGGCTCCTCACCTTACCGGACCCGATCCGACGCCCCGCGCGCACCGCGCGGGAGGCAAGGTGACAATGGCATTTTCTGCATCATTCCACGGATTTTCCCGATTCCCCGGGTTTTCCCGTCGATCCGCCACAAAGGGCGCGTCGTGCCGCCGCCATCCCGGCTGTTTCCCCGGCTCGTCCGTCCGGGGGAGGGGACACGTGTGGCTGTCCCGGCTGACGGCGGTCGTGCTGGCGGTGCTCCTGCCGCTGGGTCTGGCCGGCTGCTCGGCGGGGACGGCCGCCTCCGGCACGAAGCGGTCTTCTTCTTCTTCTTCCTCCTCCTCCTCATCCGACGCGAGGTCGGGGGACGCGCATTTCCCCACCGTCGCGGTCATGCTCGACTGGACCGCCAATACCAACCATGCGGGCGTCTTCGTCGCGCAGCGCCGCGGGTTCTACCGGCTCGCGGGCGTCAATGTGCAGATCCTGCCCACCTCCACCACCGGCGCCGAGCGTGCCGTGGAGACCGGCGTGGCGGACATCGGCTTTACCACCCTCTCCAACGTGGCCGCCGCCGACGCGCGCGGCTCCCACCTGCAGATGGTGTTCGACCTCACCCAGAAACCGGTCGCCCGCTGGTGCGCGCTCGCCTCCCGGAAGGACATCCGCTCTCCCAAGGACTTCTCCGGCAAGACGTTCGTCTCCTTCGGCTCGGCCGAGCAGACCGCCGTCGTAAAACAGATGATCGCCCATGACGGCGGAAAACCCACCTTCTCCACCGCCACGTCGGGCACCTCCACCTACGACACCCTCGCCGCGGGCAAAGGCGACTTCGCCGGCTTCTACGACACATGGGAAGGCGTTCGCTCGCGCCTGTCCGGGCCGAGGCTGCGCTGCTACGAGGCCGGCGACTACGGGGTGCCCGGCAACCCCGACCAGATCGGTCTGGCCGTCAGCTCCTCCTGGGCGCGCGCCCACAAGGAGACCCTCTCCCGGTTCGTCACCGCCACCCAGAAGGGCTACCGCTGGGCGCTCACCCATCCCGACAAGGCCGCGAAGATCCTCGTCGAGCAGAACAAGGGCGCCGGGATCAGCGAAAAGCTCGCCATCGCCTCGATGAAGCGCATCGTCGGCAAGAAGTACTGGGGAAACGAGCAGCAGATCGGCCGCACCGATTTCACCGCCGCGCAGAAATACCTCGATTTCCTCGCCAAGGCCGGCGTGTACTCCACAAAGGACGGCGGGGACGGGAAGACCCCGCAGGCCAGAAAGCTCGCCACCGACCGGTATCTGGAGAAGGCATGAGGATGCGCAGATCCACAAAGATCGGCGTGGGCACCGCCTCTGTGCTCGTGCTCCTCGCGGCGTGGCAGGCGGCCGTGGACCTTTCCGGCGTCTCGCCGCGCGTGATGGCCTCGCCCGCGCAGATCGCCGCCGAGTTCGCCGCCTCCTGGACGGACGTGCTCGGCCCCGCCACGCTCGTCACCTGGCTGGAGGGCCTGGCCGGCTTCCTCCTCGCCGTCCCCGTGGGCATCGGCCTGGGGATCCTGCTCTATCTCTCGCCGCTGGCCTCCGCCGCGCTCAGCCCGCTGCTCGTCACTTTGCAGACCCTGCCGCTCATCGCCGTCGCCCCGCTGTTCGTCATCTGGTTCGGGTTCGAGCCGGGCGGCAAGGTGGTCATGGTGCTCGTGCTCTCGTTCTTCCCCATCGCCGTGCAGACCACCCGCGGCCTGTTCGCCGTGCCGCGGTTCTATGAGGACGTGGCCCTCACCTGCGGGGCCGGCAGGGTGTGGACGCTCTTCCACGTGCGTCTGCGGGTGGCCGCCCGGCAGATCCTGGGCGGGATGCGCATCGCCGCGGTCTACGTGTACGGCACCGCGGTCACGGCCGAGTACCTCGGCGCGCGCCAGGGGCTGGGCATCGTGCTGCAGACGGCGTTCAACTCGTTCCGCACCCCGCTCATCCTCGCCGCCACGGTCATCATCGTCGCCCTCACCGGTCTGCTCGTGGGGCTGGTGAGCCTTCTTGAGAGGTTCTGGGCGGTGGACTCGACGGCGGATTACCGGGCATAAGGGACGCATGACGGACAAAGCCCAGAATCGCCGGCGTCCCTGTTGGGAAGCACAATAAGAATATGAGCGAAAACAGTGAGAAACCGTCACTTCCCAAGAACGTCCGCGTTCGATTCTGCCCGTCCCCCACCGGCATTCCGCATGTCGGCATGGTGCGCACCGCCCTGTTCAACTGGGCCGAGGCCCGCCACACCGGCGGCAAACTGGTCTTCCGCATCGAGGACACCGACAACGCGCGCGACACCGACGAATCCCTCAAGATGATCATCGAGGCCCTTGACTGGCTGGGCATCGACTGGGACGAGGGCATCCGCGTGGGCGGCCCGGACGGGCCGTACTGCCAGTCGCAGCGCACTGATATCTACAAGAAGGTCGCCCAGCAGCTGCTCGACGCCGGCTACGCCTACGAATCCTTCTCCACGCCGGAGGAGACCGCCGCCCGCAACGAGGCGAACGGCCGTCCCGCCCGCTTCGGCTACGACGGCTATGACCGCACGATGAGCGAGGAGGAGAAGGACAAGTTCCGTGCCGAGGGCCGCAAGCCGGCCATCCGCATCAAGATGCCCGACGAGGACATCACCTTCACCGACCTCGTGCGCGGGCCCATCACCTTCAAGGCCGGCTCCACCCCCGATTATGTGATCGTGCGCCCCAACGGCGATCCGCTCTACACGCTCACCAACCCGGTCGACGACGCGCTCATGAACATCAACGTCGTGCTGCGCGGCGAGGACCTGCTCTCCTCCACGCCCCGCCAGATCGTGCTCTACAGCTATCTGGAGAAGCTCGGCATCGCCAAGCAGACACCGCTGTTCGGCCATCTGCCCTACGTGATGGGCAAGGGCCACAAGAAGCTCTCCAAGCGCGACCCGGAGTCCAACCTCTTCCTGCTGCGCGACCGCGGCTTCATCAAGGAGGGCCTGCTCAACTACCTCGCCCTCCTGGGCTGGTCGATGGGCCCCGACAAGGACGTGTTCAGCATGGACGAGCTCGCCAAGAACTTCTCCGTGTACGACGTGGTGGCCAACCCCGCGCACTTCGACATCGACAAGGCCATCGCCATCAACGCCGAGCACATCCGCCGGCTCGACACGCAGGACTTCATCGAGCGCTCCGTGCCCTACCTGCACAAGGACGGCGTGGTCTCCGCCGAGAAGTGGGAGGATCTGACCGGCCACGAGCGCGAGGTGCTCACCGCCGCCGCGCCGCTGGTGCAGACCCGCGTGCGCCTGCTCTCCGAGGTCTCCGGCATGGTGGGCTCGCTGCTCTCCGACGACGAGTACCTGGAGCCGGACTCCGGCGCGCTCAAGCAGCTCAAGGACGACTCGGGTGACGTGCTCGACAAGGCCATCGAGGTGCTCGACGCGGTGCCGGACGGGCAGTGGAAGGCCGACCACCTGCAGGAGCTGCTCGAAGACGAGCTCGTGGCCAAGGCCGGCTACAAGCCGCGCCGCGCCTTCGGGCCGGTGCGTGTGGCCGAGTCGGGCCGGCGCGTCTCCCCGCCGTTGTTCCAGTCGATGGAGATCATCGGCAAGGATCTGTCGGTGGCGCGTCTGAAGAACCTGCGCTCGCATCTGTCCGACGTGCTGGCCGCCAAGGCCGCCGCACAGAAGGGCGCGAAGAAGGACTGAACGGAAGGGCCGGGAAGGCGCGACACTCCCCGAAATTGGGTGTTGCGCTTTTCCATACCTCTGTGTAGTGTGTTCATTTGTTGTCTTCGGCAGGTTGCCGTGGGCTTCAGAGCTTCATAAATGAAGACTTGCCCCCGTCGTCTAGCGGTCCAGGACATCGCCCTCTCACGGCGCAAACAGCGGCTCAAATCCGCTCGGGGGTACCAGGCCTGATCTGTGCTACAGTGGTGAACTGCTGCGCATGGAACACAGCCCATTGGGGTATGGTGTAATTGGCAACACAGGTGATTCTGGTTCATCCATTCTTGGTTCGAGTCCAGGTACCCCAGCCAGTCGGAAAGCTCGAGAGCGATCGCTCCCGGGCTTTTTTGTTGTCCGGGCCAATTGTCCGGACTATCCGTAGGACGACCCCCGTGCGGGGTAGACTGATATCCATGAGCTACGTTGAACAGAAGCACAGCCTCTTTGTGGGCCAGACACTCTCCACCTTCCATGCGCAGGACGGCTCGCAGGTCACGCTGACCCGCGACCATCTCACCTACACCGACGCCGCCGAGGACAAGCGCGCCGGCCGCATCGTCGCCAAGCAGAACGCCTTCGAGGCGCAGCCGGTGTTCTCCCGCATCGTCGCGGGCCGTGGCAACAACACCAGCCACTACGAGGAGACCGCGCCGCTCAACGGCGTCAAGGCCGCCTATGATGCCGAGACCGGTGTGATCCGCTTCACCAGCCCGTACCTCGACTGGGAGCTCGACGCCGGCGTGTCCGAGGCCGACCAGCACCGCGCCTCCGCGTTCGTCGACCAGGTCAACTCGCAGTCGCACCAGCCCAAGTACGTGCCGAAGGACTACGACGCCATCCTCTCCCGCGCCTCGTCCAACGACGCGCAGTGAGCACGGTGGGATCCGATCGGTCGTGATCTGACAGGCTATTCACAGAATGGTCTGACCGATATCCGGATCTGAGTGATACCTCGGCATATCGGACACACACACATCTGATGCAAAAAGGCGGCCTTCGGGTCGCCTTTCTTGTCTTGCGCATCTTGTTTGTGTGCCGCGCCTATCTGCCCACGATGTGGTCGCGCAGGAAGGCGGCCTCGTCGGCGCAGGCCTGAAGACCCACGGGATTCTTCATGTCATAACAGAACACGTGCGGCTGCGGATTGTCCGGCGTGCCATAGGAGCGGAACTCGTGGGCGATGCCCTTGGCGAGCAGGAAACCGTCGAGACGTACGGAATCGTCATGGACGAAATCCGCGTTGCCGGTGACGAGCAGGAGCGGCGGCAGCGCGGTCGTCACATAGTTCTCCGTCCAGAGGCGCTCGGGATCCTTGGCGAGGCTCTCCGGCGTGAAATAGGAGCGCTGGGCAAGCCCGATCGGTGACGAGGCATACGGCTCGGAGGCCAGCTCTGCCAGCAGATTCTCCATGAACGTGGCGCCGCAGTTGCTGATCGCCGCCCGGATCGTCAGGTCGGGGATGGGGTAGCCGAAGTGCGCGTTGAAATCCGGATTGGTGATTGCCGTCAGATACTGCAGCAGCATCTGGCCGCCCGCGCTGTCGCCGATGAGGAACACGTTGCGCCGGTCAAGGTGATAGTCATCGGCGTGGGCGTCCACCCATGAGACGGCGCGGGAGACGTCGTCCAGCTCGCCGGGGAACTCGCAGTGCGGCGGCAGACGATAGGTGAAGTTGACGACGGCGAAGCCGAGCGAGGCCATGTGCGCGGCCCAGAACTGGTAGGTCTGTTTTGTGCCGTAGAACCAGCCGCCGCCGTGGATGCTGATGATGACCGGCGCGGATGTGCCGCCGTCCGCCCCATCGGCGAGGTACCGTTCCGGAACGCTGACGTCCAGGAGGTTCCACGGTGAGCCGGCCGGACCGTAGGTGATGTCGGCAAAGCGACGTACGCCGGGCTGGTCGATGGCAAGGCCCTTGTCGCGCCTGTCGTCGTTCGCCTTCCACTGCCGCCGGAGGTCTGCTGCGGCGTCAAGCGCCTGGTGTGAGACAGTCATTGGTCGTTCCTTTGTGGGGTCATGGATGAGAGACCGGCCGTCCGGGCGGATATACTGGTCCGGGACGACGTGACCCCGGTCCGAGCCATCCTAGTCCGGAACCAGCGTGCAGGCACAGGACCGTGTGACGGCATGGGGCCGGGATGCGCCTGCGGGGTCAGCGGGTATGGGCTAGCAGGAAGTCTCGGATCATCGGCAGGACGATCTTGCGATGCTCGACATTGCCGAAACCATGCCCGCCGTTTTCGATCACCTTGAGATCCATATGAGATCCGTAGACGTCCTTATAACGGCGGATGTAGTCGAGCGGGATGAAATCTGCCGTGCCGTGGATGAAGAGCACGTCCCCGGTGAAGCCCTCGGTCTCCTTGTAGGGGTCGAGCGTGGCGGCATCCTTGATCTCGGCCGGCCCCATTGCCTCGCCCATGAAGTCGAAGTAACCCTTGCTCTTGAGCTCATCGGCAAAGGGGTGGCCTTGGATGGTGTGCTTCTTGGTGATCTCGTCCACAAAGGAGGTGGCCGCGGAGGTGAGGACCATGCTCACCGGCTGCTCCTTGAGGAGCGGGGCGGTCAGGCTCGCCACGACCGATCCCATGCTCAGGCCGACGAAGTGGATCTGGTGGGGGTCGACGAACGGCAGACGGCGGATCTGGTCGACCACCCGAACCGCGTCGCGCACGTCGCCGTGTGTGGACGTGTCGAAGAAGACGCCGTCCGACTCGCCGTGCCCCGCACGGTCATAGGCGATGGCGGCCATACCCTTCTCGGCGAGCATCCGGCCGATCTGGACGAAATAGCGTCCGAATTCGATGCGGGTGCTGCAAAAGCCGTGGAAGAGCACGGCGGTCGGCAGTTTCTCGCCGGCCGACCGCGGGTCGACGCCATCGGGCAGATAGACGGTGGCGCGCAGTGTGAGGGTCGTGCCGCCCGCGCGGGGGACGGTGAAGCTGGTGGAGGAGAGGGTGACCATGATGGGGTCCTTTCATGAGATGAAATGGATGGGGGTGAAATGGATGGATTGCGGGATAGATGGATATCCGGGATGAGCGGACGCGGGATCGACGGGCAGGCTGTCCGGGGACGCGGGATCAGTCGTTTGTCGTGGGCTCGGAGGCATTGTCGGCGGAGGCCCGGGCGGCAAGATCGGCATGGATCCGATCCATCACCCCGTCGTCATCAAGGCGGTAGAAGAGCATGATGACGATACCCACGGCCGAGCAGATGGCCGAGAGCCAGATGAAGTTGAAGGAGATGGCACTGAGGGCCGCGGCTGTCTGCGTCTTATTGGCGACGAACCCGGCACGCGAGAGCAGGAAGCTCGTCAGCCAGCCGGCGATACCCGCACCGGCCGTGATGCCGATGGTCGCGCAGGAGGTGATGAGCCCCTGGCCCCTGATGCCCGTCTTCCATTCGCCGTAGTCGACCACGTCGGCGAGCATCACAAAGCCCACCGAGGAACCGGCACCGGCCAGCGAGGTGATGACGACGCCGATCATGATGACCGGGATTGAGGCGGCGCTCGCACCGGCCTGGAGGATCAGTGAGCCGACGATGGAGCAGAGGAAGAAGGTGATGACGATCGTCCGCTTTTTCATCTTCTTCGCCATGAGCGGAGTGAGGACCATGCCCAGGATCATGCCGACTGAATTGATTCCGTTGACCACTGAGGACAGGCCGATGTTTCCGACATTATAACGGAAGAAATAGGCGATGGACGAGGATTTGCTCACCACTCCGATGAACGTGACGAAATTGAGCAGGACGAGGAGCCACCACGGCACGTTGCGCATCATGGCCGCGAAGCTCTTGGTGAACGGTGGTTCTTTCGCCTTGGGGATGCTGATGCGCTCACGGGTGCCGGAGAACGTGAACAGCAGGCAGCATGCGGCGATGATGCCGAAGCAGAGCAGTGTCAGGGTGAAGCCGAGCTGCTGGTCGCCATGCCCGAGCAGACCCACGAGCGGCAGGGTCAGCACGCCGGAGAGGATGACGCCGATCTGGCCGCCGACGTTACGGAAGGCGTTGGCATTGATGCGTTCCTGCTGGTTGGTGGTGAGATTCGGCAGGATGGTGGTGGTCGGCGTCGTCGCCGCGGCGGCAAAAAAGCTCGCCAGAATGTAGGTGACGTAGGCGTAGACGAGCTTGCCCGTGGGGCTGATCGAAGGGACGCTGAACAGGAGGACGCCCGAGGCGGCGAAGGGGATCGAGAACCACAGGAACCATGGCCGCACACGACCCCAGCGTGTGTTCGTCCGGTCGATGAGCGCTCCGATGAGCGGGCCCGCGACGATGTCGAGGAGGCGGACGACGAGGAAGAGCGTGCCGACCTGCAGAACGCTGATGCCCGCGACGTCGGTGTAATAGAACATCAGATACATCGTCAGGACGTTGAAGACGAGGTTGTAGCCGGTGTCCGCCGCGCCGTAGGCGAGTTTCTCGCGCAGCGACAGCCGCACATCCGCGCTGTCGGTGGCGGAGGCCGGTGCAGGATTCTGGGACATGACCAACTCCTTTGTTGACGGGATGCCTTTTCTTTCATTCTGTGCGGCGGGCGGGGGAGGGAATGATGGCCGTTTAGAAATTTCGTTATCTGTTGAATCAAATAAACCGCGATATAGAGGTTATTGTGAAAGAGAAAAAGAAATTTCTTGATCACTGCTCTTCTGATGCCAAGAGCAGAAGGTGAGGCGGTGATATGGCACGGCCGAAACTGACGCAGATAGCCCGCATGGCCGATACGACGGCCTCCACCGTCTCCAAGGTCCTCAACGGCCGCCCGGGCGTGTCAGCCCAGACACGACGGCGCATCGAGGACGTCCTCTCACAGATCGGTTATTCCAAACGTCCGGTGCGCCATCCCGGATCAAACACCATCATGATCGTCTGCGCGAACCTCTCACAGCCATGGGTGCCTGATCTGCTCAAGGGCGCCCTGCGTTTCGCGACGACCCGCGGGATGACCGTCGCCATCGCCGGACGTGATATGGGCGATGACGTCTATATCCGGGCGATCGAGCGCGCCCATCCCGTGGCAGTGATCTTCGATGATGCCTATATCCCGATGGAGGACCGGCGTGTGTGTGATCGGCTGCATATCAATTATGCCGTCCTCTCGCTCGACGGGCATCCCGCGCAGGAGGTGACAGAATATCGAGTCGATGACTGGCGGACCGGCTTTTGTGCCGGCAGGTATCTGCTCGGGATGGGCCACCGACGGCTCGCCGTCGTCTCCGGGCCGCTGTCGGTGCCCTGCAACCAGGCGCGTGTCGACGGTTTCCGCGCCGCCGCGCGGGAGGCGCGGTGTCCCGTGCCGTCACGATGGGTCTGTGAGACCCCGGGGTGGATGGAATCCGGCCGCACGGCGGCCCTCACGCTCCTGTCGGAACCGGTGCCGCTGCGGCCGACGGCCATTTTCTCGACATCGGACACGCAGGCGCTGGGGATCCTCGGCGCGGCGCACGAGCTGGGCATCAACGTCCCGCGGGGGCTGTCGGTGCTCGGCTGCGACGGGATCGAGGCGGGCGGGCAGACTGATCCTCCGCTGACCACATTCCGTCACCCGGTCATCGAGATGGTCGAGAAGGCCTTCAGGACGATGGTCAGTCTCGCCGACGGTTCAGGTCCCTCCGTCCGCGCTTCCCATTCTCCGGCGGAGGGCATCGCAGGTTCCGGGGATGTGCGCACGTATGAGACGCGGCTCATACCGCGGGGCAGCTGCGCGGCGCCGGCGGAACCGTCGGCAGGGCGTTAGGCTGGGGAGCATGGTCTTTTCCTCGCTTTCGACGGCCGCAGGCACCGGCGCCGCGGTCCCCCGCGCATCGGCATCGGATGCGGGGGCATCATCCTCCCCTGCGCCCCGACGCCCGCTCTCCGTCTCGCGCCGGCTCGGGCGGCTGCAGTTCCACCTCTCCGGCAAGTTCCGTGTGCTGCAGGTGGCGGACATCCAGGAGGGGCCGACCGTCTCGGCCGACACGATCCGCCTGCTCGCCGCGGCCTGCGACGGGGCGCGGCCGGACCTCGTCATCTTCACCGGAAACCAGATCAAAGGCTACGATTCTGCCTTTTCCGCCACGTTCCGCGCCCGCAGGTGGCGGCGGGCCTGGGAGGCGCCCATCCGGCCGGATCCTGAGGCGCTCGAGCGCACCCGGGCCCTCGTCAGCGGCCAGGCCGCGCAGTTCCTCGCCCCGCTCGTCGAGCGCGGCATCCCCTTCGCCGTCACCTACGGCAACCATGACTTCCAATGCGGCCTGTCGACGGCCGAGCTCGACCGGATCTACCGCGAGTTCCCCGGCTGCCTCAACCCGGACCCGGATCAGGCGGCGGAATCCGATGGACCAGCCGATGGGACCGCGGCCGGAGGGACGGCGGCCAGATCGACAGCGGCGGGAGGACTTTCCGCGGTCCCCGTTCCCGCCTCCGGGATGGACCGGCAGCGGGCATATGCCTACGGGCCCGGCACATTCGCCCTGCCTGTGTGGGACGTGCCCGACGACGACCCCCTCCAGCACGGCGTGCGCGTCACGCGCGGCATCTACGAGGAGCAGCGCGGCCGGCTCGACGGGGCCCGGCCGGGGGAGGATGCGGCCATCCGCTCCTCGCGCGTCGACAGGCCCGTCCTCGGCCTCGTCTGCCTTGATTCGGGCGACTACGCCCGTGGCAGCGGCTACGGCGCGCCGGAGTCGGGCGTGCTGCGCTGGCTGGCACGCGCGCCGTCGGCGCTCGGCGTCAAATCACTCGTCTTCCAGCACTTCGCGCTGCCACAGATGTATGGCCTGCTGCGCCACGCACCGGCGACCTCCGCCGGCGCCATCCAGGGCTACGGCCCGCATGCCCAGGAGACGTTCGTGCTCGATGAGGGCAAGGTGCTGCCAGGATCCGTGCTGGGCGAGGGCATCTCCGGTCCGGCCCGTGACGCGGGGGAGTGGCAGATCCTCACGCGGCCAGTTCCGGGGATCGTCGCCTCCACAGGCGACGGCTCCGGTGATGCCATGACGGATGCGATGCCCGCGACAGGCAGGGGCGCCTTCGAAACTGCGGGAAACGGCATCAGCGGCTTCATCGGCGTGCTCTCCGGCCACGACCACCGCAACGGGTTTGCCGGCCTGGAAGACGGGCTGCTCCTTGCGGCCACTCCCACCTCCGGGTTTGGCTCGTACGGCCCGCCCGCCGCACGCCGGGCGATTCGGCTCGTCGAGTTTGATGCCCGTCATCCATGGCATCCGCGTACGAAACTGCTCACCTTCGGCGACCTCGTGGGAGGGCGCTCCTCCCGGGCCGTCTACACGTTCGCCTCCGCGCATGTGCCGGTCAACCTCGGCCAGGCGCGGGACGTGGCGCGTCGGCCGCGCAATCTCGCCGGCCTTGCGGCTGTCATTGCGGCGCTCGCGGGCATCGGCGCCGGTCTTCGCCGGGTCTTTACCCACCGCGGCGACCGACTGTGAGAGGATAGAAATTTGGAGAAAACAGAAGTCTCACAGGCACAGTTTTCACAGACACAATCACAGACAGATCTTTCGGGGGTGCGATGATGTCTGGTTCTGATCAGATCACGGCCGCAGACCGCCGGGGCGGCGATGAGAAGGACGTGCTGCGCGTGTGGGGCGGCACCCCGCTGCACGGCACCATCCACGTGCGCGGCGCCAAGAACTTCGTGAGCAAGGCGATGGTCGCGGCGTTGCTGGCGCCGGGCGTCTCCATGCTGCGCAACGTGCCCGCCATCCGCGACGTGCACGTGGTCTCCGACCTGTTGCGCCTGCACGGCGTGGAGGTGGACTACGAGCCCCGTGCCGGCGTGGTGCGTATCGACGCCTCCCATGTGGAGCTCGCCGATGTGGCCGACGTGCATACCCTCTCGGGCAGCTCGCGCATCCCGATCCTCTTTTCCGGCCCGCTGCTGCATCGTCTGGGCGAGGCGTTCATCCCCTCCCTCGGCGGCGACCGCATCGGCGGCCGGCCCATCGACTTCCATCTGGCCACGCTCAAGAAGCTCGGCGCGGTGATCGACTCCGACGGCCCCGACGGCACGCACATCACCGCCCCGCACGGCCTGCACGGCGCCCAGATCCGCCTGCCGTACCCGTCCGTGGGCGCCACCGAGCAGACGCTGCTCGCCGCCGTCCAGGCCGACGGCAAGACCGAGCTGAGCAACGCCGCCGTCGAGCCGGAGATCATGGCCCTCGTCGACGTGCTCCAGAAGATGGGCGCGATCATCTCCGTCGACGTCGACCGCACCATCCACATCGAGGGCGTCAAAAGCCTCATCGGCTACACGCACACCGCCCTGCCCGACCGCATCGAGACCGCCTCCTGGGCCTCGGCCGCGCTCGCCACGCACGGCGACATCTTCGTCCAGGGCGCCCAGCAGCACGACATGATCACCTATCTCAACGTGTTCCGCAAGGTCGGCGGGCGCTTCGAGGTGCGCGACGACGGCATCCGCTTCTGGCACCCGGGCGGCGACCTCCACCCGGTGGCCATCGAGACGAACGTCCACCCCGGCTTCATGACCGACTGGCAGCAACCGCTCGTCTGCGCGCTCACCCAGGCCAAGGGCCTGTCGATCGTGCACGAGACCGTCTACGAGAACCGCTTCGGCTTCACCGACTCGCTCATCCGCATGGGCGCCACCATCCAGCTCTACAAGGAGTGTCTGGGCAGCCTGCCGTGCCGGTTCAAGGAGCAGAACTTCGTCCACTCGGCCGTCATCTTCGGGCCCACCCCGCTGCACGGCGCCGACATCGACGTGCCGGACATCCGCGGCGGCTTCTCGCACGTGATCGCCGCGCTCGCCGCTGACGGGGAGTCGCGCGTGCACGGCATCTCCCTCATCGACCGCGGCTACGAGCGCTTCCACGACAAGCTCGAGGCGCTCGGCGCGCGCGTGGAGTGGCCGCAGGACTGAGCAACACCGCAGTCGGCACACAATCAGGAGAGAGAAAAATGGTCTCACCAGGAAAGCCCTCGCCGGGGCGGTCCGTGCCCCCGCTGAGCAATGAGCAGGTCGACAGGCTCGCCGCCCGTTACCGTCTCGTCGATCCGACCCACTACATGTACGGTCGGCTGCACCACCCCAACCGCGAGGAAATCGACGAGCAGAACCCGCAGGCCACCGAGCGGCTGCTCGGCGGCGTCTCCGTCGTCACGCGCATGCGCTCCAAGACCCGTGCGTTCGGTATGGAACACATCCCCGAGCGCGGCGTGTTCATCTGCGCGGCCACCCATGTGACACAGATGGACGTGTTCGTGCCCATGCAGACGCTCTTCCACCTGGGCCGCCGGCCGCAGTTCATGGCCAAGGCGGAGCTGGCGCACTGGCCGTTCGTGGGCTGGGCGCTCAAGACCGTGGGCATGCAGCCTGTGGAGCGCGGCTCCGGCCACGCCCGCGACATCGAGGCCGAGTCGGTGCGCATCCTCGTCTCCGGCCGGCCGCTGACCATCTTCCCCGAGGGCACCGTCACCCGCGACCCGAAGAAATGGCCGATGAGCCTCAAACCGGGACTGGCGGTGATCGCGCTGACCGCCTCACGGCAGCTCGGCTTCCAGGTGCCGATCTTCCCGGCCGTCACGTGGGGCGGCGCCTCCATCAACAACTGGTGGCCGTGGCCGCGCAAGAACATCGTGCTCGGCATCGGCGGGGCGGTGGACTACTCCGACCTGCTCGCCGACCCCACGACCTTTGATGACGACGGCACGCCCACAAAGGCGGCCGTGGCCGAGCTGAGCGAGCGCGTGCGCCGGCAGATGGAGACGATCATGGCCACCATCCGCGGCGAGGAGCCGCCCGTGGCCGGCATGTGGGACTACCGCACCGAAAAGCGCGTTCCCCGCCCGGCGCTGCACCTGCCCCCGCAGCAGTATGACGCCGACGATACCCGCGAGATCCATCTGGGCGGCAAGTGGTCGCTGTCCGAGGCCGCCCGGCAGAGCGGCGAGGGCGTGCGGTGAGGAATCTGATCCGTTGACCCACGAAACTAGGCTGTAACTATGGCAAAAATCACTGTTCTCGGTGCCGGCGCCTGGGGCACCGGTTTTGGTCGTGTGCTCGCCGACGCGGGCAATGATGTGCTGATGTGGGCGATCGAGCCGTACATCGTCAAGGACATCCAGGAGAAACACCAGAATTCGTACCGTCTTCCCGCCGCCGGCACGCTGCCGTCGAACATGACGGCCACCGGCGACCGCAAGGCCGCGGTCACAGACGCACAGATCATCGTCGTGGCCATCGCCGCGCAGTTCGCCCGTGGTGCGCTCGAGCAGTTCAAGGAATACATGCCGCAGGACGCCATCATCGTCTCCCTCATGAAGGGCGTGGAGAAAGGCACCGGCAAACGCATGGACGAGGTTGTGCGCGAGGCGCTGGAGCTGCCTGCCGACCGGTTCGTGGCCGTCTCCGGGCCGAACCTGTCCAAGCAGGTCGCCCTGCGCCAGCCCACCGGCGCGCTCGTCGCCTCCGCCAACAAGGACGCGGCGCTCGCCGTGGCCAAGGCCTGCCATACCGACTACTTCAAGCCGTACATCTCCGATGACGTGATCGGCACCGAGATGGCCGGCTCCCTCAAGAACGTGACCGCGCTCGCCGTGGGCATGAGCCACGGCGCCGGCTACGGCGAGAACACCGCCGGCATGATCATGACGCTCGGTCTGCGCGAGCTGACCCGCCTGGGCGTG
>JAXGWH010000011.1:0-37247 GCA_040773385.1 Aeriscardovia sp. | reverse complement strand
TCTTCAGGCACCGGCACCGCTGCCGGTGGAGCAGGGGACCCTCGACGCGGTCTCCAACGGAACCTACTACAATCCCCACGCCGTGCTGGGCATCCATCCCAACGGCGGCGGCAGCGCCTGGGCCACGGTCCGCGTGCTGCGGCCGCTGGCCAGGCGCGTGAGGATCCTCACCCAGAACGGCGGCTACGACGCCGAGCACGAGCACAACGGCGTGTTCGTGGCGCTCGTGCCGATGGAGAAAGAGTCCGACGGCACCCTCTCAACCCCCGATTACCGGGTGGAGGTGACCTACAAGGGCGGCAAACCCATCACCGAGGACGACCCGTACCGGTTCCTGCCCACGCTGGGCGATATGGACCTCTACCTCATCGGCGAGGGGCGCCACGAGCGGCTCTGGCAGGTCCTCGGCGCGCACATCCGTCACTACGACGACCCGATGGGCACTCCCGGCGTGCCGGGCAGCAAGAAGATCAGCGGCGCCTCGTTCGCCGTGTGGGCGCCGAACGCCCATGCGGTGCGCGTCTTCGGCGACTTCGACGACTGGGACGGCCGTTCGTACGCCATGCGCTCGATGGGCGCCTCGGGCATCTGGGAGATCTTCATCCCCGACCTCAAACCGGGCATGAAGTACAAGTACCAGATCCTCAACGCCAACAACGAATGGAAGGAAAAGGCCGACCCGCTCGAATTCGCGCACGAGATCCCGCCGCGCACCGCCTCCATCCTCGTGGACGACACCGTCTATGACTGGGGAGACGAAAAGTGGATGGACCGCAGGGCGCACAAGAACGCGCATCTGGGGCCGATGAGCATCTACGAGGTGCACGCCGGCAGCTGGATCAAAGGCCTCTCCTATCGTCAGATGGCCGACCAGCTCGTGGAGTATGTGAAGAAGGAGAACTTCACGCATGTGGAGTTCCTGCCGCTGGCCCAGCATCCGTTCGAGGGATCCTGGGGCTACCAGGTGACCGGCTACTATGCGCCCGACTCTCGCGGCGGCAGCCCTGACGACTTCCGCTATCTGGTCGACAAGTTCCACCAGGCGGGAATCGGCGTCATCATGGACTGGGTCCCTGCGCACTTCCCCAAGGACGACTTTGCCCTCGCCCGCTTCGACGGCACGCCGCTGTACGAGAACCCTGATCCGATGCGCGGCGAGCAGCCCGACTGGGGCACCTACATCTTCAACTACTCGCGCAACGAGGTGCGCAACTTCCTCGTGGCAAACGCCGTCTACTGGCTCAAGGAGTTCCATGTGGACGGCCTGCGCGTGGACGCCGTGGCCTCCATGCTCTATCTCGACTATTCGCGCAAGCCCGGCCAGTGGCGTCCGAACCGCTACGGCGGGCGCGAGAACCTCGAGGCCATCGACTTCCTCAAGGAGGCGACGGCCACCGCCTACAAGAACAACCCCGGCACCGTCATCATCGCCGAGGAGTCCACCGCCTGGCCGGGCGTCACCGCCCCTACGAGCGCCGGAGGCCTCGGCTTCGGGTTTAAGTGGAACATGGGCTGGATGCACGACACGCTCCAGTACATGTCCGAGCAGCCCATCAACCGCAAGTGGCACCACAACGAGATCACCTTCTCGATGGTCTACGCCTACACGGAGCACTACGTGCTGCCCATCAGCCATGACGAGGTGGTGCACGGCAAGGGCTCGCTCATCGGGCGCATGCCCGGCACCGACCCGCAGCGCTTCGCGCAGGTGCGCGAGCTGTTCGCCTACCAGTGGGCGCATCCGGGCCGCAAGCTGACATTCATGGGCAACGAGTTCGCCCAGTTCGGCGAGTGGGATTACAACAACTCCCTCGACTGGACGAGCCTCGCCTCGCCGGACCACAAGGGCGTGCAGACCCTCGTCTCCGACCTCAACGCCTTCTATCAGAAGACGCCGGCGCTGTGGCAGAATGACTTCGACCAGTCCGGCTTCCAATGGCTCACCAGCGACGACGCCGACCACAACACGCTCTCCTTCGTGCGCTATGACGCCAAAGGCGACCCCCTGGTGGTCGTCGTCAACTTCGCCGGCTCCCAGTGGGACAACTACCGGCTCGCCCTGCCGGAGGGCGGCACGTGGCACGAGGTGCTCAACACCGACTCCACCCGCTACGACGGCGCCGGCGTATCCAACGGCACCATCCAGGCGCAGGCGCACCCGTTCCATTCGCGCGACTGGTCGGCACAAATCACCGTCCCCGCGCTGGGCGCACTATTCTTGGAGCCAGACAGGCTGCGCTGACGACAGGGCGCTGACGACGTGCCGGCGGGGTGCGTGGGCGCCGGCACAGCGGCGACAAAGGGGCGAGAGCATCCATGGTTGAGCAGAACAACGGGGATAACCGCAAGAAAGTGATCCTTGTGGTGGAGGACGAGGCGACGCTCGCCACCGCCATCGCCCAGAGGCTCTCCTCCGAGGGATGGACCGTGCGCGTGGCCGGGGACGGGCAGAACGCCGTCCTCGCGGCCTCACAGCTGCGTCCGGACCTTGTCATCATGGATGTCATGCTCCCGGTGATGGACGGGCTCGAGGCCACACAGCGCATCATCTCCGAACGGCCTGTGCCGGTGCTCATGCTCACCGCCCGCGACGACGAATCCGACAAGGTCAACGGGCTGGCCGCGGGTGCGGACGACTACATGACAAAGCCGTTCTCCATGCGCGAGCTCATCGCCCGCTGCAAGGCACTCTTCCGCCGCGTGGACAGGGCGAAGGTCATCGCCCGCAAATCCGAGCAGGAGAAGGTGCTCGACTTCGGCTCCCTCGTCATCGACCCCGCCCAGCGGATCGTCACCCTCAACGGCCAGGAGGTGCACCTCACCCCCACCGAGTTCGACCTGCTCGCCACGCTCTCGCGTCGGCCGCGCACCGTGCTCACCCGCGAGAAGCTGCTCGAGGAGGTGTGGGACTGGGTGGACGCCTCCGGCACCCGTACCGTCGATTCCCATGTGAAGGCGCTGCGCCACAAGCTCGGTGCGGACACGATCCGCACGGTGCACGGCGTGGGCTACGCCTTTGAGCCGCCCGCCGACTGGCAGGACGGGGAAGACGCGAAAGGCGCCGACAGGGACGCCCGTTGATGCGTACCCCGGCTGAGGACGCCGAACGGCAGGAGGAACGGGCCGTCGAGCAGGAGGCGCACGAGCACGAGGTGCTGCCCCGCCACACCTCGCTCACGCTCAAAATCACCATCCTCGTCGTCTTCGCCTCCACCGCCGCGTTCATCCTCTCCTGGGCGCTGCATGAGCTCGGGCTGAGCGGCTGGGTGAGCCTGCCCGTCTCCGTGCTCGTCTTCGCCGTCATCGGCTATTTCTTCTCCCGGCACCTGACACGCTCGCTGCTCGAGCTGAGAGACGCCGCCCGGGCCATGGCGGACGGCGACTACAGCACGCGCGTCGTGCCGCACAGCACCGACGAGGTGGGCGAGCTCGCCGCAGCGTTCAACCGGATGGCCGCCGAGCTGGAACACACCGACCAGCGCCGCAAGGACCTCATCGCCAACGTCAGCCACGAGCTGCGCACCCCCGTGGCCGCCATGCGCGCCCAGGCCGAGAACATCGCCGACGGCGTGGTGCCGCCCACGCCCCGGAACCTCGAGCTCATCGTCACCCAGTCGAAAAGGCTGGGCGACCTCATCGCCTTCCTCCTCGACCTCTCACGCATCGAGGCCGGCGCGGCGAGCCTGGAGATCACCACGTTCACCCTGCGCGACTTCGTCGAGTCGACGGTCGAGCCGCTGGAGATCGCCGATTCCTCGCACGACCACCGCATCAGCGTCGACATCCCCGCCTCCATCCGACTGCAGGGCGACACGGAACGTCTGAGCCAGCTGTTCACCAATATCATCAACAACGCCCTCAAGCACTCTCCCGACGGCACGCGCGTGCTCATCGAGGCGCACGTCGACCCGCATGACCACACCGCCGTGACCAACGTCATCAACCTCGGCTCGCAGATCGAGAAGAAAGACCGCGAGCGCATCTTCCGCCGTTTCGTCCAGGGTGACGGACACCCCGGCACCTCCTCGGGCGGCACGGGCATCGGCCTGTCGATCGCCCGCTGGGCCGCCAAGCTGCATGGCGGCACCGTGCGCGTGGTGGACGACCGGCGCGGCACGGATTTTGAGATCCGTCTGCCGCTCGTCCATCCCACTCATCCGGCCGGGCAGCCGGACGACAAGGATGAGGCCCTTTCGTAGGCCCTCCGCCGCCACGAATTTTCTCCGCCGCCGATCACACGGTATCTGGGATTTTCCGATACGCCCCTCCCCGTTTCCCCCGATATTTCCGCTTTTCCCCGATCATTTCCCATACTGCTTCTGCACTGTTCCCGATACTGTCTCCGATCCCGCCTCCCGGTATCGTGCGGTTTTTTGATCGCCGGCCCCTCTTGGTCGGTCCCGGCTGTTCCATTCGAACAGATGTTCGAATAGAGTGGGATCTGTCAAAGGAGGAACAGATGCGGATGAGACCGACAGGGGCCGGCACGGCCGGCGGCACTACCCGGAAAGACGGCACTGCCTGGAAAGACGGCCGGGCGCAGACGGGCTTCGGCGGCAGCGGGCGGGACGACCGCGTCACACCGATCGCGCGCATCCGTGCCCGCACAGAGAGAAGAACAGACCGGGAAAAGGGCATTCCGGAGGCGCTGGAGGCCGTCCACGCCGGGTTCCCCTCGGTGGCGCAGGATTATTTCTTCTCCGATTTCTCCTTCGACGAGCATGTCATCACGCACCCCGAGACGACGTTCGCCGTGCGGGTCGCGGGCGACTCCATGCGCGGGGCCGGCATCTTCGACGGGGACCTGTTGCTCGTCGACCGCTCGCTCGAGGCGCGGACCGGGGATGTGGTGGTCGCCGTGGTGGACGACGAGCTCACCGTCAAGCGCCTTGAGCGCGATCTGCACAACAACCCCGTGCTGCACCCCGAGAACCGCGCCTATCCGGACATCACCTTCCGCGACGGGCAGGAGCTGTCCGTCTGGGGCGTGGTCATCGGCAACTACCACTACCAGCGTCGGGAGGCGCCGCATGGCACGGGCGTCTACGGGCAGGAGGCATGATGGACGTCTCACGCACATTCGGGCGGCGCTCGAGCTGGCAGTCCGCCCCGCTCATCGACCCGCGCCATGAGCTGGAGATCCTCCGGAACCGAAAAGAGGCCTGCCCGCAGGACAGCACCGCGCACGGCCCCGCCCGGCAGGACACCACCGTGCGCACTACCGCCCCGCACGGCCCCGCCCGGCAGGACACCGCCCGGCACGGCTTCTCCGCAGACGGCTCCCCCGCGCACGGTTCTCCCGCCCAGGACGGCGGGGGGCGCACCCTGTTCGTGCTCGCCGACGCCGACACGTTCTACGCCTCCTGCGAGCGCGTCTTCCACCCCGAGCTGGCCCACCGGCCCGTCATCGTGCTCTCCAACAACGACGGCTGCGTGGTGACGCGGTCCGCCGAGGCGAAGCCCTATGTGCCCAAGGGCGTGCCGTGGTTCCAGATCCGCGAGGAGGCCACGGAGCGGGGCGCGGTGGCCCGCAGCTCCAACTACGAGCTCTACGGCAGCCTCTCACAGAGGATGATGCGGCTCATGCACCGCTATTTCGCCCATCAGGAGGTCTACTCCATCGACGAGTGCTTCCTGCGCACCACCCTGCCCGAGCGGCAGGCCGTGCGCACCGCCCATGAGATGCGCGAGGCGGTGTGGCGTGGGATCGGCATCCCGCTGTCGGTGGGCGTGGCACCCACGAAGACGCTCGCCAAGATCGTCAACCATTGGGCCAAGCACGGCCACGGGCAGGGGCACGTCTCCTCCTGGGAGCGGATGGACCACGGCCAGCGCGAGGCGCTGCTGGCCGTCACCGCCGTCAGCGACGTGTGGGGCGTGGGACGGCGCCTGACCCGCAAGCTCGCCTCCCAGGGGATCGTGACGGCGCTCGACCTGCGGGACACGGACCTCGTGGCCCTGCGGGCCCGCTACGGCGTGTGCCTGGCGCGCACGGTGCTCGAGCTGCGCGGCATCCCGTGCATCACCGACGAGGCCGACGCGGACGGCGGGGCGCGCAAGCAGTCCATCCTCTGCTCGCGCATGTTCGGCCATTACGTGCGCGGCGCCGAGCCGGTACGGCAGGCGCTCGGCCTTTACATCCAGGACGCATGCCGCCGCCTGCGCCGGCAGGGGTCGCTGGCGGGACGGATCGGCTTCTTCGTGGGCGCGCCGTTCACCCGCCATGAGGGCGAGGAGTCGCTGCCGCTGCGGTTCGTGGAGCTTGACGCCCCCACCGATGACCCGCTCGTGCTCATGCACGCGATCGACGCCTCGGGGATCCTTGACGACATCAATCCACGGTCGCGCTGGTCGCGGGCCGGGGTGGTGCTTTCCGGCCTGGTCGACGCCGATTCCTACCACCCGTTGCCGCAGACAGACTTCCATCCGAGACGTGACACGCGCGGCATCGGCGCCCTGCTCGACCGGGCCAACAGCCGCTTCGGCGACCATACCGTGGGGATCGGCTGGTCGGGCGTGCGCGGGCGTGGCCGGCAGTCCAACGAGACCGGCGCGGACTGGCTCATGCGCCGGCAGATGCTCTCGACGCGCTGCACCACGCGCTGGGACGAGCTGCCCGTCGTCAAGGCGTGAAAAGAATCGCCGATCAGCCGAAGACCTCGCGACGGAAGGCGGGCATCCGGGTGGAGGCGACCGTCCGCGCGGGATCGGCGACGGAGGCGAGCGTGAGCGCGGCCAGCGGCCGATGCCCCGCGTCTGCCAGAACGTGCGCGCAGGCCAGGAGCGTGGAGCCGGTCGTGCAGATGTCATCGACGAGGATGACCGCCTCGCCGGGTTCCAGACGCCGTGCCGCAGGCCGCAACCGGAAGGCGGCGAGGGAACGTTCCTGCCGCTGCCGCTCATGCGAGCGGGTGACGGACCTGCGCTGGCGGCCGGCCATTGTGATGACACAGACCTGCCGGGCGGCAAAGCCGCGCCGACGCAGATCGCGCACGAGCGGGCGGGTGAGCTCGAGGATGTGCGCCCGTCCGCGTCGACGGACCGAGCGCCGCGAAGACGGCACGGGCACGACCGCCACACGCAGTCCCGGCACGACCGGCAGAACGGAGCGCGCCAACCGGCACAGCAGTCGGGCGAGGAGACGGCCGGCCTCGGCATCACCGTGGTCCTTCCACCGCAGGATCGCCGTACGGGCATGGCCTTCGTACACCGCACAGGAGAACACCGCGCCGCCGGCGATGAGGCCTGTCGGCGCAGGACGTGCCAAGACATGATCGAACAACGCCCGGCAGTCCGGACAGAGCACGTGCCCCGGCTCGCGGCATCCCGCGCAGAACCGCGGGACCACCAGTCCGTACAGATCAGAGAAAACGGTCATACGAACACCATCAGGCAGGAAGGACCCCGACGCCATCCCCGGATGGAAATGTGGACGGCCGAAAGGGTCCCGGGCACGGCGGAGCGGCCAGGCTCGACCCCGATCCTTGAGGGCCGGCATGACCCGACGGCCCCTGGCGTGGCAGAACACGGGAACCCCACGACATCCCCCACCGACATCTAGGATGGCAGGCATGAGCACACGAACCGATCCCGACCTGCCGTGGAACCGTCCCGTCTACAGGGACCGGCATGGACGCGGCCAGCGAAGGCCTGTCTTCGGCGGCTGGATGCCGCATTACCGGACGAAGCAGGGCCTGTTCGACGACATGTATCTGGCCGAGATCCGCCGGCTGCGCTCTGCCTGGCCCCATGTGATTGACTCCGTGCAATGCCTCGTCGAGGACGTTCCGCCCGACGACCCGCTGCCGTGGGAGGAACAGCGCGTGCCGCGCTCACGGCTCCTGCCCGCCGAGCACGGGCGGCCGGCCCGCATCGTGCTGTACCGCCGCCCGCTCGAGACGGAGTCATATGACGCGCAGGATCTCGAGGGTCTCATCCGTGCCGAGCTCGTGGACCGTGTGGCCGATCTGACCGGACGACGGCCGGACGAGATCGACCCCTCGCAGGACGACGGAGATTAAGGCGGGAAGGAAAAACCGCGCGCCGCGCAAAACCGTCAGTTGTCGTTCCTGGCATTAAAGCCGTCAGTCGCTGCTGTCCCCGTCGTTCCCGTCATTTCCGACGGCCGCGAACGGCGAGCGCACGGCCTCCACCGTCGAGACCGACGGCATGAGGGAGGAGAACGGGACGACCGCGCTCTGCGCCACAGACGCCTGTGAGAGGGAGGAATCGGACAGGACGACGGCGACCGTCACCTTCGAGGCAAGGCGTGCGGCCGATGTCTGCCCGGATCGGGTGCCGAGGACCGTCGCCATCACGCCCACCACGGACGAGCCGCCGAGGGCGGAGGCCTCCCGGCGCAGGCTCGAGCGGGCCGGGATTCTCACGGTCTTTCCCGCCGAGAGGCCGCCGTCCGAGGAGACGGCGCGCAGGCGCACCCGCACCGATGCCTCCGAACCGTTGGCGACCACGATATCCGCGGACAGACCGTCCGGCAGGGCGAGCGCCGAGACCCTCCTGCCCTGCTGCGGGCCGATGAGGGAATAATCCTCCTGGCCGTCTTTGCCGGACACGGTCTGCACGATCTGCGCATACACGGGCACGTCGGAAGAAAACCAGAGCGCATGGATCGTCTCGGGGATGCTCCCCAGATCGACCGATGCCACACGGCCCGCCGTCAGATCCACCCCTGTGCTGAGGTTCTTTGCGTCGGCACGGCCCGACTCGCTCAGCCACCCGCCCTCCACATGGGCGGACGAGGCGGAGAAGAGCAGCAGACGCGCGGAGGAGCCCTTGGACAGACCGGTGATGACGCCCGTCTTCTGTCTGATGATGTTCCCGGCGAAATCGACGCCCTTGGGTGTCAGACCCTGCGTCGAGCTGGTCCCGACGAGCATGTGCACGGCGACGGAGGTGCTGCTCGCCTGGACGAAGACGGCGTCCTGGTGGCCGGTGAGGGCGGGCAGACTGATCGACGCGGAGGAATGGGCGGCGACCGACGTCTGCGAATTGGCGGCGGGATGGATCTGCCCGGCGCGCGAGGCACCCCACAGGCGTATGTCGATGACCGTCGACTTGTCGGAGGGGTTCGCCACCTCCAATGTCGCGGTGCGGCCCACCTGTGTGCCGGGCAGCAGGAAGTGCGCCTGGGAGAGGGAGGCCGTGCAGCCGGCGGCGGCGAGGCCCTGCACATCGCCGGTGCTCGCCCAGGAGGCGGACGTGCCGACGAGGCCGTCGCCGGCGGAGGCGGAAAGCTGCGACGAGGAGGCGATGACCGCCGTGCCGGCCTTGTCGCGGCTCACACCCACCTTGCCACCCGAGGGCAGCGAGAGCGCGGTGGACGAGGAACCGGAACGGACCGCGGAGACCGTGCCCTCATAGGTGGAGCCGAAGGCGAGCAGCGTCCTCGCGGAGGCGAGATCGCCCTCGGAGGCGCTGAACGAGGAATCACCGTAAGTGCCCGAGTCGGACAGGCCGATCGAGCGTGGGCAGTAAAGCTGGCGCGTCGTGGACGCCACGCGGCGGGCAGGCGAGGAAGCCGAGGACGAGCCGCCGAGCAGCCCGGACACGGACGCCGGCGCGGGCAGACCCGCAAGGAGGACGAGCCCGGCGGTGACGAGCACGAGAAGCAGCCCCGAGACGAGGGCGAGCGCGCGGGAGCGCACGGACGAACCGGACGGATGGCGTGCCATCAGCGGCCTCCTTCCGCGGAGAGATGACGTGAGCGAGGGATCGCCACAATGAGATAGACGAGCAGGACGAGGACGAGCAGGACCAGCCAGACAATCCGCTGCGGATCCGTCCGCGCGGCGGCCAGCGCCGTCTGCGTCCTTGCCAGGACAGGGCAGGCGGAAGGGTCGACGGCAGCGGACGCACGCGAGGAACCCTCCTGTGACCTGGCCGGTGCCGCGCCGGAGGCCGCCGAACGGCAGATGCCCCCCGCCTCCTGCAGCCGCACGTACAGGCCGTCGCGTGCGGTGTTCGTCACGAGGACCGTCCCGTCGGAGGCGAGGATATACGAGACGAGCGAGGACCGGGCCTGCCTAGGCTGCTGTCCGACGGCGGTGGAGACGGGCGGCACATAGATACCGATGAATCCGAGCCGTGCCAGCGAGTCGGCGACCTCTCCCCCGCCGGACAGGAGCGTCGCGGCGGCGGAGGCGATCTTTCCCTCGGTGCCGTCGGCATGATCGAGCAGTGTGGTGGACGCCATCGGGCTGACGTCGATGAGGTCGCCCGAACCGGTACCCATCACCCAGTAACGCACCGAATCCTGGCCATCGGCACGGACGGCGAGGATACGCGAGGCCTGGTCGCCCAGATCCGATGCGGCGACGATCGGCAGCGCCTGCGAGGAGGCTCCCACGCTCGCCGACGAGCGCCAGGCGATGCCGGAGAGGATGCCGGCAAGCGCCGTCCCGATGAGGAGGACGACGCACAGCCCCGACCGCAGCCCGGCCAGGGGTGCCCGCCGCGCCGTGATGGTGTGCGGACCGGCGTGGGGGCCGGAGCCGTCCGTTGCCGGGCCGATGGCGACGGGCTTGCCCGCCTCATCCGTCGCCGGTGTGCCGGGGGCGGGAACAACCGTCGGTCCGGACGCGTCTGACGCACCGGATGCGGTACCCCCCGTATCCAGCGCCACGACACGGAACAACGAATCGGTCATGCCTGTCAGCGCACAGGCGGCCAGCAGCAGTCCCAGAAGCATGATGACGATCGACGGGACGCACGAGGCGGTCACCGGCGCCGAACCGGCATGTGCCGCGGGCGCGACCGCCACCCGCGGGGCGATCACGAACAGCACCGCGCCGGAGACCACGAGGATCCATGCCATCCGGCTCATCCGGCGCGCCGACCGGACGAACAGCGCGCAGACAGCGGCGATCACGAGCAGTGACGCCACGACGAGAAGAAAGATCGTCATGACCCTGCCCGACGAGGCCGGCAACGCGCCGAGTCCCAGATCCCGGCGTATCAGCGCCAGCGGGTCCGACCTGTCCCCGCCTACGAGAGCGTCGGAGAACAATTGCCGCCACGCGCCCTGAGCCGTATGGAGGAGCACATGGTAGAAAGTCGGCGCGAGCACGACGATCGAGGGAACCGGCATCAGCAGCAGCATCGCCTTGTGGTTCTTGACCACGAAGAGATAGAGCAGGAACGAGAGCATCAGCGGCAGGATGAGCTGCGGCTCGGCGGCGCTCACGACAGCGAGCAGGAGCCCCGCCACCGCCGCGGCCTGCACGGAGGGATGCGGTGAATGAGGCTCGTCGACGGCATACCAGCCCACCGCGCGGAAGATGAAATAGAACGCCAGCGGCAGGAGACAGAACACGACGAGAACGGGCAGCGCGGCATCCTGGACCGCCCCGAGCACAAAGGCCGCCACGCCCCAGACGAGGGAGGAGACAATCCTCAGCACCCTCGAACGCGTGACCGTGCCCGCCGCCGCATACATCGAGAGCATGGAGCAGGGCAGGGCGAGCAGCCAGAAGACAGTGATGCCGACGGCGAGTCGTCCGCCGCCGATGAGGGCGAGCAGGCCGAGAACGAGGTCAAATGGCAGCGGCACGCCCGGCGCGCCGATGCCGATGCCCCGTGTCCACATGAGGGTGCCTGTCTCGAACGTCTGCGATGCTGTGGCCGTCGTGGGCGCGAGCCGCGACGAGACAAGCGAGCCGCCGGAGAAGAGGACCTGCAGGAACGGGGCGCTCACAGCGAGCATCACCGCCAGTCCCATGACGAACAGGAGCAGGCAGTCGAGCGCGCGACCGCGGGCAAGACGGTGCAGGTGTGCCGCGGCGAGCGGGTTGAGCGGCTCACCGCCGTCCTGGGCGGCGAAAGCCTTGCGACGCAGCCTCCAGTCGCGTATCTGGGCGCGTGTGGCCACGAGCGAGGGATAACGCCGCGCACTGATGCCCGTCCTCGAATAGGAACGGGACGGCGCCAGCCTGCGGGGCAGGTAGCCCAGACGCAGCCCGGGGATCGACAATGAGGCGAAGGCGCGGTCCGGGCGCTTGCGGAACAGCTCGACGACGAACAGGGCGAGCGCGCGCAGGACCGACCAGAGGAACGCCGGTAGCAGCATGAGGCCGTGCGTGTTCGTCAGCGCGATCTTCTCCTGCGCCCGCAGTATGGGCATGGTGGTCGGGTGCGGGCGGCCCCGGCGGTGCGAGCCGTCCGCGGAGCGGATGCCCCGGTAGCGTGCGCGGACGTGCCGGATCGCCGCCTGCGGCACGACGATGACGCGCCGTCCCTGCCTCCAGACACGGCGGCACAGATCGGTCGATTCGCCGAACGTGCCCATCCACGCGTCGGTGCCGCCGGCATGCCGCCACGCCTCTTTGCCCACAAGCGCCCCGGCAAGGCTGACGGCGAGCACATCCTGACGCCCGTCGTACTGGCTCTGGTCCTCCTCGCCATCGAGCACGAGCGAGGCGCGCCGGCCGTGGCGGTCGAGGAACCAGCCGACGTCCTGGAGGCGGTCCTCGTCCCAATCGAGCTGTTTGGCGCCCACGATGCTCGCACGCGGGGCCTTGCGGTAGGCCTCGACCAGACGGCGGAGCACCTCATCATCGGCCGGGCGGCTGTCGTCGTGCAGCAGCCACAGAAGCTCGCAGGACGCCGGCACACGCCCATGTCCCAGCGCGTACGAGATCTGCGCGCCGAAACTCGCGCACCGCGGCTCCTCGCGTACGTCCACGCGCACCTGCAGTCCCTCGGCGTCGAAGGGGATCACATAGCCGATGGACCCGTCATTGGAGGTATCGGCATGGAGCACGATGATCTGCGCGGGCAGGGTCTTCTGGGACAGCACCGCGGTGAGCGTGTCGGGAAGATAAGACAGGTCATTTTCCACGGTGACCAGCGCGCTGACACGCCCTTCGACGCGCGGGGCGGGCCCGTTCTCCTCGTGCCGGCGACGGCGTTCCCGTGCGATGGCCGCCCGAACGAGCCGGACGACGGTGTTCTCCTCACGTGTGCTCACGCCCCCAAGACTACCCGCCGCGTCGCACAGTGCTTCCCTTGCACAAGCCCGGTGTACCGCACGGCGGAGCAGAACCGTGAAAAATAGAACCGGAAGAAAACAACGGGGAGAGGATAGAAAGAAAAGTGATGAGGCTGGGGATATCCGCTCGCGCAGACGGCAGAACGGCCTCTGCGCGGCCTTTCTTTACCCGACGCGTCCTAAGCTGTGAAAAGTAAAAACGCGGGACACCCATCCGTCCCCGCGCAGGACACGACGAACGAGGATATATGGGCATAGCAGATTCAGGCTCATCCCACCGCATCCGGAAGGTACCCAACCTCTCGCACAGCGGAAACCCCCAGCCCTTGCATTCGTTCGCCTTCCGGACGGGACACCCGGTGGCGCGCGGCATCAGCCTCACGCTCATCGCGCTCGTCGTCTTCGTCGCCACCTTCGCCGCGGCGGTGTATGCCGATCTCGCCCACACGACCGGCTCGCGCGCGATCCATATCGTGTCGAGCGGGAAGAAGAACCTGCTGCCGCTCGACCATTTCAAGGGAAAGCCCATCAACATCCTTCTGCTCGGGCAGGATACGCGCTCGGGATCGGCCAACCAGCAGATAGGCGGGACCGCCGACGAGGGCGAGCACAACGCGGATACGACGATGATCCTGCAGATCAGCGCCAACCGCGACTTCATGAACCTCGTCTCCATCCCCCGCGACACCATCGTCTCCGTCCCGGCCTGCACCACCGGCAAAGGCACGATCCCCGCCCGCAGCAACGTGATGTTCAACTCGATCTTCGCCTACGGCTACCAGTCGGACGGGATCTCCGGGGCCGCCAGCTGCACCATGCAGGCCGTCAAACACCTCACCGGCATCGATCTCAACGCCTTCGCGGCCGTCGACTTCTCCGGCATGCGCACCATGATCGACGCGCTGGGCGGGGTGGACGTCTGCGTCCCGATGAATATGAGCGACAGCTACACCAATCTGCGTCTGTCGAAGGGCTGGCAGCATCTTGACGGCACCACCGGCACGCAGTATGCCCGCGTCCGCCACGGCGAGGGCGTGGGCGACGGCTCGGACATCATGCGCACCGCCCGGCAGCAATACCTCATCAAACAGCTCATCCGCCAGGCACTCTCCAAAAACATCCTCACCAATTCGTCCCAGCTCTACCAGTTCGCCAAGGCGGCCATCAACTCGGTGCAGCTGAGCGAGAACCTCGCCGATATCAACACGCTCATGGGGCTGGCCGCCTCGCTGCGCCATTTCTCGGTCAGCCGTCTCTATTCGCGCACCGCGCCGATCACCGCCTATCCGGCCGACCCCAACCGCGTCCAGTTCAGCGACGAGGCCGAATCCCTGTGGGAACTGATGCGCCAGGGCAAGGAAATCACCGATTCGTCAGATTCCTCGCAGGACGCCTCGTCAGCTACCTCCTCGGACCAGTCTTCGTCCCAGACGGGTTCGGGATCCTCCTCGTCCTCGAATTCCTCCTCACAGTCCCAGACCGGGACGTCCGGCTCGTCGTCCTCGTCCTCCTCATCGTCGTCCACGTCGACCAAGGCCGGCCTGACGGTCGAGGCGGACGGCACCCTCGTCGATCCGAAGACACAGGGAATCGTCGATCCTGACACCGGTTTCATCCGTGACGCGAACACAGGCCAGTACATCGGTATCGCCGATACCTACCTCAACGAGGTGGTGTGCGGCGTCAGCACGGGGACATCCGGCAAATGAGCGGCGACGACAGGATGACCCCGCCCAGCTTCCTGCCCGGAGGCGACCGGGGCACACGGCATCATCAGGAAGGGCGATCCGCCGTCCCACCGAGTTTCACACCCTCCTCCGGCAGGTCGCGGCGGGCGCGCCCCGACCCGGCAGAAAGATCCGGCAGGACCGGTATACGCACCGGCACACAGCCGGGCAGAAACATCCCCGCCCCCGGGCGGCAGACGGCATCCGCAACTGGTCGCGCGGCACGCTCGGGCCAGACCGGAAGACAGGCATACGGAAGACAGGCATACGGCGACGGCACTGTCCGTCACACCGGCGGCATCAGATCCTCCGCGCGCAGGCCCGTCAGAAGGACGGCGGGCGGGTCCACGCGCCTCGCGCGGACAGGAACAGGCCCATGGCAGTCCCGGCAGGCACAAGAGCGCGGTCAGCAGATGGACAGCCGCCGTCCGCAGGGTTCCTGGGAGGCACGCGGCTCCCGCGGTCCGCGGCCGCCTGCCGTCGGCGGCCCGGGCATGGCAGGCGCACAGGCCGCAAAGCATCGTCATCCATGGCGTGTGGTCGGCCGGATCCTCGTCGCCCTCCTCGTCATCTGCCTCCTGCTGGTCGCCTGGCTCTATATCTGGACGAACAGCCAGCTCACCCACATGAACGCGCTCAGCAACGCAGCGGACGATTCGGCGCGCACCTGGCTCATCCTCGGCTCGGACTCGCGCGATGACGGCACGCTCGACCAGAGCACAAAGGATGTGCCCGGCGAACGCATGGACACGATCATGCTCCTCGTACGCCCGCGTTCGGGCCCCGCCGCCCTCATCTCCATCCCGCGCGACAGCTATGTGGACTACAAAGGCACGGGGGCGAAGATCAACTCCGTGGCCGAGCAGTACGGCTGGCCGGCGCTCACCTCGGTCGTCGAGAATATGACGGGCCTCAAGGTCGACCATGTGGTCAAAGTCGGTTTCGCCGGCGTGAAGAACGTCGTGGATGCCATCGGCGGCGTGGAGCTGTGCTATGACCGCACGGTGAACGACCCGTTCTCCGGATTGGACTGGACGGCGGGCTGCCATATTGCGGACGGCACGACCGCGCTCGCCTTCTCGCGCATGCGGCACGGCGACCCGATGGGCGACCTCGGACGTGCCAAGCGCCAGAGGCTCGTCATCCAGGCGGTGGCAAAGAAGGTCATGTCCCCCTCGTTCGTCGTCAGCGGCAGGATGCCTGCCACGCTCAAGGCGGGGCTCGCCGCGGTGACGGTGGACGAGCATTCCTCGCCGCTCACACTCGCCCAGATGGCACTCACCTTCCGCTCCGCGACCGGCACGGGCGGCATCACCGGCATGCCCGTCCTGACAAGCATGGGCACCAACGTCTATCCGCTCGGCTCCTGTGTGATCGTCGACCGGCAGCAGACGCTCGACCTCTTCGAGCAGATCAAGAACGGCTCGCATGCCGCCGGCGTGGTCGGGGGGCTTCCTCAGCAGTAAGGCCGTCTGGCTGTCAAACGCCTTCAGCTGTCCGGTCCCGGGCTGTCAAACCCGCCCGGTGACCGAACCCGCCCGGTTGTCCACAATCCTGTCCGTGTCTTGCCCGTCCCTGCCCGATGGATGAGCATCGCAGATATGACAGGAAACAAGAACAGCGATCGTCGCGGCCGCCGTCCCCATCGCAGCAGCCGCCGTACCGAGGACGGCAGGACGGATCCCCGGGACCGGATCAGACGGGAACGAGACGGACAGGACCGCCATGCGTCCCGGCATCGCCGTGCCCTCACCGTCCTGATGATCGTCTCACGGCTCCTGCCGGTCGCCGTCCAGGCCATGCTGGTCGTCACAGCCCTCCTCGCGCGCTCATGGATACTCGCGGTCATGTCCGCCACCGGTCTGGCGATGAGCATCGCGACGGCCGCCCAATCACTGCTCACGCTCAGACTGCGAGGTGGCCGACCGGCCGATCCCCTGTCAGTGGCCGGGACTGGCCGGACGGATGACGCCGCCGGGCCATCCTCCGACCGGTACCCGCCCGTATCCGAAACGGGCACCATCGACGCACGGCAGGCTTCCTCCTGCGACATCGAAAGCGTCCGCCTCGCCCGGATCCTGACCGCCGGAAACCTCCTGACGCCCCGGACGGTGTCTGGTCCGCAGACGGCGTCGGGCACACTGGCAGCGGCGGCCACGCCGGCAGGATCGGATCCGCAGACAGCGTCGGATCCGCAAATCGCAGGCATGGCAAATCCCTCCGACGTCCTCCTGTGGAAGCGCTGCGTCCGTTCGTGGTATGCGAGACGCCAGGAGACCGGCACGCTGCGTGTGCCCATCGGCACCGGCGCGGACGGGCGGGCGTGCATGCTCGATCTGGTGCACGACGGTCCGCACGCCCTCGTCGCAGGGACTACCGGATCGGGCAAATCGGTGCTTCTCGAGGCATGGTGTTCCGCACTTGCCCTCACCTACCCGCCTTCCCGGCTCAATTTCGTGTTCCTCGATTTCAAAGGAGGCGCGACATTCCGTGATCTCCGGCATCTGCCTCACACGGCAGGGTCCGTCTCCGACTTGTCGCTGCGGCTCGCCCGTCGCGCGCTCGACGGCCTCGAACACGAGCTGCGCCGCCGCGAGCACCTGCTCTCCGGCCAGGGCGTCGACCGCCTTGACCGCCTCGAAACACCTCCCCCACGGCTCGTGGTGGTGGTCGACGAGTTCAACGCATTGCGCACGAGCCTGCCCGACTATCTGCCGCGTCTGGCACGGATCGCGAGCCAAGGCCGCTCGCTGGGCATCCATCTGATCCTCGCCACACAGAGCCCGTCGATCGAGGTCCCCCGGAGCATCCAGGCCAATATCGGGACAGACATCTGTCTGCGCGTGCGCGACCCGTTGCAATCGTCCGATCTCGTCGGTACGCGTGCGGCCGCCTGGCTTCCTCCGGACAGACCCGGTACAGCCATTGTGCGTTCCGGGGGCGGGCAGTTGCTTTTCCGGGCCGCACGGCCGCCGAGCCGATGCATCGACATCTGTGCGCTTGCCGGGAGATTCTCTTCTTCCTCGGCGGGGTGCGGTCATGTCACCGCCCGCCGTCTGTTCACCGACCCCCTGCCGCGTGTCTGCCACCCCATGAATATCCGTCGCACGGATATTTCCCGCCCGGATATCCCCGGTACGGATATCACCCTGTCAAACAACACTGGGAAGACGAGGCGGCATGGGATGCCCGTGGCCATCGGACTGGCCGATGACGGGGTGATGACCTTTCCGGCGGTCATCGATCCCTCACGCGGCAACATCGCCGTCTGCGGCCCGCCGGGACGCGGCAAAAGCACACTGTGCAGGCTCGTGCACCGTCGTGCGCCGTCCGTCATGGCCGTGGAGGAGGCGGACGGCCTGCTCGACCCGCTCACAGACACGGCTGACGCCCGGAATCTGCGCCGTCGTCTGCAGAACAAGGACGAACGGACGATCTATGCGGTGCGCGACCCCCGCCTCGTGCGTTATCCGTCGCAGTGTGCCATCCGGGTGTTCTTCCCGACCGGGGACAAGGCGGCGGACATGCTGGCGGGCATACCCGCGCAGGCCCTCACCGGATGGGAGCAGGAAGATCTGTCCTGCCCGGGCCGGGCGCTTGTCTGTGACGGTGCGGGCTGGACGACGGTCCAGATCATCGCCCCGGACGAGGGGCCCGATTGACCGACGGCCCGTCTGACCGGAAGACCCGACCGACCGGCGGATCCGGTTGGTTGAGATGCCCGGCCGGCCAAGGGTTCAGTTGACGCCGGCCGAATTGTTGGCCGCGCGCAGCGTGATGGAGATCTCCACGCGCGTGCCGCCCTTCTCCCCCGGCTTCCAGGTGACCTTGCCGCCGAAGTCCGAGCGGACGAACGTGGTGATGAGCTGCGTGCCCAGGCCGTTCGGCTCGCTCGTGCCGTCCTCCGTGGTGGCGGGCATACCGGAACCGTCGTCCTCCACAAAGATGTTGATGGTGTTGCCCCACCGGGCGGCCGAGACGGAGATGTGCCCCTTCTTCCTGCCTTCGAAGCCGTGCTCGACGGCGTTGGTGACGAGCTCGGAGAGCACGAGGGAGAGCGGGGTAGCGTCCTGGGAGGGCATCCGGCCGAATTTGCCGCTGAAGGAGAGGGTGATGTCCTGGTCGGCGCTCTTCTCCACATCGACGCTCATCCTCAGCAGCTGGGGAAGCAGCGCGTCCACATCGACCATCTCGTCGGCGGACTGGGACAGGCCGTCGTGCACGGCGGCGATGGTCTGCACGCGCCGCTGTGCCTGCTGCAGGGCGGCCTTGACCTCGGGGTTCGTCGACCGGGCCGCCTGCAGATGCAGCAGCGAGGAGACGGACTGCAGGTTGTTCTTGACGCGGTGGTGGATCTCGGAGATCGTGGCGTCCTTCGTCTCGAGCTCCTGGTCGGAGCGGCGCAGCTCCGTCACGTCACGGCAGAGGATGACGGCCCCCGTGATGCGCCCGTCCTCACCGATGAGCGGCAGGTCGCGCACGGCGATGGCGGCCCCGTTGCCCAGGAGGGTGCCTTCGGCGGACTTCTTCCCGGAGACGATATCGTCAAAATCGTCAGGACGGTTCTCGTCCTTGGGCACCAGCTCGTCGAGCACCTCGGAGAAGCTGCGGGAGGTGATGTCATGGATGAATCCGAGACGTTTGAGGCAGCTGATGGCGTTGGGCGACGCGGTGCGCACCACGCCCTCGCTGTTGAGGGTGAGCGTGCCGTTGACCACGTGCGGGTTGTGGCGCATGGTGTTGACCGGCGTGGGATACGGATACTGGCCGCGGCTGATCATGCTGAAGAGCACCTTGGCGCAGGAGATGTTGTCCTTTTCGACAGGCCCGAGCCTCTGGCGGCTGGACAGTTCCGTCTCGCGCATGATGACGCCGATCACACGCCCGTCATGCACGACCGGCGCGTACACATCGCAGTATTCGTCGTCGGTGCCGGGCTCCTTGTAGGTGCGGCGCACGGAACGGCGCTGGCCCATGACCCCCATGAGGACCGGCCTGTTCTCGTCGAGGGCGAGACGGCCGACGTAATCCTCAGTGCGGGTAGAGATACGCGTGTTCGGCCGGCACTGGCCGGTGAAGATGAAATGGCCGTCCGAGACGGGCAGGAACAGGAACAGGTCCATGTACCCCAGATCGGCGATGACCCCCCAGTCGACGATGAGCGTATGGAGCCATTCGCGGTCTGATTCGTTGAGATTGGGCGCGTGGGCGATGATGGAGGCGGAATCTGTCATAGGCTCCATGCTAGTCGAGGCGTTCTCGGTGTCGTTCAATCCGATTATGTTACGCTACCGTAAGTTACAGTGCACACGATGCCGACAGGAGGCCTGATGGATACAGACGAGGCGGCTCCGGCGGACGAGGCGGCTCCGACGCACAACGTGGTTCCGGAGGACCACGCCACGGATCTCACCGTCGACCGGCCAGCCCGGATCAAGAGCCGGGAGGAGTGGGTCCGCGACGACTACAAACGTCGGAAACGGGAGGAGAAAAACGGCATCCGCGCCGCCCGAAGGCTCAAAAAATCCCGGATCCGGGCCGCGAAAAAAGAACGTAAAAACGCCTACAGGACCGTCAAAAAAGAAAGAAAAGACAGAATCCGCGCCGCCAAGACGGAGAAGCGCGCCCAGCTGCGTGCCTTGAAGAAGGATCTCGCCGCCGCACAGCAGACCCTGCGGCGCCTGACGCCGCGGCGCATCCGCCTCGACGTGCACGGCCGCGAGAAACCCGCCCTGCGCGGCTGGCTGCATGCCGGCGCCGCGCCGCTCGCCCTCGCCGGGGGCATCGTGCTCATCTGCCTCGCCCCCACCGTCGGGCTCAAATGGGCGTGCGCCGTCTATATGGCCTGCTCGCTCGTCCTCTTCGCCAACTCCGCCGTCTACCACATCGGCGACTGGGACCCGAAGGTCACGGCCCTTCTGCGCCGGTTCGACCACGCGAACATCTTCCTGCTCGTGGCCGGTACCTACACGCCCGTCGCCTTCGCGCTGGAGCCGCGCGCCCGCACGCTTCTGCTCGCCGCCGTCTGGACGTTCGCGATTCTGTCGGTGCTCATCATCACCCTGTGGATCCGGGCGCCCCGATGGCTCTCCACGCTCGTCTACATGCTCTTCGGCGTCTCCGGCGTGGTCGCCTTCCCGCTGTTGTGGAGATCACCGGTGGCGGGCCCGTCGGTCGTCTGGCTGATCGCCTCGGGCGGCATCGCCTACATCGTGGGGGCGGTGGTCTACGCCCTGAGGAAACCCGACCCCTGGCCGCGCGTCTACGGCTTCCACGAGATCTTCCACACGCTCACCATCGCCGCGTATGCCTGCCATATGGTGGCGATCTTCCTCGTCGTCTGCAGGCTTCGCTGATATGAAAAAACCGCACCTCCGATCATCGATCGCACTCTATGCGATCCGACAATCGGGATGCGGTCCGATGACCGGCAGACACCCCTCAACGCAACAGGAGTGCCCCCCCCTGTCCGATGCTTTCCCGTTCACTCGCTCTTGGGCGCGTACGGCTCGGCCTTGACGATGGTCACCTCGATGGTGCGCCCGTTCGGCGCCGTGTAGCTGATCTTCTCGCCTTTCTTGTGGTCCATGATGGCCTGGCCGATGGGCGACTGCGGGCTGACGATCGGCAGGTCGGTCGCGATCGACAGATCGTGCGAGCCGACCAGATACGTGCCCTTTATCCCGGCGATGTCCAGATCGACGAGCGTGCCATTGCCGACGGTCCCGGCCGGCGGGGGCGTGATGATCTTGGAGTCGCGCAGTTTGACGGTCAGCTCGTTGATGCGGCCCTCGTTCTTGGACTGCGCCTCGCGCGCGGCCTGATAGCCGCCGTTCTCGGACAGATCGCCCTCGGCACGGGCGGTGGCGATCTTCTTGACGATCTCCGGACGCAGCTCCTGCTCGCGATGGTCGAGCTCCTTGCGCATCTGGTCGTAGGCGTCCTGGGTGAGCAGATAAATCTTGTCTTCTGCCATGATGTTCCTTCCGTTCGCAGGAGGTGGACCGGCCGGCATGCCGGCCAGGGCCGGGCGGACCGGCGGCCCACACTGTCTGATTCAGCGGGTGGAGATGATGTCGATCACGAAGACGAGGGTGTCACCGCCGCCGATCCCGGCCTGCGGGACGCCGCGGGAACCATACCCGTACTCCGGCGGGATGGAGACCACGAGGCGGGAGCCGACATTGTGGCCCACGACCGTGCGGTCCCAGCCCTGGATGACCTGGCCGACGCCGATGGCGAACGAGGCAGGCTGGTGGCGGTCGAAGCTGGAGTCGAACGGCTCCTTCTTGCCCCAGACCACGCCATGGTAGTTGACGGTGACCGTGTCACCGGCGCGCACCAGCGGGCCGTCGCCGCTGACGAGCTCCACGGACCGCAGGCCCTGCGGGGCCTGCTCCTGCGGGAACTCGATGGTCGGCTGGGCGCCGAACTGCGCGTTGACCTTCGGCATCTGCGCATCCGTCATATCGTTCTCCATTCTCACACGGGCACACGGGTGCCCTCCGCTGACAAAAATGCCGGCCTGTCCGGCCGGCCGACGCTCACTATGATAACCGGACCGCGCCCATCGTCCGCTGATCGGCCGCCGGGCAATCCTGTGACAGGCCTTCGGGCAGCAAAGATGAACCAGAAAAAGACAGGACAGCCCGCACGGGCCGGACAGAAACAGTCTGGGTAGACTTGGATCCAGACCATATGGCCGGAATATGACCGGAGGAAACATGGCAAAGGCAGACAACGACCCAGAACTCGCCCCGCTCATCCAGGCGCAGGCCCAGCTCGACGCGGCGAAGAAGACCTATGACGAGAAGGTCTCGCAGGCGAAATCCTCGCTGCGGCAGGCCACAAAGGCCCACGACGGGCTGGTGGGCGTCGCCAAGGACAAGCTCGACGCGGAAAACAAACGGTGGGACAGCCCGATCGGCTCGTTGGGCGAGGCACAACTCTTCTACTCGCGCCTTGTGATCGGCCGGGACAGCCTGGATCTCAGGCCCGACATGTCGACCAGCGTGGCCACCGAGCAGTCCGATGTCACCCTCACGGTCACCTCGGGCGGCCGGAGCCTGTCGCTGCATTGCCCGGAAAAGGACCTGTCCAAGGCACGCGACTTCTCCGACCAGATCCGCCAGGTCGCCTCCGAGGCCGAGGCCAACGCCGCGGCGCATGAGAAGAATGTGGCCGTCCTGACGCAGAATCTCGATCAGATCACCGCCGACACCACCCAGATCGACCAGGCGCAGAAAGACCTCGATTATGCCACCTCACAACAGGGACCGATCCAGGCGGCGAGCCTGAGGGTCAGCGAGGCGCGCTCGCATATCAACCCTGACGTGCTCAAAAAGTACGACCAGCGCGGCAGGAAGAAGAACAGCTCAATGGCGGTCATCATCATCCTCGCCATCCTGCTCGTGGTGATGGTGGTCCTCTACTCCATCGTCATGTGATTTCATCATGCTGCGGGCGGACCGGCAGACCGCCCTTGTGACCTGTGCCCCGGGAGGGGTTCGAACCCTCACGCCTTCCGGCGGCGGATTTTAAGTCCGCTGTGTCTACCGTTCCACCACCGGGGCAGTATGTGCCTGTCCGCTGTCGTTGGATCACAGTCGTTGGATCTCTGTGATCGGAATCATCGGAGTCATCGGATTTTGGATCTCTGTCAGCGGACCACCGTCATCGGATCCTCGACATCGCCGACGACCATTTTCTATCACGCCGTCTCGTCAGCGTGCGACAGGCATCTCGTCAGCCCCTGACAGACGACGCTGCCCCGCATCGAGGATAAGCCCGTCGAGCAGACCCCGCTCGCTGGCGGTGTAGACGTCAAGCGCCGTACCCCGGGATTCCTGCGTGCGCCGGGCCAGCAGGTGCAGCAGCCGCGACCAGACGAGCGCGCCCCCGGCGATCACATCGCGCCGGCCCGGATGGATGACCGGCCAGTCGGCCATCTGGTCCGTCGAGAGCGATCCGAGAAGATCGCAGGCACGCTGCGCGTCCCCAAAGCTGATGCGCGCACCGTCCACCTTCTGCCGCGAGTAGACCTTCTCCCCCTGCGCCATGAGCGAGAGCGTCGTCACTGTGCCCGAGACCCCGATGAGAGTGCGGGTGCGTTCCAGCGGTAGCGCGTCGAACGCCTCCTCGAGCAGACGGTCGATGCCCTCGACGGCCGCGGCACGCTCCTGCTGTGTGGCGGGGCTGTGGTGCAGCCAGCGCTCCGAGACGCGCACCGAGCCGACCTGCAGGCTCACCCCTCGGGTGGAAAGGAAATCCTCCCCCTCCCCGCCGATGACGAGCTCGGTCGATCCCCCGCCGAGGTCGACGACGAGCACCGGCGCCTCCTGTGCGCGCTGCCGGGCCGACAGGCTGCCCGTCGCGCCCAGATAGCTCAGTCGCGCCTCGGTCGTCCCGGGGATGACCTCGGGGCGCACCCCGAGGATCGTGCGCACCGTGTCGGAGAACTCCTGGCGGTTGCCCGCGTCGCGGGTGGCGGAGGTCGCCACGAACCGGATGACGTCCACGCCCCCGGTCTCATCGATCACGTCGGCGAACTCACGCACGGCGGCGTAGGTGCGGGCGAGCGCCTCACGGGCGAACATGTGCGTGCGGTCGACGCCCTGTCCGAGCCGGACGACACGCATGATCCTCGGCACCACCACGCGCATGCCTTGCGCGTCCACGTCGGCGACCATCAGACGGATGGAGTTGGTGCCGCAGTCGATGCCCGCCACACGCACGGCGTCCGCGGCCTTCACAGGGGCGGTCGCCATCGGTGCCTGGGCAGAGGCAGGGTCGTCACCGGGGGCAGGGTGATCCCCGTCTTGTGCCATCCTCTCGGAACCAGTCCGTGTCCTGTCGTTGTCCGTCATGTCCTCGTCTCCTCCGTCGTCAGATTGACCGCATCAACGTGAGCACAAAATTGTCAGAAGATCATGCCTCGTGATCCTGCTGGCCCTGGCCGTCCCGGCGCACACGGATGACGCACCGGCACACGTCGGGACTGAATTCGCCGGCGATCCGGCCCAGCACCCAGTCGCCGATGGGATTGACGCCCTCCCCCATCGCCAGGGACTGCGCGAGCATCGAGTGCAGGCATTTGACGCGCGTGGGCATGCCGCCCACCCCGACCGTGCGGATATGGGTGATGTCATCGCCCAGGAGCCCGGCGAGATCCTCCCGCACCCGGCAGTAGAGCAGGTGGGCTCTGGTCATCTGCGCCAGCAGACCAGATCCGCCGGGCATGGAGGAGCGATCAGCCGCGGTGGCAGGATCAGACGCGGTGGCAGGATCAGACGCGGCCGCCGCGCGATCATCGGCGGTGGCCCCATCCGCGACGGCACCGGCCGCGGCCAGACGCGCCGTCAGAAGCGCCATGACGCCGGTCGCCTCGAGTCGGGAGACCGCCTTGACCGCCTCCGGGCTGGTCAGATAGAACGTCGTCGGAAACGGGGTCGGCCGGCGCACGCCTTCTGTCAGCAGCGGGCGCGTGACCACGACGAGCGGCGTGCCGCAGACATGGCAGCGCGCGGCGACGGAGATGATTCCGCGGGGATAGCGTCCCAATTGCGCCGTGACGGCCTCGATGTCGGCCTCGCCGGCACGCTCATCGACAAACCTGTGCGCGAGACGGTCGCACAGACCCGTCTCCTCCTGTGTGAGGCGGATCTGCGGCAACGCCGCCTCCTTCTCGTTCTTGCGCCTTTCGAGCGCCCTGCCCTCGCTGATCGGCATCCGTCCTCCTGTCTGAGTGTCCGCGTCTCTGTCCGTGTCGCTGTGTCAGTGTCGCTGAGTGCCTGTGAGCGCCTTTGTTCCTGCGGCCATAGTCCCCGCCGGGATCTTGCGCTCAGTTTGCCTGTCAGAGGATCCCGCCGAGATCGGCCGTGCCACCGGTCCCTGTCCCGGTCCCCGTCGACCCCGAGGATTTGTCCTTCTGCTCCTTCTCGGCCTGCTTGCGCTCCTCCTCCGTGAGGACATACGGGTTCTTCTGCGTGCCGTTCGCCGGTGTGTACGTCGAGGAGGGGTCGCGCTGTATGCCAGAACCCGAGCCCGTCCCCGGACCGGAGGAGGATCCGGACCCGTCCGATTTCTTCGCCGGCCCGGCGTCAGACTCGAGCAGGGAACGGCGCAGCAGCTGGTTCCACGGCATGTTCTTCTGGGAGACGGAGTCGGCCGACGAGGAGGAATCCTTCTTCTCGTCCTTCGTATACTTCTCCGCGCCGATCACACGCACGCTCGTCTCACCGGGATAGACGAAGCCGAGCCGGGTGCGCGCCTGGGCGATCACATAGGCGTTGTCATCCCAGCGCTTGATCTGCTCGTCCAGATTGGCCTTCTGCCGTTTGAGATTCTGTTCCTGCGACTGCAGATCGGACACCTGCGACTTCGACGCCACATACTGGCGGAACGTCGTCAGCAGCGGGAGCAGACCCACGAAGAAGATGAGCACGCCGAAGACGACGGACAGAAGAAAATGCTGCCGCTGACGGCTTTCCTCGGCCTTCTGCTCCTGCCTGTGACGACGGCGCTCATCGCGCCTTCGCACCGATCGCTCCTCGAAGGCGCGGAACTGCTCGGCGTTGCGGGTGCGCACGTAGGGTCTGCGGTTTGTTGCCATATCCGCCAGCCTAGCCGCTCAGCGCGTCCGTGCGCGCAGGCCCGACGGGACGCGTGCAGTACCGGCATGTGCGGCACCGTCTCCGGACGCTGCGGTTCCTGTCGCGCCGCCGGCCGTGCCGTCCGTCACTGCGCGTCTGGAGGGCGGGACGGCCTTCCAGTTCAGGTCGTCGATCACCTTCCACACCCAGTCCACGATGTCCTGGGCGGAGAAGTCCTCCGCGTACTCCTTGTTCTGGAACGGGGCGGCCAGCAGCACAAGGTGCGTGACCGGCCGGTAGACGAAGCCGTGGTAGATGCGCGACATGCGCATGCGCACCGACTCGGGCGGGTCGATCCTCGCAAAGCGCAGACGGCTGCCAAGCGCGGAGATCTCGCTGATGCCGGCCTTGCGCGCATGCTCGCGCAGCCGGGCGAGCAGGAACAGGTTCTCCACCTCGCGCGGCAGCTTGCCGTAGCGGTCCTCCAGCTCCTCGCACACCTCCTGACGCTCGTCTTTGTTTGCCGCGGCGGAGATCTTGCGGTACGCCTCGAGCCGCAGCTTGTCGGAGCTGATGTACTCGACCGGGATGGACGCCTGGATGGGCAGATCGATGCTGACCGGCTCCTCCTCTTTCTTGTCGGGGTTCTTGTAGTCCTCCACCGCCTGGGAGACCATGCGCACGTACAGGTCGAAGCCCACGCCCTCGATATGGCCGGACTGCTCCGAGCCGAGCAGGTTGCCCGTGCCGCGCAGCTCGAGGTCCTTCATGGCCACATCCGTGCCCGAGCCGAGCGCCGTGTTCTGGGCGATGGTCGCCAGACGCTTGTGCGCGTCCTCGGTCATCGTGCGCGAGGGGTCATAGAGGAAGTAGGCGTAGGCACGCTCACGCGAACGGCCCACGCGCCCGCGCAGCTGGTGCAGCTGGGCGAGGCCGTACTTGTCGGCGTTGTCGACGATGAGCGTGTTGGCGTTGGAGATATCCAGTCCCGTCTCGATGATCGTCGTGCACACGAGCACGTCCACCTTGCGGCTCCAGAAGTCACGGATGACGGTGTCGAGCCGTTTCTCGCTCATCTTGCCGTGGCCGACGGCGAGCCTTGCCTCGGGGACGAGCTCGTGGAGGTGGTCGACCACCTTGGAGATGTCGTTGACACGGTTGTGCACGTAGAACACCTGCCCGCCGCGCAGCAGCTCCCTGCGGATGGCGGCGGTCACCTGCGCGTCCTCGTAAGCGCCCACATAGGTCAGGATCGGCAGACGGTCCTCCGGAGGCGTGGTGAGCTGGGACATCTGGCGGATGCCGGTCACCGCCATCTCGAGGGTCCTGGGGATCGGGGTGGCGGACATGGAGAGGACGTCCACGCTGTTGCGCAGCGCCTTGAGCGTCTCCTTGTGCTCCACGCCGAAACGTTGTTCCTCGTCGATGATGACGAGGCCCAAGTCGTGGAATTTGATCTTGGGGTTGAGGAGCATGTGCGTGCCGATGACCACATCGACGGTGCCGTCTTCCAGGCCTTTGAGGGTGTCGGCCACCTCTTTCTTGGTCTGGAAGCGCGAGAGGGCGCGCACGGTGACGGGGAAGCCCTCGTAGCGCTCGGTGAACGTCTCCTCATGCTGCTGCACGAGCAGCGTGGTGGGGGCGAGCACGGCCACCTGCTTGCCGTCCTGGACGGCCTTGAACGCGGCCCGCACGGCGATCTCCGTCTTGCCGAAGCCCACGTCACCGGAGATGAGCCGGTCCATGGGCACGGGCTTTTCCATGTCGGCCTTGACGTCGTCGATGGCCTTGAGCTGGTCGGGCGTCTCCTGGTAGGGGAAGTTGTCCTCCATCTCCCGCTGCCAGGGGGTGTCGGGGCTGAACGCGAAGCCTTTGGCACGGCTGCGGGCCGAGTAGAGGCGCACGAGGTCGGTGGCGATCTCCTTGACGTGCTTCTTCGCCTTGCTCTTGGTGGCCGCCCAATCCGCGCCTCCGAGCTTGTTGAGCTTGGGCTCGTCGGCACCGATGTACTTGCTCACCTGGTCCATCTGGTCGGTGGGCACGTACAGGTGGTCGGCGGGCGCCCCTCGGTGGCTGGGCGCGTATTCGAGGACGAGGTATTCCTTGGTGGCACGCCGGGCGCCCGAGCCAACCTGGCGCTGCTCGAGTTTGACGAACCGGCCGATGCCGTGCTGCTCGTGGACGATGTAGTCGCCGGGTTTGAGGTCGAGCAGGTCGACGGCGTGGCGGTGGCGGCGGCCTGTATGCCGGCCGATGCCGGTGGCCGAGGCGTGGCCGATCACATCGGACTCGGTGATGAGCGCGAGCCCGGCGGCGGGGTCGGAGAAGCCGTGGACGGCCTTGGAGCGCACCCACGTCAGGCCTGTGACGCCGGCCTCGTTCATCGCCCGGCGCAGGCGTGCGAGCGCTCCGCGCCCAGCGGCGGTGACGATGACCCGCATCTTGCGGTGCTGCAGGCCGCGCACCTCGCCCACGGCGCGCTTTTCCTGGCCGCGCATGTCGGGAATGGCGGCCGCGTCGAGGCGCAGATCGCGCCCGTTGCCCCCGTCCACGGAGAACGAGGTGAGCGACCACACCTGGTGGCCTGTGTCGGTCAGGTGGGAGAGCACGTCATCGAGGTGGAGGAAGCTGGATTTTCCGAAGTCGAGCGGCACGTCGGAGCCCGCCGCGTCGGCGGCCACGTGCCAGCTGGCGGCGAGGAACTCCTGGGCGGTCTTTGTCAGGTCGGCGGCGGCCCGGCTGAGCCGGTCGGCGTCCCAGAGCAGCACGAGGCTGTCGGGATCGAACAGGTCGGCGGGCTGGTCGAGCCTGTCGACGAGCACGGGCAGGAGCGATTCCATGCCTTCCACGGGGATGCCCTGGCTGATCTGTGTGAGCATCTCGTCGGCATTGTCGATGCGGCCGATGAGGCTCTTCGCCTTGTCCTTGACGGCCTGGGTGAGCAGGATCTCGCGGCACGGCGTGGCCCAGATTGCCTCGATGTCGTCACCGAACGTGCGCTGGTCGGCGGCATGGAACGCGCGGATCGTGTCGATCTCGTCGCCGAAGAACTCGACGCGCACCGGGTGCGCCGCGGTGGGCGGGAACACGTCGAGCAGGCCGCCGCGCACGGCGAACTGGCCGCGGTCCATGACGAGGTCGACCTTCTGGTACGAGTTGACGAGCAGGCGGCGCTGCACCTCGTCCATGCCCACGTCCTCGCCTTGGCGCAGCACGAGCGGCTCGATCTCGCCCAGGCCGTGGCTGACCGGCTGGATGAGCGAGCGCACCGGCAGGACGAGCACACGGATGGGGCCGAACTGCCCGGAGTCGCCCTGCGGGTGGGCGAGCCGGCGGAAGATGGCCATGCGCTGAGCCACGGTGTCGGCGCGCGGGGAGAGCCGCTCGTGCGGCAGCGTCTCCCAGCTGGGCATGAGGGCGATCTGGCCGGGGTCGTCGGGCCACCAGGAGCGGATGTCGTCGACGATCTCCTCGCCGTCACGCTGGCTGGGCACGACGAGCACCACGTGACGGTGCTGTGCGAGCGCGGCAGCCAGGGGCGGGCGGATGCCCTCGGCGGCGGCGATGGTGCGCCGGTGCAGGTCGAGGGCCTGCGAGGCGTCATCGGCGTCGTCTGCCTGTGCCTGTTGGATCGCCGCCTCGTCCACGGCCGTGGGGTCGTCCAGCGAGCCCAGGAGCGTGGCGATGCCCGAATCCTTCGCCACCGTATCGAGATAGGGGGCGAGCGCGCCGATCCAGGCGGTCGGGTCGTTGTCGACGGCCGTCTCATCCCCGGCGGCGGTCATTTTGGCGTCCGCCGCCAGATCCGTGCTCTTCTGATCCGTTGCCGTGCGATCTGTGCTCTGCTGATGCTGATTCGTCGTCTGATCTGTCTTCTGCTCGCCCATCTGTCTCTTTGTGTCTGTCACCGTCGTCCGATCCGCCGTCCTCAGAAATCGAAATGCAAGATATTGGGAATATCCTGTCCCTCACCGGGCGTTGTAGTGCTCCTGTGCCGCAGCGAGGCCGTGGAAGATGATCGTCTCCACCGCGTCCGACCCGTCGGCGAGGAAGTCCGGCAGCTGTTTTCTCTGCGACGGGGGCAGGGAGCCGAGCACCCAGCCGATCGTCCGATCGTGCGCGCCCTGGCCTCGCTGGGGGTGGCCGGTGCCCATGCGCACGCGGTTGTAGGCGTTCGTGCCCAGCGAGCGGTCGATGGAGCGGATGCCGTTGTGCCCGCCCGCCGAACCGCCGTTCTTCACCTTGATGCGGCCGAAGTCGAGGTCCATATCGTCGTGGATGACGATGATGTGCGCGGGGTCGATATTGTAATACTGCGCGAGCGAGCTGACCGCGTCGCCCGAATCATTCATGTACGTGAGGGGTTTGGCGAGGAACACCTTGGCCGTGCTACCGTCGAGGCTCATCATGCCCCGGCCGGCCAGTGCCAGGCCCTTGTGGTCGTGCAGGCCCACGTTCCACCGCTCGCACAGCTGGTCGAGGACCATGAAGCCCATGTTGTGGCGGGTGCCCTCATACTTTTTGCCGGGGTTGCCCAGACCTGCGATGAGCCAGAAATCCGATGCCATGCCGTGCCTTCCCTCGTTGCGTCCGGTTGCCGGACGCGCGAAAAGCGCGGGATTTTGCCCCGCGCTCCCCGCTTTTCATCATTTTGACCGGTAGACAGTCTACTTCGAGGACGTGCCCTGCCCGGACTGCTCCACTGCCCGCGAAAGCGCGTCCTTGAGACGGTCCTGCGCCTTGCCGTAGGCGGCGAAGTCACCCTTCTTCAGGGCCGCCTGGCCGTCCTTGTACGCCTGGTCGGCATCCTTGAGCGCCTCTGACAGCTCCTGAGGGATGGCGGCCGACGAGCCATTGCTGGACGATCCGTTCTGGTTTGAACCGGTGGAGCCGGAGTTGTCCGAATCACCTGATTGTCCGCCTGTCGCACCGGAACCGCCGGAGCTGGTCTTGTCGCCCTTCTTGGACGCCGGGCCTGAGGCGTTGTCCGCGTCACCGGCGAGTGCCCCGGAGTCGCCGCCGAACACCTGGTCGAGCGCCTCGTCGAGCGTGTCCGCGAAGCCGATGTGCTCACCGAAGGCGACGAGCACCTTCTTGAGCAGCGGGTAGGAGGTGGAGCCGTTGGACTGCACGTAGACGGGCTGCACGTACACCAGTCCCCCGCCGATGGGCAGGGTGAGCAGGTTGCCGCGCACCACGTCGGTGGAGCCGGATTCGAGCAGGTTGAGCTGCTGGGAGACGGTCGCGTCGGCGTTGAAGTTGTTCTGCGCCTGTCCTGGTCCGGGCACGTTCGTGTCCTTGGGCAGCTCCAGCAATCTCAGCGTGCCATAATCCTTGCCGATCACGCCCTTGGTGTGCCCGGCGTCGGAATCCACCGCCAGGAAGCCGGTGAGGATCTCGCGTGTGGAGGCACCGGCGGGGATGTACGACGTCGACAGGGAGAAGGCGGGCCGGCTGCGTCCGGGCATCTGCATGGTCAGATAGTACGGCGGCTGCAGCGCGTCCGTGTCCGCGTCCGAGTCCTTGCTGTCGTTGGCGCGGATGGTCGGATCGACCGGTGTCTGCCAGAAGTCCTCGGCGCTGAAGAACTGGGAGGCGCTCGTCACATGGTATTTCGCCAACAGGCTCCTCTGCACCTTGAACAGCGACTCCGGGTAGCGCAGATGGGCCATGAGGTCTGCCGAGATGGAGGAGACCGGCTTGTACTGGCCGGGGAACACGTTGCGCCAGGCCCTGAGCACCGGGTCGGAGGCGTCCCAGGCGTACAGGTCCACATGCCCGTCATAGGCGTCGACGGTGGCCTTGACGGAGTTGCGCATATAGTTGGCCTGCCCGCTGGTCACCGTGCGCATGGAACGGGAGGTCTGGGTGATGGCGTCCTGCGTGGAGGTGTGCAGATCCACCTTCTGCGAGTAAGGGTAGTTGTCGCTGACCGTATAGCCGTCGATGATCCATTTGACGCGCCCGTCCACCACGGCCGGGTAGACGCGCGAGTCGAACTCGAGGTACGGGGCCACGGCTCGCACCCGGTCAAGCGGCGAGCGGTTGTAGAGGATCTGCGAGTCGGGGGTCACGCGCGAGGAGAAGAGGATCTGCGTGGTGTGGAACTTGAGCGCGTAGAGCAGTTTGATCCAGAAGTTGCCCACATTCGGCCCCGCGCTGCCTTTGAACATCGTGGTGGTGCCGGCGGAACCGGTGGGATAGTCGAACTCCCAGTTCTTCTGCCCGGCCGGATGGCCGACGATGGAGTATTCGGGGGCGTTGGGCGAGAAGTAGATGCGCGGCTCGTAGTGCTGGCTGCGTGTGAGCGCCCCCTTGGTGGGGATGCCGTACTCGAAGAAGAGCGGCTGGCCGTCGGCGCTCACCTTGTTGCCGTAGGCCGCCACCACGCCGTAGCCGTGCGTGTACACAGTGTGGTCGTTGACCCAGTTGCGCTGGTCGTTTCCGGCGAGGTCGAGCTCACGGGCGCCGATGAGCGTGTCATAGCTCCTGCCGTTGATCTCATACTTGTCGACGGCGAGCGTGTCCTCGAAGGAGTAGTACTGCTTGGACTGCTGCAGCTGGCGGAACGTGGGGGCCACCACCTGCGGGTCGAGCAGGCGGATCTGCGCGGTGGTCTCCGCATCGGAGGCGAGGGCCCCGGCCTTGCCGTTCGTGGACGCCTTGTAGGTGGCGGTCCTCACCTTGTCGAGGCCGAAGGCGCGGCGGGTGGCGGCGATGTTGCGCGAGATGTAGGTGGATTCGAGCTCCTGCTGGTTGGGGGTGACGACAAACTGCTGTAGCAGGGCGGGCCAGACGCCCTCGAGCACGAGGGCGAGCACGGCGAGCACGGCCACGGCGATGGCGGGCACGCGCCAGGCTTTGAGCGCGTCCTTCCAGCTGACGGCGGTCTGGTCGCCCTGGGCGGTGAAGCGCCGGCTGGTCATGAGCCAGATGCCGATGGTGAGCCCGAGCACGGCCAGGCCGATGGCGAGGATGATGGAGGCGGGGATGGAGGCGTGCACCTGCGTGTAGGCGGCGCCGGTGATGCGCCCGGAGGTCTGCGAGAGCGAGTCGAAGGCGCCGAGGAACGTCTGCACGGCGAGCACGAGGAAGAGCAGGAGAACCCACACACCGGTCTGTCGGGCGGCGCGGCGTGTGAGGGAGAACATGCCGCGGCCCTGGCGGGGCATTCTCAGGCGGATGCCCGAGAGCGCGGACTGGGCGAGCAGGTCGACGACAAGCCCGACGGTGGCGAGGATCACCAATCCGGAGACGATGGCGTGTAGGGCGGGCAGCACGAACACGTAGAAGCCGGCGTCGAGGCCGAACTGCGGATCCCTCACGCCGAACGGCTGGGCGTGGAAGGCGAGGAGCAGCTGGTTCCAGTCGGACAGGAGCGAGCCGCCCAGCAGCGCGCCCACGAGCACGGAACCCCAGAACGCCACGCGGCGCGCGGCGCGCGAGGAGAAGCTCGTCCGTTCGGTGAGCACCCCGTCCTCGGTGACGTAGGAGCGGCCCTGCGCGTCCGCGGGCCGCGAGCGGATGGCCAGGTGTGCGGAGAGGAAGCCGACGAGGCCGACGAGGAGGGCGAACACGATCCACAGGCCGGCCTTCATGGCCACGGTGGTCCAGATGACCGAGCCGTAGCCCAGCTGGGTGTACCAGAGCACGTCGGTGATGAAAACGGCTCCGTAGACCACGAGCGCGATGAGGGCGACGAGGATGGCGAGGACGATCCACAGCCATTTGCCGAGGAACCCATGGCCCCAGCGGATGTGTCCGGACGATCCGGTTCGGCTGAGGCGGCGGCCGTTGCGCCGGACGCTGCTCCAGTCCCAGCGCAGTCCGTTGCCGTCCCAGCTGAAACCGCCGCCGCTGCGGCCGTCACGACCGGTGCCGCCGGCGCCGGTTCCGCCGTTGTCGCCCGTGCTTCCGGTGGCATCGCCGGCGCCGGACTGGCCGGACAGGGAGGAGAGAAGGTCGAACAGGAAGTTGTTCCCGCCAGGAGTGCTCATACCCCCGACTCTACCGGACCTGCTTCCCTCCCCGCCCCAGGCGGAAGAGGATGCGGCGGTCGGTCCTGCGGGTCAGTTCTCGGTATTCGCCGACGGTTCCTCAGGATCAGGGACACCAGCGGTGCCATCACCCTGCTCCGGATCGGACGAACCGGCCTGCCGCGCTGGCAGTCCTGCCGCTACACGGGCGACGGCACGCGCGGTGGAGCGCAGCTCGTCGAGCACGGTCGGGAAGCTCGTGAACCCGTCGGAGGCGAGGAAGTGCCCGCCCGTGGCGTGCAGGATGGCGTGCGCGCCAAGCCGGTCGGCCACGCCGAGCGCGCCGCGCATCGGGGCGATCGGGTCGTCCTTGGCGGTGATGACGACAGGATCGGTCAGCTTGCCGTCCACCTTCGTGTAGTCGACGGGCGGTTCGACGAACGGGTCGAGCGCGGAGTAGCGGGGAAGCGGCCTGTCGAACGCACCGACGAGCACGAGGCCGATGTTGCGGGCGTGCTCATGCCGTTCCACCCAGCGGATGGCAGCGATGCAGCCCAGCGAGTGCGCCACGAGCACGATGTCGTGGTCGGCGGCGATCTGCCGGTCGATGGAGTCCGCCCACTGCTGGGGGTCCGGTCTGAACGGGTCGGGCAGGTCGAGGCGTGTCAGGCCGATCACCGGATCGGACTGCCCTGCGGCTTTCTCAAGCCAGGGGGAACCAGTCGTCGTCCTTGGTGGACGTGCCGTGAATGAGATAGGCATGCGGCATCGTCAGATCAGGCTGCTCGTCAGCCATTGTGTCCTCCAGAAAACCGAGAAATGCAGAAGAATCAGGGAATGAGAAGGAATCGACAGACCGAGTCCCGGTCTGGTCGATCAGTGCTTACTTGACGTTGAAGCGGAACTCATGGAATTTCACTTCTTGCATCTTCTCATGTATTGTATTTATTGACTTTGTGGGTTTTCATGCTAGTGAATGACACAATGTGTCTGACACATTCCGAGGAACCGAGCATATTTAATGAAGGCGCAGTTCATTCTGAACGGCCGCGCGAAAGTGTATCCGCCTACCGCACGACATGCTACGCTTCGTGTGGTGTGGGTCGATCCGGTCACGGGCAAGCGTAGACAGACCAGTGCGAGCGATTACGCGGATGCCGAGATCAAGGCGCGCCAAGGGCTTGGCGATTATATTCCCGACATAGAGCAGCGCGTGGGCACGCCTCCCACATTTGATGAGGCATTCCATAGTTGGTTCGAGGCGAATCGTCATCGTTGGGTACCTCGCACGGCCAGCCAATATGAAGCCATGGTGCGTCGCTACTCGCGCGCGTTCGGAGACTCCCCTGTTACCCAGATCACGCCGAAAGCTATCCACGCCGTGGACGTGACTGAGTTGTCACAAAGCACGCATGCTGATCCGATCCACATTTGAACAGGCGAAACCATGGGTAGGTCGTAACCCCGAGGAATACGGTAATGAGGTACCCGTGGGCGGTTCGAAATCAAATCGGCAAATGGCAGCGATTCCCACAGGCGATATCCCCTCGGCCCGTTATGTATCGGCGTGCATCAACCTGGCCTACAGCACTTGTCAATGCACGCCGCTTGATCGCGCGGACACCCAGATCAATCAAGAAACCGGTGAGAAATACTGGACTGATCTAGCGAACGCCGGCCACCGGCAAGCGGAAAGCCTCAACGGTGACCCGCTCAACCTGTTCACGCTCGGACTGCCCCGGGACATCATTGACCATGCTCGCCTGCGACGCGGTGAGCCGAAACGATGGAAACTCGATCCTGTGAAAGCTCGAGAGCGCCACATCCATGACACCACGGTGCTTGCCAAACGATTCCGCCAATCAGGACTCGAATTCGCACTCGGTGCGGGAGCTGGACTCCGTATCGGAGAACTCCTCGCCCTGCGTGTCGAACACCTCTTAAGCGAAGCACAATGCCGCCTCATGTTCACCAACACGAATCAGCGAGGCACCATCTTCTACGACGCCGACCAAAACACACTCCCCTGGCGCGGTGTAATCCACGTGCATGAACAGATCAGCGACGACGCAGGACACCTCCTATTGCCCGCACCGAAAAGCCGACGCGAACGCGTGGTGCACGTACCCGCGTTCATGCCCAACTGGAACGGCTGCAAAGTCGGTCACCACCGTCAACAAATCGCCGCCATCATCCCCCGCTTCAATGACGAACACCTCTCCCTATGGCAAGCCAACGAACACGAATGCTGCACCCTATGGCAACAAGGATTCATCCCCCTCGGATGGCTCCTGACCCAACACTTGCACGAACTCTGGCACGACCCCTGCCTCCCCGAACAACCAACCACGGAACCCCAACTCCTCACCCGCATCCGCCTGTTCCGTCGACTCCTCCTCTTCCCCGCCGGATCACGCTCACGCACCATGCAACACGCCACCGTCCAAGTCGAAGAAGGCACCCACTTCAACCCCGAGATCGTTAACGGCGCCTGCGGCTACCAACGACGTGCCAACATCGCCAACAAAGAATTCAACCCCCTATTCGACTACGTATCCTCAATCACCGGCTCCTACCCAGAACACCGACAAAACGCAAAAACACGACGCGGCTGGTCCTTCCACGCCATGCGACACTACGCCGCCACCAGCCGCATAGCCATGGGCGTTCCACTCCCCCTCATCGTCCAGGAACTCGGCCAGAACAACCCGGCCTTCACCCTCGCCCGCTACGCCTACGCCATGCCCGACGCCATCGATGAAACCATCGGATTCGAATACCAACCAACAACCCCACCCCCCTACTCCCATAAGGGTTTGATATGGATTGGGTTTTGTTCCTGTTTTCCCCTCGATGAGGAATGATTGAACTATGAGTACGAGATACACCAAGGAGTTCAGGGACCGGGCGGCCAGACTGCTGGCCGAGAGCCGGGAGAATCACTCTT
>JAXGWH010000010.1:0-38184 GCA_040773385.1 Aeriscardovia sp. | reverse complement strand
CGAGCCGCACGGCGAGAGCGAGGAGCTGCCGGAGGGCAGGTGACCCCGGGTCGCCGTATCTGCGGGTTTTCTGACCGGGATTACTGCAGATTCCCTGAAATCACCGCAGATTTCTCAGTATTCCCAGGATTTCCTTACTGGAGATTGCTCTGGGACAGATCGGCCACCACACCGTCCTTGAAAGTGATGCTGATATAGCCGGAAGACGAGCTGTTCAGACCAGTGGTGTAATGCCATGTCTCGCGTGGGGAGCCGAAGTTCGTGACCATCACACTGTCCGGCCTGCCGAGCGCCGCCTCCACGTCCTTCGTGCTCTGGCCGTTGGCGATTTTCTGGTACTGGGCGAGGGTGATCTTGTCGTCGCGCTTGGCCACAAGGCCGTAAATGCTCTTCATGATCGCATGGTCGTCCTGGAACTGGATGGACACCCAGCTGGTCGTCGCGCCGTCCTTCAGCCCCTGCCAGCGCAGCCGGTCGGAGGTGACGTTGTTGGTGGTCGTCGAGGAGGTGCTGTCCGCCTTCTTGCCGAACAGTTTCTCCGCCTCGGCCTTCGTCGTGCCGGTCCCAGAGCCGATCTTGACCTGTTGCCACGCCTCGTAGGTGATGGTGCCGGAGGCCGATCGGGCGGAATCGTCCGCATCACTGTCGGAACCCTTCTGATCCGGCTTGTCCGAATGGGAACCGTGCGTCGAAGAGGAGGCCGAGGAGAGCGCATATTTGCCCAGACTCGACCCGATCTGCGAACCGACCGCGATGGCACCACCGATGACGGCGAGCGCCGCCACAACAATGAGGATCCAGAACCAGGCTTGTTAGTAGACAGGCTTCTTTTTCTTGCCCGGATTCTGGGGGTTGGGAGCAAAATCCGGAGGGTTCGGGGAATTTGGGTCAAAGTTCGGCGGATTCTGAGGGTTCGGGGCAAAGTTCGGCGGATTCTGATAGCCGGGGTTGCTCAAACCGTTCTGGTCCAGGTTGCCGAAACCGTTCTGACCGGGGTTGCCATAGCGATCGGCACCGCCGCCGGAGGGGTCATCGTCATAGCGGCCTTTGTCGCTGTATCGGTCGTCGCCATAACGACCCTGACCGCGGTCACCCTCAGACTGTCTCGGGTCATCCGACTGCGCCCAGTAATCCGGCCCGTATTCCTTGTCCGCCATGATTGTTCTCCCAATAGATCAGACACTTCGCGCCCCATTGCGCGACGATGCTGCAATGTTATCAGAAAACAACGGCGGTCCGACGGGACGGGAGACGAACGCCGATTGCCGTTCATGAGTGCGTAACACCGTCGCGGCTGTAAAACCAGCCCGTCCCCATCGTGGCCGTCGCCTGCCGGACCGTCTGTCTCGTGCCGGTCCCTGCGATCACGGGAAGACCGGCACGAATCACCAGACAGATCGACAGAAATCACAACAAACAGGAATCACTGCATGTTGGACTGAGACATCGAGGAGACGACATCACCGGTGAAAGTGACCTCGAATGACGCGAAATCGCCGTCAACCCCTGTCAGATACATCCATGTCTCCGTCTTCGTGCCGGCAAGATCTGTCAGCGTGATACTGTCCGGCTTGCCGACATTCGACTCGACGTCCTGTTTGCCCTGCCCCTTGGCAATTTTCTGGAACTGGGCGAGAGTGATCTTGCTGCCGCGATCGACCTTGAGACCGGTGATGCCCTTCATCACAGCGTGGTTGTTCTCAAAATTAATGGTCACACCGCTTGTCAGACCACCGTCCTTGAGGCCGTTCCACGTCAGCAGATCCGTCTGCACATTCATCACCGTGCTGGAAGAGGTGCTATCGGCCTTCTTGCCGAACATCTTCTCGACATCTTCCTTTGTGGTGCCCGAATCGGCACCGAGCGTGATTTTCTGCCAGTTCTCATACGTGATGCCAGTGGCATCGCCGGAAGCAGACGAATTCGACTTCGAATCGGGCTGGGAGTCTGTCGTTGGACCGCTATCAGACGAATCAGATTTCGAGGACTGCGAAGAGGATGAGCCTGTTGACTGGCTGACGGTCGATGAAGTGTGCGATCCCAGCGAGGAGCCGACCATACCGATGACGATCACCGCGAGAACGATGAGGAGCCAGAACCAGAAACGCTTATAGACCGGCTTCTTCTTTTTATTCTGTTTCGGATTCTGCGGGGCGCCTGAAACGGTGGGAACCTGCGGTGCGATAGGACCGTTCGGTCCTTGCGGCATGGACGGCGGGACAGCCGTCTGCGCCCCCATCGGCGTTGTGACCGGCATGGTCGTCGTAGAGACAGGCTGGCCCTGCTGCATATTCTGCGGGACGCCGTTCTGTACGAAACCTTGTTGGGCGGTGGGATACTGCCCCTGAACCGGATTGGTGGAAGGTGTCTGATTGCCAGAGGCCTCAGTCACAGGCTGCTGGGAGCCGACCCCCTGATTTTTTGTGCGGGCGGGGCGGGGACGCCCGTCTGAGGCCCATTATTCGTGTTTGTCATAACCTTTTCTCCTGATATCATCGTCACCCGCGTCACTGCGGCGTGACCACCCCACGCTACCAAGCGCTCGGCAGACTGACGAAATCAGCGGCAAATGGGAGAATAGAGGGCATGGTTCGATACATGTCCCACAATCAGAAGCGCGATCTGAAGGGCAAGAAGGTCGTCGGCGGCGGCGCACGGCACCGCGGCTCCCTGCGCGGCAAGGGGCCGACCCCCAAGGCGGAGGACCGCGTCTATCACGTGGCCCACAAGCGCAAACTCGAGCACGAGAAGCGCGAGCAGGCCGACCCGCGGCTGGCCGCCAAAAGGCGCGTGGACAAGATCCGGCGCAACGGCAAGGACCAGGACCTCGTCATCGGCCGCAACCCTGTGCTCGAGGCGCTGCGCGGGCATGTGCCGGCCACCACGCTCTACGTCGCCGCGCACATCGACAAGGACGACCGCGTGCGTGAGATCCTCGATATCGCGGTGAAAAAGGGCCTGCCGGTGCTGGAGGCCGACCGCTATGAGATCGATGACCTCGCCCGTGGCAGGGCGCATCAGGGCGTGGTGCTCGCCACGAAGCCGTTTGATTACGCCGATCTTTCAGAACTCGTGGAGGCCGCGGGCAAACGCGCGGAGTTCACCGGCAGGAAGCCCCTGTTCGTGGCCTTGGACGGTGTGACCGACCCGCAGAACGTGGGCGCGGTGATCCGCTCGGCCGCCGCGTTCGGCGCGACCGGCATCATCCTGCCCGAGCGCCGTTCGGCGGGCGTCAACGCCGCCGCGTGGAAGGTGTCCGCAGGACAGGCGGCACGGCTGCCCGTGGCACGCGTCACCAATCTCAACCGCACGCTCGACGACCTCAAACAGCAGGACTATTACGTGGTCGGCCTGGACGGCGGCGGCACCGCCGAGGTGGGAAAGACCGGCTTCGAGTCCGACCCGCTCGTCATCGTGCTCGGCTCGGAGGGCTCCGGCCTCGACCGCCTGACACGCGAGAAGTGCGATGTGATCGCCGGTATCCCGATCAGCCCGGACGTGGAGTCGCTCAACGCCTCCGTGGCCGCGGGCATCTCGCTCTACGCGGTCGACCAGGCGCGCCGGGCCGCCTCCGCGGCAGACTGATCAGTCGTCCTTGTCCGACGCCCAGACGGCGGCGTCCGGGTCGTCCTCGATGGCCGAGTCATCGGCCGAGACGTGCCGGTCGGAAGATTTTTGAGATTCGTGACCGGAGTCACTTTTTTCGTTGACCTCACTATCGCCCATGGCCGGCTCGCCCGTCTCTACTGACTCGTCGTCGATGACGCCCGCGTCGGCGTCGGCGTTGATGGCGGCGATCTGCTTGGAGTCCATCTCCGTCTTGGGCAGCACGTTCTTGATGTAGTCGGCGACGGCGGCGCGCATGGAGACGTCGTGGCCGATCTGCTCGCCCATGTACCAGCGGTGCGTGAGCACGTCATGGAAGAACTGCGCCGGCTCGACGGTGGCCCGGTATTTCTCCGGGATCATGCGCACGGTGGGCTCGTACACCTCGCGCATCCAGTCGGTGGCCACGATCGACTCGTCCTCGTCCTGCTGCCAGGTGGACGCCTTGTACGTGTCGAGGTCGTTGAGCAGGCGGCGCGCCTGGTTCTCCTGCACGTCGAGACCGGTGAGCCTCATGAGCTTGCGGGAGGCATAGCCCGCGTCCACCACCATCGGACGGATCTGCAGACGGTTGCCGTCCGGCGTGGAGTGCACGTCGAGCTCGTCGACGTCGAAACCGAGCTTGTTGAGGGCGGAGACACGCTTCTCGATACGCCACATCTCGTCGGGTTTGATGGTCTCCATGCCGGTGAGCGTCTTCCAGAGCATGTCGTACTGACTCACGAGCTGGTTGCCCACCTCCACCTCGTCCACGCCGCCGGCGAGCAGGTTGCCCGAGTCGAGATCCATGAGCTCACCGATGATGTTGGTGCGCGCGATGTCCAGATCGTAGCTGCGCTGGCCGTCTGTGAGTTTGGAGTAGAGCGAGCCGGTCTCGGCGTCCACGAGATAGGCACCGTACTGGTCGGCATCACGCAGGAAGAGCACGTTGGAGAGCGACACATCGCCCCAGTAGAAGCCGACGAGGTGCAGCCTCACGAGCAGCACGGCGAGCGCGTTGACGAGCTTGGTGGCGGTGTCGGGGCGCAGGTTGCGGGCGAAGAGTGCGCGGTATGGCAGCGAGTAGCGCAGGTGCTTGGTGATGAGGATGGCCTCGAGCGGCTCACCTTTCTCGTTGTGACGGCCGGTGACCACGCCGACCGGCTCCACGCAGGGGATGTCGAGTTTGCGCAGCTGGCGGAGCATGGCGTACTCGTGCTCGGCGGCGCCGCGGGAGATCTCCTTCATGGCGTCGATCTGGTCGCCGACCTGCACAAAGCGGACGATATGGCGGCTGATGCCGCGGGGCAGGTTGACGAGCAGTCTGTCGGGCCACTGGGCCAGCGGCGTGGACCACGGCAGCGTGTACAGCTTCACGTCCGCGGTGGCGGCGGTGATGTGCAGCTGGTCGGGGTCCTGGCCTGGCTGCTGTCCGGCAGCCGCCTGTGCTGCCGGGTTGCCGACCGATGTGGCGCGCTGCGCTTTGAGATCCGAGATATCGACCATGACTGACCGCCTTTCCATATCGATTGACCGTCTGTCGCCCGTCATCTTCTGATTCTTTCTCAAGGATAACCAAACGGGGGGCGCCCCTGCCGGGACTGTCCTCACCCGGGACCGTCCTCCCGGGATCCTCTCTTTTTAAGGACCATCCCTTTCCGGGACCACAGACGCAAATCGCCCGCGGCCATCAAGCCGCGGGCGATCCCGATTGAGAAGAAGAACACACGCGGGCAGACTTGCGGTGTCCGCCCCTGTGCATTTGCGCATTCGATGACACGCGTCCAGTCCACTCCGACTGAAGGGCATCATTACCCACTCAGCGGAAGGAGGACCGCCGCGTCATCAAAAGACTGTGGGTTTTGGCAGCCTGACGACTGCCCCAACCGGCGTTAAAGTTTACTCCGACCCCGGACGATCGTCACTGATCGGCGTGTCGTGAACAAGCAGAAACGAAGGAAAAACAACGGAAGAAAGGAGAGAAGGAACCGTGCCCCGCGGCGTACACCGCGGGGCATGCGGTTTCTTTTCTAGGAAGGAGGAAAGGAACCTCCGGGACGGTGCGGGGCAGCCCGGCCGGTCAGACGACCAACCTCAGGCTGTCAGCACACCGCCGAAGAAACAGTGTCGTCTCAGTTGAGGCGAAGGCCGGTGGCCGGGGAGAAGAGATGCATCTTCTCCTGATCGATGTGGATCTTGACGGTGTCGCCGACGTTCGGCAGCTCGTCCGGGTTCATACGGATCGTGGTCATCTTGTTCTGGTCGGACATGGCGGCCTGCGGGGCGTTCACCTGGCTGGCATCGGTGATGATGTCGCCGTAGATGTAGCCGTCGGAGCCCAGATCCTCGGTGTTCTTGACAAGGAGGCTGAAGGCGTCCGGATCGCCCGCGGAGGCGAGGGTCGCATGCTCAGGACGGAAGCCGAGGATGATCTGGCCCTTGTCGTCGTCGGTGAGCTTGGCGGTGGCCTCGGCCGGCAGCGAGATGGTGTCCGCGCCGATCTTGGCCTTGCCGTCCTCCACCGGGTGGGTGGAGATGTTCATGGCCGGGGAGCCGATGAAGCCCGCGACGAACACATTGTCCGGGTGGTCGTACAGGTAGGTCGGGGCGCCGACCTGCTGCAGGACGCCGAGGTTGATGACGGCGATGCGGTCGCCCATCGTCAGGGCCTCGGTCTGATCATGGGTGACGTACAGGGTCGTGACACCGAGCTGGCGCTGCAGGGTCGCGATCTGGGTACGGGTCTGGACACGTAGCTTCGCATCGAGGTTGGAGAGCGGCTCATCCATGAGGAAGACCTTCGGGTTGCGCACGATGGCGCGGCCCATGGCGACACGCTGACGCTGGCCGCCGGAGAGGGCGCGCGGCTTGCGGTCGAGGAACTCGGTCAGATCGAGGATCTCGGCGGCACGCTCCACCTTCTTGCGGATGGTGGCCTTGTCCTCGCCGGCGATCTTCAGAGCAAAGCCCATGTTGTCCGCGACGGTCATGTGCGGGTAGAGGGCGTAGTTCTGGAAGACCATGGCGATGTCGCGGTCCTTGGGCTGCATCGTGGTGACATCCTTATCACCGATGAAGATCCTGCCCTTGTTGACCTCCTCGAGGCCGGCGAGCATGCGCAGGGTGGTGGACTTGCCGCAGCCGGAAGGGCCGACCAGAACCATGAACTCGCCATCCTTGATGTCGAGGTTCAGATCGGAGACCGACGGCTCGGTGTTGCCCGGGTAAATGCGGGTTGCGTGGTCATACTTGACAGATGCCATTATCAATTCCTTCCATCGGCAGGTACGTGCCGAACGATCCGTAGTGAAAGTTGTCTTTGGTTCACAGCAATCGCACAAACAGCGAAGACCCGGAGACACTCCACATCTTCCTATCAATGCCAAAACTGCACCGGCCCGCTGAAAAATCTCACGACTCTTCGTTGAGCCTTCGCCCAGCCTACCACAGAACGGCCGCCCCCTGTCAGCCCCGGGATGATTTTGCGGCATTTCTGACGCCGGTTTTTGCCGGATCCGGGACACACGGACAAAGACCGGGGCGAATGCACAATAGGGGGTATGGCAGAATCCGGATCCCTTTACAGCCTCCAGCCCGGACAGGTGGTCGGCGGCTACACGCTCGTCGCCCCCCTGGGCGGCGGGGGGATGGGCACCGTGTGGACCGTGCGCGACGAGGAGGGCCATCTCTTCGCCATGAAACTGCTGCGCGGGGGCACGCCCGTCACACCGCAACAGCAGAACGAGGAGGAACGGGAGCGGCGTCGTCTGCGGCGCGAGGCGCTCGCCCTCTCGAAGATCCGGCATCCGGGCGTGGCCTCGATCGTCGACATGGAGCTTGACGACGCGCTCGCCTTCATCGTCACCGAGCGCATCGAGGGCGAGAACCTGCGCGACGACGTGGAGGACAACGGCCGCTATGAGGGCGAGGACCTCGAGCTGCTCACCGAAAAGCTCGCGAGCGCGGTGCAGGCCGTACACGAGGCGGGTGTGGTGCACCGGGATATCAAGCCGACGAACATCATGATCTCCGCGTCCGGGCCGATCCTCGTGGATTTCGGCATCGCCATGGAACAGGGCGAGAGCCATATGACGCAGACGGGCCTGGTGATGGGCACGCCGGGCTTCATCGCGCCTGAGGTGGTGGAGGGTGCCGAGTCGGACGCGCAGAGCGATTGGTGGTCGCTCGGCTCGGTCCTGGCGTTCGCGGCGGTGGGACGGCCGGTGTTCGGCACATCGCCGATCATGACGGTCCTGCAGCGCGAGGCGGCGGGAAGCGCGGATCTGCGCGGTCTGCCGGCACACACGGCGGAGGCGTTCCGGCGGGTGCTCTCCCCGTCGAGGGCGAAGCGGATCCCGCTCACCCGGCTGCTGGAGGCGATCCGCGCGGACGAGGCGGCACAATGAGCATGCAGGACGACGCCGGACGGACGGACCCGGACTCACCACGCCGCGAGTGGCGGCATGATTCCGGCGACGACGCGATCCTTCTGAGGGCGGCGCGGAGCCAGGAGGAGGCGATCCGCCAGGCTCGGGTCGTCATCGGCACGGCGGGGACGGCCGCCACGGCAGCGGCCGCCAGGACGGGAGAGACCGTGGCCGCCGCGGCGGAGGAAACGCAGACACTCCTGCCGCAGGACGCCCCGACGATCGCGGTGTCGGCGCCTGTCGCCCCGACACGCGCCATGCCGACCGGTGCGATCAGTGGCACGGCCGGCGATCCAATCAGTGACCCGGGTCATTTTTCCGCCTCCCCTGCCACGATGACCTCGCAGACCATCCCGCAACAGGACATCCCGCAGCAACCAGCGCAATCCGCCGGGCCGTCATACCCGGCAGCCCCCGCGACGGCCGTACGACCACCCCTGCCACAGCAGCCGGCGGCCGGGCAGACGGCCGTCCAGCAACCGGTGCCGCAGCCGCAACGGCAACAAAACCAACTTGCCGCGCAGCCTCCTGTCCGCAGCGCGGTGGTCATCCCCACGCCTGCCGGGACGCAGGAAAGGCAGGAGGAACAGACCGCCCAGAAACCACCGAAGACGGCCGGGCCGGTCCCTGCGGGGATCCTCCTGTGCGCGCTGCTCGGCCTGCTCGCGGCGTCACTGCCCATGACGGCGGCGATCAGCGCGGCTGTCATCGTCTGGCTGCTCGGCGCACGGGGGCGCAGTGTGATCAGCCAGTATCGGCGCGAGCAGTCGCGCGGCGGGTTCCGTCGCAACGGCGACGGCGCACGGGAAGGGCTGCGCGCACCGCTGTATCTGCTGCAGGCACTGCCTGCGGCAATGGGCATGCTCGCCCTCTGGCTCGTCTTCCTCGCCGTTGCCGACCTGCTCGCGGTCGGCCTGTTCGGCCTGCCTTCCACACCCCTGGTGATCACCCTGCCGGCGCAGTCCGTCTCGATACCGCTCATCGCCGGTGACGGCATCGGCCCGGGGGCGCTCCTGCTCGGTCTGGCCGGGGCGGGGGCCTGCGCCGTGGTGTTCTTCCAGGGCGGCAGGACCCGCCCGACACGTCTGGGGCTCTCGGTGCTCTGGCTCGCCCTACACCGCGGTCTGTGCCGCATCGCGGGACGCACGAGCCGGCTCGTCGCGCCGCTCCAGACCGTGCCCACGGACGGCGTCACGTATCCGTCCGGCTACCAGCCCTACGGCGGGGACATGGGCTACGGCTCGCCCCGAGAGGTCTACCGCCGTCGTCACGGCGGGGAGGTCCTCGGCCTCATCCTGCTCGCCCTCTTTGTGACCGCGGTCATTCTTGCCGCGATCCATCTGTCCTCTCCCGTGGATTGGACACCCCTCGTGACAGGCACCGACGTCCTGTGAGGCACGCCGCCCTCGCCACGCTGTCAGCGATTTTTCTGATGCGCATGACCGGACCAGACGAGGCGCGACCATAGGATGACAGAACAGACATCACCGACAGACAATGCACCGCGCAAGACGCGGCGAATCCGGGGCGCGCATCCCGGACGCACGACCCACTGACTGAGGAGCACCATGGCACAGACCAATGCGTCAGGACCGCAGAAGCGGCCAGCCGTCACCCGTCGCAACCGCGCGGCGGCGCTCGAGAAGGCCCGCCAGGAACAGATGGCGAAGGACCAGCGGCACGCGACCATCATCGGCGCGGTCGTCGTCATCATCGTCCTGCTCGCCGCGGTGCTCATCGGCGTCTCCGTCTGGCGCGCCAACCATCCTGCATCCTCCTCCTCGCAGAGCGTCACGCTCAGCCAGGCGAAGGCGAATGTGGAGAAGGTGGAGACGAAGCCCACCAATCTGGACGGCAACTGGGGCTATCTCATCTCCAAGAACGGCATCAACAAGCCGATCAAGAATGTGCCGACCATCACGCTCTACATGGACTTCATGTGCCCGGCGTGCGGCACCTACGAGCGTTCCGTGGACAGCACGCTCTCCAAGATGTATGAGGCCGGGCAGGTCAACCTCGAGCTGTTCCCGATGGGCTTCCTCGACGCCTCCTCCACCGACCAGTACTCCACCCGCTCCGCCTCGGCGATGGCCTACGTGGCCCAGCATGAGCCGCAGCATCTCTTCTCCGCCATCCAGGCCATGTATGAGGAGGACTTCCAGCCCCAGGAGGCGTACAACTACAAGCCCGCCTCGAACGCCAAGATCGCCGCGCAGCTGGAGAAGGGCGGCGTCTCGCACGCCGTGGCCCAGGCGTCCGTCAAGGGCACCTACACCGACTGGATCAAGGCGATGCGCGTCTACGTGCCGCTCACCACGCGCACACAGCATCCATCCGGCGAATACAAGGGCAAGATGACCACGCCGACCGTGCTCGTCAACAACACGTACCTCGATGACCTGCAGACCGGCGATTCGGGCGTCAGCCAGCTGCTCGGGGCCATCGGGCTGGACCAAGGCTCCGTGGGGAAGGCGGGCACACTGCCCAAGCTCGGCACCTCCGCCAAGCTGCCCGGCGACTGACAGTTTCTCGTCAACTGACAGCATCCCGGCGACCGAGCCAAAGAAACAGGCCGCCAGTCGGCTATGATGGGCGGGTACGCCTCCTTAGCTCAGCTGGCTAGAGCACCTGTCTTGTAAACAGGAGGTCGTCGGTTCGGATCCGACAGGAGGCTCTGAGGCTCTGTCCCGCACCCGCGGAACGGTTTTACCGGCCGTCCGCGGGTTTTTGTTTCGCGGTCGCCTTTCCCAGTTATCCACATTTGTCCGAAACCCTCTTGGGGAGGCGGCCGTCCCCTACTATTGGAGGCATGAGCACCACAGCGAACACCGCACGCGCGCACAAAGCAGACGCGCAGAAGGCGGGACAGACCGCCATCGAGGAGGCCGTCGCCTCCCGACCGTTTGGCCACAGCCTCTCCGATCTGCCGGCACGGCTTGTCATCCCCCATCTGGCCAAATGGCACCGCGTGGTAGGCATCGGCGACTCGGTGGATGAGGGCATGTGGGACGGCATCGACCCCACCGTTGACTGGCGGAGGTTCGAAAACCAGCAGGAGGCCGCCACCACACCATTCTTCGGATGGGGCGACCGTCTCGCCGGGCACCTCTCGCGCCGTCGCGCCGACGCGGGTCTTTCCCCGGTGCTGTACGCGAACCTCGCCGTGCGCGGCAAGCTCATCGACTATATTGTCTCGACCGAGGTGCCGGAAGCCCTCGATCTGCACCCCGATCTCGTGCTCATGGACGGCGGCGGCAACGACGTCCTCCGGCCGGGCGTGAGCATCAGCCGTGTGCTGCGCTATATCGAATACGGCGTCCGCCGGATCCGTCGCACCGGAGCGGACGTCATCTTTCTGCTGGCCGCCCAGCCCGGCGAGCGCCTTGAGTTTGCGCGAAAAAAGATGGCTGATTACAACGTGCGCGTCAAGTCGCTGGCCGATGAGCTTGATTTTTATGTGGTGGACACGTGGGCATACACGCCGATGAGCGACCCGCGCCTGTGGAGCCAGGACGGGATCCATCCCAGCTCGGAGGGGCACGAGAGGATCGCGCAGATGGCGCTGGTCGGCCTGGGGCTCGATCCGGATCCCGCCTGGGCGGGCGGGGAACTCTCGCGACCGTTGCCGGGGCGGCTCGTCACACGCACCGACAAGATGTCGACCTCCCGCAAGTGGCTGCGCGAGTACGCGGTGCCGTGGGTCGGCAGGAGGCTCACGGGCACGAGCTCGGGCGACGGGCGCACGGGCAAGCGGCCGGATCTGATCGTGATGCCGCCCTCGGCTCCGCATCCGGGCTCGGCGCTCCTGCAGGGGCGCCCTGCGGCACCGCACCCTTACGGCCCAAGCGCGGAGGGCTGGCTGTCGGACGAGGAGATCCGCTCGCTGCATGCGGCGCCGGACCAGCTGGCGGCGTTGCGTGAGGGGATCGAGCACCCGCGCACGCCGATGGGCGAGTTCGGAGAGCCGGAGGAACCGTCGGCAGACGGGCCGTCAGATTCAGATGGCGATGAGACGGCGACCGGCCCGGCGTCGGTCGGGCAACCATCGTCCGACCGATCATCATCCGAGGAGCAGGAATGAGTCCTCTGTCGTCCGCTTTTTCTCCCGATTCCTCAGGTGCCCGGCATGACGGGGGTGACGACCGTCACCGACACGGCTCGTGGAACCCGCGCACCTTCGTTCGCCGCCGCCGTCTGCGTGTACTGGTCAGCATGCTCCTCACGCTCGCGGTCTGCCTGGCCGGATTCTTCCTCACCACGCGCAAAGCGGTCGCGCTTGAGATCAACGGACAGAAAAAAGAAATCATCACGTACGCCTCCTCCGTGCCCGCCTTCCTCGCGGAGCAGGGGGTGAAGGTCCGCACACATGACCAGGTCACCAGTACGAGCGGCCAGTGGCTCACCGACGGCGCCACGGTGAAAGTCCGGCAGGCTTACCAGCTCACCCTTTCCATCGACGGGGTCCTCGTGCCCTATTGGACGACAACGGATTCAGCGGCGAAGATCGCCTCGTTCTACGATTCATCGCGCAAGGACGCCGCGAAGCTCACCGTCAACATCACCAACGTGTACAACCGGCTCACCGGGGGGATCTCCATCAACCGTGACGGCCCGGTGCTCGTGCGCTGGGACGGCAAGGAATCCGTCGCACCGGACGGAAGGCTGACCGCCGCCTCCATCCTTGACTCCAAGGGCATCACACTGGGCAAAAATGACCGTGTGAGCGTGTCGGTGGAGAACGGGCAGACGGTCCTGACCGTTCAGCGCGTGAAATACAGGACGATCGCCCGCACCGTGAGCATCCCCTATTCGACCTCGCAGGTGGAGGATCCGAACCTCGCCGCCGGGACCACCAAGGTGGTCGCCGAGGGAAAAGACGGCACAAAGTCCCAGACGGTGCGCCAGACGCTCGTCGACGGAAGCGTCACCTCCGAGCAGATCCTCTCCTCTACCACCACCTCGCAGCCTGTCGAGCGCGTGGTGGCCGTGGGAACGAAGCAGCCTGACCCTGAGCCGTCGACAGGAAGCGGCACTGGGGACAACTCCTCCGGCTCCGGTTCCTCCACATCATCCTCATCAGGATCAGGCGGCTCGTCCTCCGGCTCTGGCGACTCCTTTTCCAGTACGTCAAACAGTAGCTCTGCGAACAGCGGTTCACAGTCCGGGCAGTCCGGACAGGGTAGTGGCCAGAGTTCCGCAAACACGGGCGGCAACAGCGGCCAGAGCCAGGGCGGCGGCACAACCGGCAACTCCGGCCAAGGCCAGACGCCCTCGACCACTCCGACGCAACCGAGCAAACCCGTCCAACCGACACAGCCCACCCAACCGACCACAGGCGGCGGCCTCACCCCGGCACAGGCACAGGCCTACGCACGGATCGCCGCGCGCGACCAGTACGGCTGGGGCGACGACCAGTTCGGCTGCCTTGTCACACTCTGGAATCATGAGTCGAACTGGCGCTATACCGCCGAGAATCCTTCGGGCGCCTACGGCATCCCGCAGCTACTGCCGAGCGCGCATAACATGCCGGCAAACTACCGCACGGACGCGGCCGTCCAAGTCAACTGGGGACTGAGCTACATCTCCGGACGCTATGGCAACCCATGCGGCGCGTGGTCAGTGTGGCAGCGGCAGCACTGGTACTGATGGCCGTCGGCGACAAAGCCGGCAGCCTGCGGGCTCCGGCTGCCTGAAGAAGGACCATGGGAGGAGTGAAAAGATGGGCGACCAGGATCCGATGACAGGGACCGCCGGGCTGCTGGGCGCTGACGACATCCACGCCTTGGCGGCACAGGCCGGCATCCGTCCGACAAAGAAACTCGGCCAGAACTTCATGATCGATCCCTCCACGGTGCGGCGCATCGTGCGCACAGCGGGCGTGCGGCCCGGTGACCGTGTGCTCGAGGTCGGACCAGGTCTCGGCTCACTGACCCTTGCCCTGCTGGAGACCGGCGCGAGGGTGACGGCCGTCGAGATCGATCCCCGCCTGGCCGCTCTTTTGCCACAGACCGTCGAACGTCACCAACCGGGCAATTCCGGTCATCTCACGGTCATCGTCACAGACGCGCTCAAACTTGATCCGCCGATGCTCCGCACAGCGATGCCGGATATGGCATCCACGACGGATGTTTCACGTGAAACATTCCGGCTCGTCTCCAATCTTCCCTACAACGTGGCGACACCTATCCTTCTGACGCTTCTTGGCCGATTCCCAAGGCTCGCCACCGCTACCGTTCTCGTGCAGGACGAGGTAGCGGACCGTCTCACCGCAGGCCCGGGCAGCCGGATCTACGGCGTCCCCTCCGTCAAGCTCGCCTGGTTCGGGTCGGCGCGCAAGGCGGGCACCGTCGCACGATCGGTGTTCTGGCCGGTGCCCAACGTCGACTCCTCGCTCGTCTCGTTCGAGCGCACCCCGCAGGCGGATTCACGCCCACAGGAATTGCGGGAGAAGACGTTCGCCCTCATCGACAAGGCGTTCGGCCAGCGGCGCAAGACATTGCGTGCGGCACTCAAGAAGACCGCCTCCGCCGACCAGATCACGGCGGCCGGCATCGACCCCTCCGCCCGCGGTGAGACGCTCGTCATCGACGATTACCTGCGCTTGGCCCGGGTGCTGGAAAACAGCGGGCGACCAAAGACCGACGCACGGTCAGAGGCCGGTGAGGAATCATGACTGACATCTCTGTTCCCGGTAAACGCGAGCGCAACGCACGCGCCAGGCGCACCAGTCTCCTTGAGGCAGGTGAGAGACTGGGACGCCAGAAGGGGTGGCCCGCCCTGTCAGTCGAAGACATCACCGACGCGGCAGGAATGGCAAAAGGCAACTTCTACCACTATTTCTCTTCCAAAGAGGCATTGCGGGCCGCTTTGGAAGCGCGTCGCTTCGACGATGTGGCAGGGCAGATCCCGGTGATCGCCCTTTCCTCCGACCCGGTCAGCGGAACAGCGGGTTATATGTCCCATCTCGTCGATCTCGCCTCGTCAACCGGCCCGGAGGGCGTGCGCCGGCTCCTTGCGCTGGTGTCCCAGACGGACGGGGAGGAGGGTGCCGACTCGTTCTTCCACTACACACGACTCCTGCATATGTTCGAACAGGAACGCACACTGCGCAAAAAGACGCCGCTGGAGGACCTGACAGCCGCGCTCGACGCGCTCACCCTCGGCATCCTGTCGGTCTGGGCGGCGGACCCGCACCGGGACGAACCCGGACACCGCGCCGCAGACCGCGTAGAGACAATCGTGGATCTCGTACTGCGGCGAGTGCTGCGGCCATGGGTGCGGGGGAAGGCCCTCAAAGACAGAGAATGAGCAGAAGCCCAGACCGATGCCCCCTGGTCTGGTCATGACCAGCCTGTCCAACGCCAGCCTGTCCAACACCAGCCTGGTCATCCTGCTTCTGGTCTGCTCGTGCGCCACCGCTTATGAGCGCCGCTCGCCCTTGGAGGTACGGAACAGGCGCGAGATGATGCCGCGTCTGAGGGTGATCTTCCGATCCGGCTCGAGCTGGCGCATCACCCATGTCTGAAGCGGCACGGTCATGATGAACGTGCAGATGTCGGCCACCGGCTGGGAGATCATCACACCGAGCATCCCCAGGCGCGGCGGGAAAATGAGCAGCGCGGGCACAAGGAAGATGCCCTGGCGGCCCAGCCCCACGATGGAGGAGATCACCGTGTGCCCGATGGTCTGCTGCATCATGTTGGATGGCACCACATAGCCGGAGAGCGTGAAGGTGAGGCAGTTCCAGAACATGGCCTGCGAGCCGATGCGCACCACCTCGGGATCATCGCGGAACAGGCGCACGATGGGCGCGGCGAACACGGTCATGCCGATGGAGGCGAGCAGCAGCAGGGTGACGGAGAGCTGGACGACGAACCAGTAGCCCCTGCGCACGCGCTCGAACTTGCGGGCGCCGTAGTTGTAGCCGCACACGGGCTGTAAGCCCTGGCCGAAGCCGATCTGGATGGTGTTGAACAGGGTGATGACCCGGTTGATGATCGTCATGGCGGCGATGGCCGCGTCGCCGAACTGGTTGGCGGCGATGTTGATGGCGCTGGCGGAGACGGAGAGCATGCCGTTGCGGATAAGCGAGGGCACGCCGCCCGAGAAGATCTCGTTCCACAGATCGGCCGTGAGGCGGAAGTTGCGCACGCGGATGGCGACCCCGGTGCGCTGGTGCATGATGAGCAGGATGAGCCAGGAAACGAACTGGCAGATCGCCGTCGCCAGGCCGCCGCCGAAGATGCCCATATGCAGGCCGAAGATGAACAGCGGCTCGAGGCCGATGTTCAGGAGCGAGCCGACCACGATGCCGATCATCGACCGGGTGGAATAGCCCTGGAAGCGCAGCTGGGCGTTGAGGGCGAACGTGGAGCAGAAGAACGGGGCGCCGAAGAAGAGCGGGGTGGCATAGCTGACCGCGTAGGGCAGGATGGTGCGCGTGGCGCCGAACGCGCGGATGAGCGGCTCACGGAAAACAAACGCGAGGACGCCCAGCACGATGCCGGAGATGAGGCCGAGGTAGAAGCCGACGGCCACAAGCCGGCGCGCGCGGTCCATGTTGCGCCGGCCCAGCTCGATGGAGAGTTTGTTGCCCGAGCCCATGCCGAAGAGCAGGCCGACCGCCTGGATGAAGATCTGGATGGGCATGACCACGCCGACCGCGGCGGAGGCGGAGGTGCCCAGCTGGCCGACGAAGAACGTGTCGGTGAGGTTGTAGATCATCGAGACGATGTTGGCGATGACGGCGGGCACGGCCATCGCCAGGATGAGGCGGCGCAGCGGCGAGCGCGTCATCTGGATGTATTTCGCGTCCATGACGGTGCCGGCGCTGGCCGGGGTGTCGGACAGCCTCTGGTCGGCGGTCAGCTGCCGGTCGGTGCGTGTGTCATTCAGAAGATCCGCACGGCTGCCCGGGACCGCATGCTCGTTCTTATCCTGCTTATCCTGCGTATCCTGATCGTCGCTGTTCGTCGTCCCATCTCCTTCCATAACGAACTGCCATACTAAAAGGTGCCTGATAAAAACCGGCGGTGCGGATCGAACAAGACTCGGGGCAAGACGCCGGACAAGACCGAGACAAGACCAAAACACGACTCGGGCAAGGACTGTGAAAGAACCGGGCAGAGACAAGGCAGGATCCGCGTGAAGAGCCTGAAAATTCGCGCTCTTCGCGGACAAAACAGGCATCAGGCGGGTACGGGCGTCGGGTAGAGTCTGAGAAGGAGGATCGTGGGGAGGACGCGAGATGCCTGACAACACTTCTGTCCGCGCGGAGCGCGAGGCGAGGCGCGAGTACGTGCATTACCGGCACCGGCTGGTGATCGGTTTCGCCATCGCGGTTCTTGTGGCGGTCGTCATCCTCGCCGCGCTCGTCCTCGCCGGTGTGGTGCATACCGAGGACCAGGAAGCCAGCCAGTCCACAAAAGCCAACAATTTCGGCGTCACAGCCCCCTGCCCGGCCAAGGACGCCGCGGCACCCGCCTATTCGCAGATCACCGTGCGCGTGCTCAACGGCACCACGCACGCCGGTCTGGCCAACGCGGTGAACCAGGCATTGCAGCTCCGCGGCTTCACCACCCAGGATGTGGCCAACTCCACCACCAAGCTCGACCGCACGGAAATCCGCGCGGGCAAGAATGCCATCACCCAGGCTTATGTGATCAATGCGGAGTTTCCGGACGCCATCCTGCGCCTCGATGACCGCACCGATATGCTCGTCGACGTGATCGTGGGCGATTCCTTCGACAACCTCGCCCCGACCTCCAAGGTGACCAAGCCGGGCAAAAAGCTCACGCCGCTGCAGGGATGCGTGGCCGCCTCGAAGATCAAGACGACCATCAAGGCGCCCAATCACACGGCGGTGGCACAGCACACCAATTCCACGCCGACCGCGGCTCCGTCCGACTGATCGCCAGCAATCCGACTGGTCGTCAGATCTTCAGAGATCAGACTGATTGTCAGGACTATCAAACAATCTGACCGATCTCCAGAGATCAGACTGGTCGTCAGGACTGTCTGGCTGATTCACCCGCCGTGCCTGCCGCACCATCCTCGGAGACGCCCGCACCGCACTCGGTCTTCCACCAGTGCAGCAGCTCGGCTGTGGCGGCCTGCCGCCCCACCTCGCCGTGATCAAGCCTGTAGGCGAGCATATGCTTGTACGCCCGTCCTACGGCAGGACCGGGCGTCAGCGAGAGGATCCGCATGATGGCACCGCCGTCGAGCTCGGGGCGCACGCGGGAGAGGTCCTCCTGCTTCTTGAGATCGATGACGCGGGCCTCCATCTCATCCATCGCCTCGTCGAAGATGCGCGCCTTGCGCTTGTTGCGCGTGGTGGCATCGGCGCGGGTGAGACGGTTGAGGCGGGCGTAGAGGTCGCCCGAGTCGACCACGTAGCGTCGCACGGCCGAGTCGGTCCAGCGCTCGTCCACATAGCCGTGGAAACGCAGATGCAGGTCAATGAGCTTGCATACGTCGTGCACGAACTGCTTGTCGTAGCGCAGGGCGCGCAGGCGCTTACGGGCCATGGAGGCGCCCACGGCGTCGTGGTGGAGGAAGCTGACCTTGCCACCGTTCTCGTAGCGGCGGGTACGGGGTTTGCCGATGTCGTGCAGCAGCGCGGCCATGCGCAGGGTGAGATCGGGTGCGGGCACAGGCCCGTCCGGCCCGGTCTCCAGGGCGATGGCACGGTCGAGCACGGTGAGCGTGTGTGTATAGACATCCTTGTGCGGATGCTCGGGGTCGATCGTCATCCTCAGCGCAGGGATCTCCGGCAGCATCTCGTCGGCGAGACCGGAATCGACGAGCGCCTCCACACCCAGCGAGGCATGGTCCGAGAGCAGCAGCTTGCTCAGCTCGTCGCGCACACGCTCGGCGGAGACGATGGAGAGCCGGTCGGTCATGTCCATGAGCGCCTCGGCGGTGCCGGCCTCGATGTCAAAACCGAGCTGGGCGACGAAGCGGACGGCGCGCATCATGCGCAGCGGGTCGTCGGAGAATGAGGTGCGCGCGTCGATCGGCGTGCGCAGGAGCCGCTTTTTCAGGTCCATGCGGCCGTCGAAGGGGTCGACGAGCTCCATCGACGGCAGCCGCACGGCCATGCAGTTGATGGTGAAGTCACGCCGGGAGAGATCGCCCTCCAGGCTTGTGCCGTAGTTGACCTCCGGCTTTCGTGAATCGCGGTCATACTGGTCGGAACGGTAGGTGGTCACCTCGGCGGAAAGGTCATGGCCGTTGTCCAGCCGCCTCTTGGCGCCGAGGGTGCCGAACTTGCGACCCATGTCCCAGAAGCCGTCATGACCCCAGTCGCGCAGGATCGGCTCGAACTGCTCGGGACGGGCGGAGGTGGTGAAGTCGTAGTCATGCACGGGCCGGCCCAGCAGCAGATCGCGCACCGCCCCGCCCACGAGGGCGAGCTCATAGCCGTGCGCCTCGAACAGACGGCCCAGCTCCACGGCCTCCGGGCGGATCCTGCCGGCCAGGGAGTCGGTTCGGATCGGGACGGCACCGGTGCGGCCAGGTCGTGTCGGCCGTCCTGCCTGCTGCCGTCCGGTCCTGCGCATGCTGTCGGCCTCGGTGTCGACCATTCGCCCTCCTCCTCTGTCCGGCGTCCCGGATGTTTCACGTGAAACACACCAGTCATACCCCAACTGTTTTATGCGGGGCATTTCATGCGACGTATGTCACACGAAGACATCCCGCGCATGATGTTTCACGTGAAACATCTCCCGCATGCCGGTCGTTCAGGCTGTCCTTGTCCGGACATGCCCGAAAACGGCATCCGCGTCCAGGGCTCGACTGGAATACGTCCTGTCCGATCTTACTTGGGTCGGTGATGGCGTCGGGACCGCAATCGGGGACCCCGGCCGTTCCCTTCAGGCCGGCCGTTCCCTTCAGGCCGGCCGGTTCGCCCGGATGCCGGCCGGTTGCTCTGTCCGGATAGAGTGGAAAGCATGATTACTCCGAGGGATATGGCACGCATGATGCGTCGCATGGGCCTATCCCCGGATCATGCCCGTCCCGCCTCCGCCGGTACACCAAACCCCGTCGAAAGCATTCGACAGACGGCCCGTCCAAATTCGGCCACCGCGCATGGCACCATGGAAACCACGGTTTCGCCCCTGCAGGAAAAGACTCCCTTGCGCGGGACGGACACAGAGACAGCCGGTACGTCCATACCGACCGACCGGCATGCCGTCACCGCCGACACCCCCGCGGGAGCATCCGTCACATCTGTCAAAGGCGGGCCCGCACAGGAAAAGCCCGAAACAGCACCTCAAGCACCGTCCGACGAATCCGACGACGAACCGAGCCCGGCCGATATGCCCAAACGGCGTGAGCATGCCGTCTCCGCCGTGAGTTTCGCGGCGCTCGGCACACACGAGCTGCCGGTGGTACGCGAATATTCCGCCGGAGGCCTGATCTTCAACGATGACGGCGAAGTGGCGATCATTGCCCGGCATTCACGCTCAGGACATCTGGAATGGTGCCTGCCGAAGGGCCATATCGAAAAAGGCGAGACACCCGAACAGACGGCCGTGCGCGAGGTGCATGAAGAGACGGGGATCAAAGGGAAGGTGACCGGCTCGATCGCCACGATCGATTATTGGTTCACCGGCGACAACCAACGTGTGCACAAGCTCGTCCATCATTTTGTCCTGCGTCAGGTCTCCGGGCACCTGACGGTCACAGGGGATCCTGACCATGAGGCCGAGGACGCGGCATGGGTGCCGTTCCACGAGCTGCCCTCGGTCCTGAGCTATCCGAACGAGCGGAGGATCGTCCACCTTTACTCGCGCAAATACCGTCGGAGATCCTGATGACCCGCCGCCATGACCATCACCGCCGTCCCGACGCGATCTTCTTGAGGACGGCCATGCGACGTCTGTCGGCCCTGTTCGCCGGGTTCCTGTTCGTGCTGGCCGGGCTGCCGATGCCCGCCTCCGCGCTGCCGCAGAGATCCCCGGCAGGCACACCGGGGTCGTCGGATTCCTCTGATTCATCTGGTTCCTCCGGCTCTCGGATCCTCGCCGCACCGCAAGGGGCGCGGTCCACCACGGGCAGCAGACAGAACAGGGCGGAAATATCCATCGCAAACACGACGGCGGTCATCACCGCATCATCGGGCTGGCAGGCGCGGCTCACCCTCACAAACACCTCTTCGCGCGCTCTCTCCGCCGGCACGCTCACTGCGTATATCTCGCCGTATTCGGTTCAGTCGGCCGCCACAGCCCAGGACTGGGCGGACGGCAGACAGGTGCTGCGCACGACGCTGGTACTCGCCTCCGTCGATATCCCGCGGCTGGCATCCGGCGCGTCGCGCACCGTGCGGCTTTCCGCCTCCAAGGATTCGTCGGCGCTGGCCTCCATCCGGACCTGGGGTGCAAAACCGCTCCTGCTCGACTATTCAACCTCCGTCGACGGGACCATCGCACAGCTGCAGACTTTCGCCACCCGCTCACATGACGGCCTGTCCAATACGAAAAACCCGCCGATCACGCTGACCCTCGCCCTCCCGCTGGCCTCCGATGACTGGCAGGTGCATACCGGCTCGATCCACAACCTCATCTCTTCCTCCAAGGCCACCGCCCATGTCGCCTCGTTGTCCGGCGGGCAGCTGTCGCGACTGAAGAGGCTGGTGCGGATCCTCCAGAAGAACCCTCAGATCCAGGTGGTCGCCGATCCTGCCGTGGTCTCCCTTCTCGATCAGACCTCCGCAAAATCCACGACATCAGGGAGTTCTTCGTCGTCCCCCTCGGATTCATCGTCATCAAAGTCCTCCTCATCCGGCTCCTCCTCGAAATCCTCGTCATCATCAAAATCCTCCGGCTCCGCTCAGTCCCAAGACACCCCGTCAGGGGCATCGGCCGGCCCCTCGTCCTCCGCGCAGGACACATCGCTGCCGCTTTCGCGGCTGCAGGGCATCATGCAGCCGTACGTGTTCGACATCCCTGCCTCCCTCGCCTTCACGGAAAAACAGTGGAAGGCGGCGGGAATCACCACCGCCGATTGGTCCGCCGCGGCCGGACGGCAGCTGCTGGCCGGTTCCGGCGGTGTTTCCACGGATACCTCCGCCCCTTCCTCATCATCTTCCTCCGCTTCGGACTCTTCCTCCTCCGCCTCACGGTCCACGGCGGGCGGCGCCTCGGCATCCTCCCACGCCATCGCCTGGGAGGGCGCGGAGGCATGGGACACCGCCTCGCTCGCCAGAGCGCTGGAACAGGGCTATTCGACAGTCGTTTCGGAATCCGCCGTCCCCTCCTCGCCGGGGGCGAATCAGACGACCGGCCGCATCCGTGTGTCGACCAGCAAAGGCGACGTCACCGTGCTTATCGCCCAGCACGAGCTCTCCTCACTCGCCTCCGGCTCCTCCACCTCCTCCGCCGCACAGGAACAGGCCGAGGGCAGCGATGCCGGCAGGCTCGCACGGCTCGTCGCCCAGAGCAGCATCTACGAGGCCGAGCAGCCCTATATCTCGCGTAATCTGCTCGTCTCCTTCGGGCGGAACGCCGACCCTTCCCTCCTGCAGAAGGTCCTCGACGCGCTTTCCTCGTGCGACTGGATCCATGCCAGCTCCCTCACCGATCTGGAACAGGGAAAATCCGGCACGAGCCTTGACACGACAGGCCTGCAGCAGGTCGATTCCTCCGTCTTCAGTCTCACCGGCGACCGCACAGGGGGCAGCACGCTCGACTCCACCGCCTCCGCCACCCGTTCGGCCGTCGATCCGCGCGTACGCCGCTCCTCCATCAAAAAGGCACTCTCCGCCCTCACCTCCTCACGCTCCACCATCGACCGGGTCGGCTCCTCGATTCTCGACAAGAGCAGCATGAAAAAGAAGGACCCGAATGCCGGAACCACCGACAACCCGCAGAACCTCGCCAACCAGGACGCCCAGCAGGCCGCCGAGAACCGGGTCACCGCCCCACAATGGCTTGACAAACTGCGTCAGGCACACCGCCAGCTCGCGCTGCTGGCCATGTCCGTCAAATCACCGGACAGCTCCTCAGAGACACTCGCCGCCAAGGATCTGGCGACCGATCTTCTCAACGCGGTCACACTCACGCCGCCCGACCATGTCAACATCTTCTCCCAAAGCGCCCGCATGCCCGTCACCGTCAAGAACGGCCTGCCGTTCCCCATCCGCGTGCGCGTGAAGGCAGAGACCAATCTTGTCGCCACGACGATCACCCCCTCGCAGCCCGTCCATGTGCTCGCAAGCTCGGAGGCACAGACAAACTTCACCGTCAAGGCGATCGGCGCCTCACAGGCACAGGCCACTTTCCGCCTCATCGACGCATCAGGCCGTCCGTTCGGCTCGGAAAAGTCCGTCACAATCTACAGCCAGCTCAGTCTCGGGGATATGAGCGGCTATATTCTCATCGCGCTCGCCATCGTCCTGGGAATCTTTGGTCTGTGGCGCCAGTTCCATGTGAAAAAAGATCCCGACCAGTGACAAATTTTGACCGGTGACCAGCGACCGGTGACAAATGACCGGTGACAGATCACGACCGGTGACCAACGATCAGTGACCAACGACGGCATCACCCACTCTTGTGCGGGGTGCGGGGTGCGTGGTTCTTCCGCCGTTTCCCTGTCCAAATCGCCGGACCGCGCAACAATGTTTCACGTGAGACATCCGGAACGGGACAGAGGAGGCTCAGGCATGCCGACCGGCACCACGCAGGACTGGCAGGACCAGGACGGGCTCCTCGATCCTCCGGCGCCGCCCAGCCATCACGACGTCACAGACACCGACCGTGACATCGACGCAGAGACCGACGAGCAGGCAGAGCGCCGGCGCGTGGGCCGCAACTCGCTCGTCATGTTCTCCGGCACCCTCGCCTCCAGGCTCACCGGACAGATCCGCACCATCCTCCTCGCCGCAGCCATCGGCGTCTCCGGCATCGCCGCCGACGCCTACCAGGTGGGCTCGCAGATCCCCACCGCCCTGTTCAACCTGCTCTCGGGCGGCATCATCAACGCAATCCTCGTGCCCCAGATCGTGCGCGCCTTCCGGCACAAGGACTCCCATGACCGCATCAACAAGCTCCTCACGCTCTCGGGCACCGTCCTCATCGGCTTCACCGCGCTGCTGATGCTCCTCTCCCCCGCGCTCATCCTGCTCTACTCCAGCAACCACTGGTCGGCCGCCCAGCACGCGCTCGCCGAGTCGTTCACGCTCTGGTGCATGCCGCAGGTGTTCTTCTACGGCCTGTACACGGTGCTCGGCCAGGTGCTCGCCGCCAAGGACCGCTTCGGAATGTACGCGTGGAGCTCGGTGGCCGCCAACCTCATCTCCAGCGCCGGTTTCACCGCCTTCATCCTCCTGTTCGGCAACGCGAGCAAGCAGCCGGTCAGCTTCTGGACCACCGACAAGATCGCCCTCACCGCCGGCGCCTGGACACTGGGCGTGGCAGCGCAGGCGCTCCTGCTGCTCATCCCCATGCACAAGCTCGGCCTGCACTACCACGTCCGCTGGGGCGTGCACGGCATCGGCCTGCGCTCGATGGGCAAGGTGGCCGGCTGGTCGATGGCCATGGTCGTGCTCGACGAGCTGCTCAACGTGTTCATCACCCGCATCACCACCACCGCGCCCATGTGGGCGCAGAAGACCTACAACCACGAGATCCCCGGCTCACAGGCGTACATGCAGGGCTACCAGATCTGGATCCTGCCCTACTCGCTCATCGCCGTCTCCATCGCCACCGCCATCTTCCCCGTGCTCTCCCGCGCCGCCGCGGCCCATGACACCGTGCGCGCCGGCCGCACGCTCACCCACGCCCTCAAGCAGTCAGGCGTGCTCATGTTCTTTTTCTCGGCGGTCTTTCTTGCTCTGCCGATCCCCATCATCCGTGCGCTTCTGCCCTCGGTGAGCGTGCATGACGCCCATCTCGTCTCCTCCTCCCTCACAGGCCTGGCACTGTGTCTGCCGTTTGCCGCCATCACCCTGTTCCTGCGACGCACGTTCTATGCCTACGAGGACGGTCGCACCCCGTTCCTGCTCTCGGTGATCATCGACGGCAGCCAGGCGCTCCTGCTGCTGGTGGGGATCTTCATCCTGCCGCCGCGCTCGTGGACGTTCCTGGTCGGTGTGGCGCTCATGATCGGCAATATCATCATGGTCCCGTTCTCCATCCCGTTGCTCAAAAAACATCTGGGCCGGCATTTCCAGGTGCGGTCGACGGTGTGGGTGTATGTGAAGTCGTTCCTCGCCGCCGCGGTCGATATTTTTGTGGGATATGGACTGACCAGCCTGCTCGTGCGGGTCTTCGGCTGCAGTCTCGACCAGAGGACCGGCGTGCTTCCCTGGTGGAAGGCCGTGGTGATCTGTGCGATCGTCGGCGTGGTGATGCTCGCGCTGTATATCGTTCTCCTGCGTCTGCTGCGCACGGAGGGCTCCGACGCGTTCACGATGATCCTCGCCCGTTTCCTGCCCGGTCATCATGACAGGAATTCGACCGACGCCACGCCTACCGGCACGCATCATGACAAGGATTCCTCATCCGACGGCGGCCGGGATGACCTCACGCCGGCATCTGCCCGACGCACCCCACGGCGTGTCGCCTCCTCCGACGGGACGTCGGCCGGCCTGTCTGAGGACGGAGACCGATACCACCCCGCCCAATACAATGGAACCGATCCGGGCGCCGCCTCGTCGCCCGCCGCAGACGGCACCGAGCCGCCGGCCTATCCACAGGCGCAAGGGAGAAACGTATGATTCCGGCTATTGGCGATACTCTTGACAGCCGTTACACCCTCATCGCCCAATACCGCACCCAGCCCGGCCTGAGCGCCTGGATCGCCCGCGACCATGCCCTCGATGAGGATTGCCAGATCTTCCTGCTGACTGACGAGACCCGCATCGGCATGGTCAGCCAGATCGCCTCCGCGCTCGTGCTCTCCCATAACCCGCATTCGACGGCCGTGCGACGTTTCTACTCGGTGGGCGATGCGCTGCTCGTGGTGATGGAGCCGGATCGCGGGACCGCCCTCTCCGCGCTCACCGATGCCTCTGATCCGCACCGGCATCTGTCCTTCGCCGCCATGCGGATGGTGACGAACGAACTGATCAGCACCGTCCAGTCGCTGCATACCTCCCACGTCGATTTTCACACGCTCACTCCTGAGGTCGTGCGTCTGACGGCTAATTCACTCTTCCTCTCCGATGTCCCGCTTGACCCGTATATCGAACCGCCGCTCGTCACCCGTGCCCGCCAGACATCCACAAGTCCGGAGATGCTCGCCATCCTCCAGATTTCGGCGATCCTCTTCAAAATGATGACCGGAGTCACTTTTGATCCGCGCGACAGGGAGGCGATGGACCGTAGCCTCCTCGAGGCCCGTCATTCCACCCAGCTGCAAGGAAAAGACCTGCCCGGCGATTTCCTGACCATCCTTGAACGCGCACTCGGCGTGCGCACGACGGAAGGCCGTTCCGACGACCGGCTGTTCCCCATCTATACGCTCATGGAAATGCAGGCCCTCCTTGACGATCCACCCCGTCCTGGCAGCCTCGGCCCCAAGGATCCGGCAGTGCCTGCGTCGGCCGGCACGTCCTCCGTCGCCCTCGTCCATCTGCTGTCCAGCGACCAGCGGGATCTCGTCGACATTCCCGACTCGCTCGTCTCTACTGACACCGTGCACAACGAGGCCGGCGTCATCGCGCCGTGGAGCCGCCAAGAATTGTTCACCGGCACCGATGTGCAGGAGGTCGACCCGGCCGCGGCAGGTCTGCTTGAACCCGATACCGACATCACTGATGAGGATGGTGACTCCGGTCACAATGAGGCGCCCGGCACAAGCCGGGCTGATCTTGCCGATATGCTCAACGGGCAGGTCGGCTCGACAGAAGAGACCTCCGGCACAGACGGCACGAACAGCACGGACGGACGCCTGCCGGGCACAGGCTCCCCTGCATCCGACGCATCCACGAAGGACGACACGCCGGACTCCGCGACGTCGGCCTCTGCCCCGACAGGACGCGGGAACGGCACACGATCCATCGACACGCCGACGTCCCCATCCCGGCCCGGCACAACGGGCATGACAGGTGAGAAAGGCATCGCTGATATCGACGCCACCACCGTGTTCACCCCGGTCGACGCACATCGCACGGATAATCAGCCTCACACCTATGAGGGCACAGACCGCAGATCAGGCAACGCCCCCACCGGCACAGCGGCCGCGCGGACAAGCTCCGCCGCGCAAACCCCTGCGTCTTTCGGCCCGTGCGACCAGGCGACGGACTCCGCGATGGCCGCCTCACTGTCCGAGGCGGTCCAGGAACAGCGGGAGGAACGCAGCGCCCATACGCAGACCATCGTCGACCACCATGAGCTTTCTGCCACTGACAGCGCACGATTTGACGCAAAGGAAAGAAAAGAGCGCGAAAAGAAGGAGAACCCTCACCGTCTGGCACAAGGCATCGTCATCGCCATCGCGGCAGCGGCCGTCATTGCCATAGGCATGTTCGCCGTGCATGAGCTGCGCGGTTCGATGAGCATCTCGCTGCCCTGGTCACAGCAGGAAAAAGATTCCGACATCGGGAAGAAATGGGACATTGATGCCTCCAAGGCCCCGCTTCCCGGCAGTGCGAAAGAAGAAGAGCAGGAGCAGCAGGAGGATGCGGACGACCAGTCGCAAGGGTCGGGTTCCTCCGCCTCGTCGTCCGGATCCTCGTCATCCTCCCGCTCTTCCAAGAAATCCACTGGTTCTGCCAAAAAGCAACAGAACAACGGCTCCGCAGGCACGAAGAAGCGGACCTCCACCGCAGGAAAGTCCTCCTCATCCCTCATGAAAGGCACCAAGAACGCCTCCGCCGTGCCCAAGCCCGTCGAACCGGTCACCAACCCCGTCCGGCTCGCCTTCACACAGCGCTTCTTCTCGACCACCGACGGACGCGGCATCGCGATCAGCCTCACCGCCAAACATCGTGTCAGCCAGGTGACGGTCACGCTGCAGAACGGGACGAGTGCGGGGACCGGCAAGATCTACATCGATTCCACGGCATCGGACCCCCAGCATGGCAGCCCTGTGGCGACCTTCACGTTTGCCGATGACGGCAAGCCGACGACCATCACGCTGCCAGGCAACCCGTCCACGCAGAATCTGGTCGTCTGGGTGGATCAGGCTCCTGCCAACGGCTTCAACTACTCGAATCTCTCTGTCCTCGGACAGTGAGATCCACTCCTCCTCTCAGCGATGGGCTGAGTCCGTGGCCCGGTTGGTAGGTTGGTTGTTATGAGCGATTCGAATTCCGATCTTTCCGCCTTGAAGAATCTTTTTGCCGGATCCACAGGTTCCACAGAGGTGGGATCCCTTCTGGGCGACGGGTCCGCCACTGGGGGGTCATCTGTCGGTGGCGGGCCTGCCGATCGTGGGTCTGTCGGTGGGACGGCACTCGCCGATACGCCGCAACGGCGTCAGGTGGTCATCATCGGATCCGGCCCTGCCGGATGGACCGCGGCGCTGTATCTGGCCCGTGCCGGCTTCAAGCCCCTCGTTGTCGCCGGTGCGCTCAATCCCGGCGGACAGCTCGTCAACACGTCGACCGTCGAAAACTACCCGGGCTTCCCAGACGGAATCCAGGGACCTGATTTGATGGCGGCCATGCAGAAGCAGGCCGAGAAATTCGGCGCAGAGGTCACACCCCACGATGTGACTCGGGTCACTTTTTCTGAGACGGTGCGCACAGGTTCTGTATCCCCTATCGACATGTCCGATTCCGCCGCATCCGATCCACATCCATCCGACCCACATCTGAAAACGATCGTCCTTGATTGCGGAACCGTCTATCAGGCACCGGCGGTCATTGTGACGACAGGGTCAAGCTATCGGCACCTCAATGTCCCGGGCGAGAAGCGCTACGGCGGACATGGCGTCTCTTATTGCGCGACATGTGACGGCTTCTTCTTCAAGAACAAGAAGATCGCGGTGGTCGGCGGAGGTGACTCTGCCTTCCAGGATGCGCTATTTCTCACACGTTTCGCCGATGTGACGCTCATCCATCGGCGCGAAGGGTTCCGCGCTTCCTCAATCCTCGTCGATCGCGCCAGACATAATCCGAAGATCCACTTCCGCCTCAATTCCACTGTGACAGAAATCACCGGTGACCACCAAAAAGTGACTGGAGTCACTCTTTCTGACACGCAGAATGGATCGACATCCCATCTTCCGCTCGATGGTGTGTTCGTCGCCATCGGCATGGACCCGAACACGGCGTTCCTCAACGGGCAGCTTTCCCTTGATGCCCACGGATATATCCGCACCGACGGAGGTTCCACGCGCACGAACATTCCGGGCGTCTTCGCAGCCGGCGATGTGGCCGACCCGGTCTATCAGCAGGCCGTCTCCGCAGCCGGCATGGGATGCCGCGCCGCGCTTGACGCTCAGGCATATCTCGACCGATGATCCCTCGATAGACCTTTCACAATCGACCATTCGGCCTGCTGTGTCGGATGATGATCTTGGACGATGATCTTGGACGATGATCTCGGACGATGATCTCGGACGATGATCTTGGGTGATGCGCCATTTTGGCTGTCCTTGGGGCGAGCAATTTCTGTCGGAACTTATTTCGGGATCAGCTTCCCTGTCAGAACCTCTTTTCAGATCCGGCTTCCCTGCCAGCTCGAACCACTTTGCCGAAATGAACTTCCCTGTCAGAACGAATGACCGTGCGAGAATGCACTTTGCGAGAATGAACCTCTCTGTCAGAACGAATTTCTCTGTCAGAAAGATTCTCCTCGATTATTCTCTGGATTCCCTTTGATTCCCCGTGATTGATCACCTCTATGACTGCCCGAAATCGCTGAGAATCCCGCACATGGAAAAACGGGCAGTCAAACGGATACACAAATAAACATGCATGAATGAGCGCGTACAGCCTCACGGTCATACAGGCAGACAAGAATCCAGAGACAAGAATCCAGAGACAAGAATCCAGAGACAAAGCCGGGGAGTGTTTCACGTGAAACACTCCCCGGCTACATCAGGCAGGCAACCGCCTGCTGACTTGTCTGCAGGCATGATGTCTGCAGACAACTTTCGAGATCAGTATCCAAACGTCTGTCGAAGGATTGCATCGACCTCCGGCAGATGCGTGACCTCCGGGTGCCACACAGGCTGGCCGGACACGACGACGAGCTCGGGGTCATCCAGTGTGTGCAGGTTCTCAAGCGGATTCTCGTCAAGAACGATGAGATCGGCCTGCTTGCCTTCCGTCACCGAGCCGGTGTGGTCCTCGATGCCGAGGATCTCCGCCTCACCGAGAGTACCGTCATAGAAAGCCTCGACCTTGCTCGCACCGAGATAATCGACGAACAACTGCAGCTCGCGCCATGTACCGTACTGTGTGTCGAACGTCATGGCGGTATCAGTGCCGATGCCGACACGGATTCCGGCCTCGCGTGCCTGTTTGGCCCCCTTGATCATGCCATCGCAGACATGTTTCGTGTTGGCCAGCTGCACATCGGTAATGCCGGTGACCGACTGTTCGATCTCCGAAAGCGGCAATGCGGCCGAGAGCGTCGGCTCCACCGCCGAGAAACCGCGCAACGAGCGCGGATTGTGCAGATAGAGATCGCGCATCTCGTCGTCGATCGGAGCGCCATGCTCGATGGTGTCAACACCGGCTTGAAGCGCGTTCTTGACACCTTCCGGACTCTGCGCGTGGGCGGAGACGATCTTGCCGGCCGCATGAGCGACATCGCAGATGGCCTTCATCTGGTCAACGGTCATCTGCGGTGCACCGGCCTCACCGAGCTCTTGGGAGTCGACAACACCACCGGTGGCGGCGATCTTGATGACGTCGGCACCGTGGTCGAGATTCTGTTCAGCGTTGGCGCGCGCCGTATCCACATCGTCGCTCTCAAGGCTGATAAGCGGTGCGCCATGGCCGCCGACGGTGGAAAGCAGTGGGCCGGACGCGAGGATATGCGGGCCGAGCAGCTTGCCGGAGTTGACGCGGTTGCGGACGGCGACATCGGCATACCAGATATCGCCCTGGGAACGGAAGGTGGTGACACCGGAATTGAGCAGGGTCAACGCACTCTTCTTCGCACGCTCATAGAGCAACGGACGGCCGACAGGGCTGCGCAACGCTTTGGCAAGACGGATCTTGTTCTCCGGCGTGAGCATCTTCGGATCAAGCGGACTGCCATCAGACATGAGATGGACATGACCGTTGATCAGACCCGGCGCCACGGTTTTTCCGGAGGCATCAAGATTGTGATAGCCCTCAGGTACCTCTGTCTCGGCAGTCGGCGCGACCTTCTCGATGGTTCCGTCAGAACCGATGACGACACTTGTGTCGTGAAGAACGGTACCTTTTTTGTCGCCGATGACGACCGTCGCATGAGAGAGGACGAACGGTTCGACACCCTCAGTTGATTTATCCATTGTGCCTCCTGATCACTGGGCGTGCTCCGGTCTGCCGAGGCGTCCCCGGTTCCGCCCTACGTCTGATGTTTCGCGGTTCCACGCCTTACTCACAGCATAGATGATCCAGCGGCTCCCGGCATGCAGACACAGAAGAGACGACACAAAGAGCCAATACAGAAGAGCCGATACAGAAGATATGACCCGTCGATATCGATGCAGCCCACCATCCTGATATCGATCTGCCTGGATTATTCCCCAGATTGTTTCACGTGAAACATGTCTCGCACTTCATTGTTTCACGTGAAACACTCCACGCATGAACGAGCCGGATCCGGATGAGCCGGATCTGGTTCAAAACACGATCAGACACAAATCAGACCCAGCCGTCGTCGTCCTTATCGAGATCCGATGCACCGGCGAGAAGCTGGGTGAGACGGTCAAGATCCTCACGCGAGGCAAAGGTAATGACGATCCTTCCCCTCTTCTCATTGCCGCGGATGGCGACCTTTGTCTGAAGCCGGTCTTCAAGCCGCTCGGGAATACCAGTGCCGGCCCAATAATCCGCGGTGAGCTGTGAGCTGTTCCGCTTTGTCGCGCCTTTTCTGCCACCGTGCAGGGCAACAATTTCCTCCGTGGACCGCACAGACAGGCCTTCCTTGACGATGCGGTCGGCAAGCTCGATCATCTGCTTGTGACTCGTGAGCGTCAGCAGTGCCCGCGCGTGACCTGCCGACAACACGCCGGAAGCAACAAGTTTCTGCACAGGTGCAGGCAACTGCAGCAGACGCAGCGTATTGGCGATCTGCGGACGAGATTTCGACACCGCTTCCGACAGTTTCTGCTGTGTGAGGCCGAATTCTTGCATCATCTGCTGGTAGGCTGCGGCCTCCTCGAGCGGGTTGAGCTGGACGCGCTGGAGATTCTCCAGCAGGGCATCACGGAGCAACTGTTCACTCGTAGCTGTACGCACAATGGCGGGGATCGTCTTGAGACCCGCCATCTTCGAGGCGCGCCAACGCCTCTCGCCCATGACAAGCTCGTAGTGCGCCCCCGCGTTTCGGCGAGCTGCGCCTTTCACCGCGGAGCCTTGCTCAACAGAATCTCGTCCAGCGAAATCCTGTCCAACAGAGTCCCGTCCAACGGAGTCCGGTTCGGCAGGCTCCTGTCCGGCGGAGTCCCGCCCAACAGAGCTCTTTGCGACGGAATCCCCTACGGTCGATTCCTCGATGGTGTTCCGATCTTTTGATCCCCCAGTCGCCTCTTCGGGGTTCTTTTGATCCGGTTCATGCTTGATGACGACGACAGGCTGGAGGACGCCGACCTCTTTAATAGAGTCGGCCAGCTCCTGCAGCTCCTCGTCATCGAAAACAGTACGCGGCTGCTTTGGATTCGGGGTAATGTCATCGACCGGGATCTGGGCAAGATACGCCCCTTTCACCGGTTTGAGAGGAGACGTCACCGCATCCGTATCCACGGTCCCGGCACCCGTTTTTGCCTCCTCAGTCGACAGGGGACGCCCTCCTCCATCTGGACGGCGTGAGGCTCCGGTACCAATTCTCGCCCCGACCGTCAGTGATCCAGATTCGGAAGACGAGGAGGAGGGTGATGAGGATGAGGATGAAGATGAAGATGAAGATGAAGATGAAGATGAAGATGAAGAAGAAGACACGGTATCTGGGACGGAGGCAGAGGCCGATGTTTCACGTGAAACATTTTCCACAGAGACGGCCGATGCCCCTGATGTCAACATGCCGGTCTGAGCATCAGACGTCGATATGCCCGTCATCGTACCGTCGTCCGCATGATCGGACGATCCGCGTGATTCTCTGTCCGTCGAACCACTGATGTCCGCCAAGTCCTTGACCGACCGATCGGAGACGTTCCCCGGACGCGCCGATGCAAGTCCGCCTCCGCCAAAGAATATGTCGGCGGGGTGGGCGATCTCATCCCAGCCGGGAATATGGGGCGTTGCAGAACGATGCTGCCGGCCGGTCCGCTGCTTGTTGTCAGAGTATTTCTTACCGGCAATTTTCCTGCCATCGACAGAAACACTTGCCCCGGAGACACGCCTGACATCAGAAGCGGCGACAGTGGAAGCAGCACCTGGCGCTTCCGTCTTTTGTTTTTCGACCGGACGATCCGACGCCTGTGCGCGATGTGCGTCATGTGCGATCTGCCCGTTCTTCCTGTTCTGCCCGTTCTTCGCGAGCGTTTTCTGGCCGTCCTGCGTGGTAAGCCGTGCGCCTGTGACGGCCGCCTGCCCACTATCCGGTCTGTTCTGTGTCGGTTGCGGCGTCAGAGAGGGGAACAGGGCCCCGAGTCCTTTGCCAAGGTGTCCGGCCATCACTGCCTCTTTTCTTCCGTCGTATCAGTGTCTGTCGTATCAGTGTCTGTCGTATCAGTGTCTGTCGTGCCGGCGTTCGTCGTGCCAGTATCCGTCGTGCCGGCGCCATTGTCATCACCGGCCGTACGCGATGGACGTGTTGTATCCGTGGCATTCGTAGCATCCGTGGCACCCGCGGTGCCCGTCGGACTGTGCACATTGCCGCGCAAGGCGATCTCCAGTGCCGCCTCCCTATAGGCGACCGCACCGGAGGAGCGCGGGGCATACGAGATGGCCGGCTCCGCATGGCTGGGAGCCTCGGACACGCGCACTGCCCTCGGAATCACCGTCTTAAGCAGAATGGTCGGGTAATGCTGTTGAACCTGTTCATAAACCTCGCGACTCAGAGAGGTGCGGCGATCGAACATCGTCACCAGCATCATCGAAATGGTCAAGGACGGGTTGAAGTTTTGTTGAACAAGCTGGATGGTGTTGATCAGCTGCCCCAAGCCTTCCAGCGCATAATATTCCGCCTGGATGGGGATCAAGACTTCCTCGGCGGCATTGAGGGAATTGAGCACCAGCAGCCCGAGACTCGGCGCGCAATCAATGAAGACATATTCATAACGCTTGCCAACCTGCTTCAGGTAGGCTGCGAGCGCATCGCGAAGGAGGTTGACACGGTTGTCTAATGTGGCGATTTCCAGTTCGGCTCCGGAAAGATCGATGGTGGAAGGGACCACATCCATGCTCGGAAAGCGAGGGGATTTCTTGATCGCCTGTGCCATGGTGGCCCGCCCTTCGAGCACGTCGTAGGCGGACAGCGAGCCTTCGGGATGGCGGATACCGAGGCCGGTGGAAGCGTTGCCCTGTGGGTCCATGTCGAGGACGAGGACCTTGGCGCCCCGTTCCGCGAAAGCGGCGGCAAGGTTGACGGCGGTGGTGGTCTTTCCTACCCCGCCTTTCTGGTTGGCGACGGCGATGACCCGGGTATACGAAGGTTTTGGAAGGGCGGCCTTCATCACATGCTCATAGCGTGTGGATTCGCTGAGCAGCTCGGCTCCGACCTGGCTGTTGCCGTCATCACCGAAGATACGGTGCAGGATGTCGTCAACGTCAGGCATCTGCTCCGGGTCTCGCCCGGCGTCGGATGTTTCACGTGAAACATTTTCCACTGTAACGACCTCCTTACTGTCGTCCGTGTGCCAGCCTGTTTGCGGCGACCTGTCCGCGTTCGCGTTGTCGGCGTACAGGCGTTCCATCGTCTGGTCTCCGGCTACGTTGTGGCAGTATTGCCGGTTTGGTTCTTGAGCAACAGGGATGCACCCCATCGGATCTTTGCACAGTTGCCCCTTCTTTGTCGAGATTACCCGCCGAAGAAGATGACACATATCAGCGTATTCGCGACTTTAGGGCAGACAAGACACATGATCGATTGTGGATAACCGGGACAGCATGTTTCACGTGAAACGTTCCGACGGCACGTCGGCACCGGTCGGCACCGTCAGCGCTTGTCTACCGTCACCACGTGCGTAGGCTCGAGCCCTTCGCCCACTTGCGCCTCATGCACACGAGCATTGGCACCGTGATAGCGCCGCAGAATATTCTGCGCCTTGTCGATCTCCGCTTGGGCTGACCGCCCCTTGAGGGCGATCAACTCGCCGCCACGATGCACGAGCGGCATCACCCACGGCGTCAGTTTTGTCATCGATGCGACCGCCCGGCATGTCACGACATCAAACTGCGCTCGGCCGTGCAGTTCATCGGCCTGGGAACGCCGCACACGCACGTTCTTCAGGCCGAGCTCGCGGACGACCTCCTCAAGCCAGTCGACACGTCGTTCCATCGGCTCGATGAGCGTGAAATAGTCATCCTGCATCATCGCGGCGAGCACGATACCCGGGAAACCGGCACCGCTGCCTACGTCCGCCACACGCAGATGCTCGATCCGGCACCGATGCTTGAAGCCTGCAAAAAACGGTGCGAGTGCCGCAGAGTTGAGAATATGACGCTCCCAGATGCGGTCAACCTCCCGCGGGCCGATCAAGCCTCGAAGCACACCCTCCTGAGAAAGTTTCACGTGAAACATTTTCATGGTGGGCAGAGCGTTGCCAAGGACCTGTTCCAGGACCGGCGAATCCTCCAAAGGATCCTTCGCAACAGCATCCTCCGATGGATTTTGGTCTGGGCCGCCCGTCGAAGAATCAGAAGAATCGGTCACAGGAGAGGAGATCGGGGTGCTCACTTGTCGTCGTCCTCGTCCTCGTCATCAGAGTCATCTTCATCAGAGTCATCGCCCGATTCTGCGTCATCCTCGTCGTCATCCGCGTCATCCTGGCCGTCATCTGGGTCGTCCGAGTCATCCGACTCATCCGGGCTATCCGAATCATCGCCTTCCTCGAAGTCATCGTCCGGGTCGTCCGAGTCATCGAAATCAGAGTCCTCGTCATCCGACCCATCCTCATCGGATTCCTCCGTATTCTCGTCCGGGTCCTCGTCAGAATCCTCGGATGAATCATCATCCGAATCCTCATCCTCAGACTCGTCGTCGGAGAAGTCCTCGTCTTCGATATCGATGTCCGTCTCCTCCCCGGAGTCCGGTTCACTGTTCTGGTCGATATCCTCAGGATCACCCTCAGACTCGTCGTCGGAATCCTCGTCCTCCAACGCATCGCGGTCGGCCTTGGAGAGATAGATGGTGACATGCCGATGCGGTTCCTCACCATGCGAGCGCGAGCGCATGCCTTCATCCCTGGCCACGTCATGCACGATCTTGCGCTCATAAGAGTTCATGTCCTCGAGGGTGACGGGTTTGCCGGTCTCATTGACCTCGTCGATGGCATCAAGCGCCTCCTCGCGCAGACGGCGACGACGACGGGTGAGAAAACCGTCGACATCAAGGATCAGACGGGAGCGCTCTCCGACCTTTTCCTGCACGGCAAGCCGCGTCAGTCTCTGAAGTGCCTCGACCACCTCACCGTTGCGGCCGATGAGCGAGCGGATGTCGGAATCATCGTCCGCGACTATCTGCACCACCGGACGACCGTCCCGCACACCCATCTCGATATCACCGTCGAAATCCAGAGCATCCAACAATCCCTCGAGGTAGTCGGCGGCGATGTCGGCCTCCTCGTTGAGCTCGTCAAGCGATGGCTCGTCGTCGCGATCCGTCATAGCATCCTCCACATTCCCGGGCGTCCCTGCCCTGTCGGCCGGCCGGCCGACGCACGTATTGCTGACGTGTCCAATCCTAGCGGATTTGTCGGGTCTGCTCGCCCGTTTCGGCATGTGTGGAAAACTCGGACGGCCAGCACCGGGTGGCCAGATCGGCAGAGGAAATTGTTTCACGTGAAACATTGAACTGTGCCCGTTTTGTTGGATCGTTTTTAAGGGTACCCCGTTCATGAGGCGAGGGTCATTCTCCTGAATTCCTCGGGTGTGCGCCAGCCGATCTGTTTCTGTCTTCTCTGCGTGTCCCAGTAGCGGATGTAACCGGCAAGGCCCTGCCTGAACCGCTTGTATGAGGTAAAACGGCGTCCTTTGTAGAACTCGTCCTTGAGAGCGGCCGGATCACCTGCTCGGTGGCGGCGTTGCCCGGGCGGTCGCCCCTTGCGGCTCATGGACTGGGTGATCCCCAGGCGGCGCAGCCGGAGCCTCCATAGGGGGTGCCGGCACGCCGGCCCATGTCCGAGTGGAGGATGGGGTGCGCGCCTCCCGGCAGTCTTCGGGCGAGCCGGGCGAGCATCCTCTCCTGCTGGGCCATGTCAGGGTGCCGGGAGGCGTCTTGGCACACGATCTCCTTGGAGGCCATGTCGTAGACGAGGGCCAGGCACGCCTTGCCTCCGGCAACCCTGAACTCGGTCACGTCCGTACCCAGTTTCATGAAGGGGCGGTCCGCATGGAAGTGTCTGTGCGGCAGGTCGGGCACGGGGCCGCAGGACGTTCCCCTGTACGAGCTGTAACGCTTCCACGGGTTCTTCCCGCGGATCCGGCAGCACAATCCCAGCCGTCTCATCACCTTGAGCACGCTCCTGGCGGACACTCTCTGCCCGCACTCATGGACGAGCGCCATGCGGGTCCGCCGGTGCCCGCACCCGTCGGGGCTGCGGTCCCAGATCCTCCTCACCGGCGGGCCGGGGTCGGGGCGGGTCAGGCGGGCGGGGTGCGAGATGTCATAGAAGCAGGCGGGGCGGGCCAGGCCGGCCGCCCGCAGCAACAGGCGTAGTGGGAAACGCCCTGCGAGGGAGCGCACGGTCAGGCTCTTGCGCCGCCGCGAGCATCCACTCCCCGCGGGGCATCGGGGTTTATCCCGGGTACGCCGCCCTCGCCCGCAGGTACTCGTTCTCCTCCTCGAGCCTGCGCACCCGGGCGGGCTCGTGGTTGCGCGAGCCCCTGGGCCTGCCGCCCCGCCGGGGGATGAGGGCCTGCGGTCCTCCCATCCTGTACAGGCGGCACCAGTGCTTG
>JAXGWH010000009.1:0-42415 GCA_040773385.1 Aeriscardovia sp. | reverse complement strand
GGCCCTGCGAGGCGAGGGCCGTGACATCGGGTGCGTGGCCATGGACGAGTTCCACTTCTACGGCGACCCGCAGCGCGGCTGGGCCTGGCAGGTGCCGCTTCTGACCCTGCCGCACACCCAGTTCCTGCTCATGAGCGCCACCCTTGGCGACACCACCGACATCCAGAAGCTCCTCGACAAAAAGACCGACCGGGATACCGAGCTGATCGCCGACGCGCCCCGGCCCGTGCCCTTGAGCTACAAGTACGTGGAGACCGCGCTGCCCGAGACCATCTCCTCGCTTTTGGAGAAGGGAGACTCGCCCGTCTACGTGGTCCACTTCGCCCAGGAGGCGGCCCTGGCCGACGCGCAGGACCTGTCCAGCTACGGCGTGGCGAGCAAAGAGCAGCGTGAGGCGATCAAGGCCGAGCTGTCCGGCTTCCGGTTCACCACCGCGTTCGGAAAGACCCTGCGCAGGCTCCTCGTCACCGGCGTGGGAGTGCACCACGCGGGCATGCTGCCGCGCTACAGGCTCCTCGTCGAACGGCTCGCCCAGAAGGGGCTCCTGCCCGTCATCTGCGGCACCGACACCCTCGGCGTGGGAATCAACGTGCCCATCCACACGGTGATCCTCACGGCCCTGACCAAGTTCGACGGCAACCGCCAGAGGCGGCTTCGCGCCCGCGAGTTCCACCAGATCGCCGGCCGCGCCGGCCGCTCCGGGTTCGACTCGCAGGGTCTGGTGGTGGCCGAGGCGCCCGACTATGAGATCAAGAACGCGCGGGCCGTCGCCAAGGCCAAGGGCGACCCGAAGAAGCTCAAGAAGATCCACAAAAAGTCGCCGCGCGAGGGGTTCGTCAGCTGGGATGAGCAGACATTCAAAAAGCTCATCGACATGGCCCCCGAGACGCTCGCTCCGCACCTGCAGATCACCCACTCCATGGTGCTCGACGAGGTGTGGCAGGGCGGGGACGCGCGCATGCGCCTGTCCGCGCTCATCAACGACTCCCAGCAGACCCCGAAGCAGAAGGAGGAGCTGGAGAACAGGGCGGACGAGATCTTCGCCACCCTCGTCAACACGGACGTGGTCGAGCGCCACGAGCACGCCGACGGATCCGTCTCCTACGAGCCGACCATCGACATCCCCGACAACTTCGCCCTCGACGAGCCGCTCTCGCCGTTCCTGCTCGCCGCCCTCGAACTGCTCGACGCCGACTCGCCCACCTACGACATGGACCTGCTCTCCATGGTCGAGGCCACGCTCGAGGACCCCTGGCCCGTCCTCAAGGCGCAGCAGCGCCAGGCGCGCGACGAGGCCCTGGCCCGCATGAAGGAGGACGGCCTCGACTACGACGAGCGCATGGACAGACTCCAGGACGTCACCTATCCCAAGCCCTTGGAGGCGCTGCTCGAGCAGGCGTTCGACGAGTACAAGCACGACGTGCCCTGGGCCGCCGACTACGAGCTCTCGCCCAAATCCGTGCTGCGCGACATGGTGGAGACCGCCTCCGACTTCAACGGCTACATCGCCCGCTACGGCATCGCCCGCAGCGAGGGCACGCTGCTGCGCTACCTCTCCGACGCTTATCGCGTGCTCAGCCGCACCGTACCCGACGACAAGCTCGACGACCGGCTCGACGAGATCATCGACTGGCTGCGCCTCGTGGTGCGGACGGTGGACTCCTCGCTCGTGGACGAGTGGGAGAGCGCCGGCGCAGAGCAGGAGGGCGCCACCGTGGCCGCCCCGCGACAGCAGGAGCGCGTGGTGGAGGACCCGAAGGGCCTCACCCTCCTCATCCGAAACGCCCTGTTCCGCCGCGTGATCCTCATCAGCAAGGAGGACAGCCAGGCCCTCGCCGACCTCGACCGGGACTGGGGGATGAACATCCACGCCTGGGATGACACGCTCGATGACCTCTACGACGAGCACGACCAGATCCTGACCGACCAGGACGCCCGCTCCACCAAATTCTTCCTACTCGACCGCGCCCATGAGCAGGACCGGCACACATGGCACGCCCGGCAGATCCTCGACGACGCCGAGGGCGACCACGACTGGGCCATCGACACGGACATCGATCTCGACGCCACACAACAGGAAGGCACCGTCGTGTTCGAGCATTATCTCGTCGCGCCGATCAGCCAGATACTCGAAGAGCCCGGAGAAGAGGAATGATGGCAGTGATCCCTGATCCAGCGCCTGACCTGTTCGACGCCCAGGACGCGCCCGAGACCCTGACGCGCCCGCTCGCTGTGCGCATGCGCCCGACCAGTCTCGATGAGGTGATCGGCCAGGATCAGGCGCTCGCCCCCGGCTCGCCACTGCGCCAGCTCGCCCAGCCGGCCGGCACCGACACGCTCGCCGCGCCCGGCTCCGTCATCCTCTTCGGCCCTCCCGGAGTGGGAAAGACCACGCTCGCCACCATCGTCGCCCGCTCCTCGGGCCGCGCGTTCGAGCAGATCTCCGCAGTCACCTCCGGTGTCAAAGAGGTGCGCGAGGTGCTCGCCCGGGCCCGCAGGCGGCTTGTTACCTCCGGAAAAGAGACGGTGCTGTTCATCGACGAGGTCCACCGCTTCTCCAAGTCGCAGCAGGACGCGCTCCTGCCCGCCGTGGAGAACCGCGACGTCACCTTCCTCGCCGCCACGACCGAGAACCCGAGCTTCTCCGTCATCTCGCCGCTGCTGTCACGCTCTGTGGTCGTGCGCCTGTCCGAGCTGGACCAGAAGAGCCTCTCGGCCATCCTCGACAGGGCGCTATCCAGCCCGCGGGGCCTGCGGGACAAGTTCGTGCTGGAGCCGGCGGCCCGCGACGAGATCCTCCGCTTCAGCGGCGGCGATGCCAGAAAGGCCCTCACCATCCTCGAATCCGCGGCCGGCGCTGTGGACGAGGACGAGAAGGCGGACGCGCACGGGCGGCGCAGGATTGATGCCATTACTGTCTCCTCGGTCATGCAGTCCACCACGTTGCGCTACGACAAAAAAGGCGACGACCACTACGACGTGGCCTCTGCGTTCATCAAATCCATGCGCGGCTCCGACCCGGACGCCGCCGTCCACTATCTCGCCCGAATGATCCGGGCGGGGGAGGACCCACGCTTCATCGCCCGACGCATCATGATCGCCGCCAGCGAAGAGGTGGGCATGGCCGCCCCCGAGGTGCTCGAACTGACAGTGGCCGCCGCACAGGCTGTGGCCATGGTCGGCATGCCCGAGGCGCGTATCATCCTTTCTCAGGCCACTATTGCTGTGGCCACCGCCCCCAAGTCCAATGCGAGTTATCTGGCCATCAACAAAGCCCTCGAAGACGTCGACAAAGGTCTTTCAGGCGAAGTACCCCGATACCTGCGAAACGCACCCACCAAGCTCATGGCCGCCTGGGGCAATCACGCCGGCTACCGGTACGCCCATGATTGGCCCGAGGACCTCGCCCCCCAGGAGTATCTGCCCGAGAGTCTGCGCGGAACGGTCTACTATGAGCCCAAGGACCGCGGCTACGAGGCGCAGGTGAGGGCGCGCATGGCGCATGTGCGCGCCGTCCTCCACGCCGACACCGCCGCGGAGGGCACCTATCCCGCACCGGGGAAGGACGGCGACCGGCCCACACCGGACAACGACCCGCGTCTGGCACAGGCGCGTGCCGACAACCCCGCACCCACCGCCGACGATGCACAGCCACACTCCGGCAGCGATGCGTCAGGGCGCACGTCGACAGGTGAGAATCCGGCACGGCTGTCACGTACAACGAAAGGCGGCAGACAGTGACTCTCCATCACACACGGCGCGTTCGTCATCCGCTGCGTACGGCGGCCGCCGCGCTCGCCGCCCTCTGCCTGCTCACTGGCCTGTCCGCCTGCTCCTCGCAGGACACCGGCGATGACACCGCCTCGGACGCCCGCCTCGCACAAACCCAGAAGCAGGTCCAGCAGCTCGACTCCCGCTCCGTCGCCTTCGTCGGCATCGGTCCCTACGGAGGCTTCCTCTCCGCCCTCGAATCCGACGCCCGCGGCACGCTCTCCCAGGTGGGCTACTCCGTCAGCTATACGTCCGCCGCCCGGACGAACCATCTCGCCCAGGTCGAGCAGTTCGAGAAGGCGCTCGCCTCCAAACCGGACGCCATCATCCTTGCCCCCACACAGAACACCGGCTGGGCGGGGGAGCTGAAGAAGGCCAGGACGGCACGGATCCCGGTCGTGCTTGTCGCACGGCGTCTCACGCCGACGGAGGAAAAGCTCGCGACCACGTATGTGGGCCCCTCCGACGTGTGGGCCGGCAGGCAGGCGGCCGTGTACATCAACTCCTTGTATGCCACGGGTCTGCGCAGTAACGACGACACCTCCTCCGACAAGGACGACGACGGGCTCAACGGCGTCGTGCTCGCCGGGGCGAACGGCCAGCGGCAGACACAGGACCGCACCGACGGCTGGGACGACCGCGTCACCAAGAACTCGCACATCCATGTGCTCGCCACGGTGGCGGGCGACTGGACACAGGACAGCGCCTACACGGGCATGAACGGGCTGCTCGCCCAGTTCTCGAACCGTGACCTGCGTTTCGTCTACGCGCAGTCCGACGCGATGGCGATCGGCGCCTCACGGGCCATCTCCGACGCCGGCAAATCAGGTACGATCCACGTCGTCTCGATCGACGGGACGAAGGCGGGCCTGCAGGCCGTCATCAACGGTTCGATCGACCGGTCCGTCGAATACAACCCGCTCATCGGCCAGAAGGTCTCCGAGACGCTCACCCGCATCCTCCAAGGCAAGACCGTGCCCGACGAGGTGACGGTCGCCTCACGCGTGTTCGACGCGAAGGCGGCCCGGGGGGCGCTGCCAACGCGCAAATACTGAAAACCGGCCGGCGGCGGGAAGTAAAGACAGACAGAAAGACGGGCAGCACAAAGACGATCAGGGGACGGGCTGTCGTGGCTTCGAGGTTGTCGAGCTGACAGGATCGCTGACGGGCGCCGCCGCTATCGTTGGTGACGGATATCACAGCAACGACAATCACAGGAGTGCGCGGACATGGACGACGGAAAGAAGCAGGACGGCTCCGTCACTTTCGCGCTCGCGCAGATCGACGCCTGCGTGGGCGACATCAGCGGCAACGGCAAAAAAGTGCTCGACATGGCCGTCACGGCGGCCAAGAACGGGGCGGACGTCGTCGTCTTCCCGGAGATGAGCCTGACCGGCTATCCGATTGAGGACCTCGCCTATCGTGCCACGTTCCGCAAGGCGGCCCGCGAGGAGGCCGAGCGCCTCTCCGTCGCGCTCGACAAACAGGGTCTGGGCGATCTGACCGTCATTGTCGGCACCGTCGGTCAGGACAGCCATCGCGGCGCGGACGGCAAGATCCACCCGCGCAACTCGCTCGTCGTCCTCTCGCACGGTGGCGTGCAGGCCACGTATGACAAGCATTTCCTGCCCAATTATGGTGTGTTCGACGAATACCGCATCTTCAGCCCGGGCGAGGTGAGCCTCGTCTTCACCGTCAACGGCAAGAAGATCGGTGTGGCGATCTGCGAGGACATCTGGCAGGAGGGCGGCCCTGTTGCGGAGCTCGCCGACCGGCACATCGACGCGCTCGTGGTCATCAACGGTTCCCCGTTCGAGGAGGGCAAGGTCTCCACACGCCGGGGGCTCGCGGTGCGCCGGGCCCGCCAGGTGGGCGCCCCGGTCATCTACCTCAACCTCGTCGGCGGCCAAGATGACCTCGTCTTCGACGGCGGCAGCTTCGTCGTCTCGCCCTCGGGCACGGTGCTCGAGTCGAGCCCGCAGTTCGAGGAGGACCTCTCGTACTGGACGCTGCCGGCCACGGCCGAGGCCGATTCCCTCGACTCGTCCGTCTCCACCATCGTCCCGCAAAAGAGCGATGACTGGCAGGTGTACCACGCCATCGTGCTCGGTCTGCGCGATTATGCGCGCAAGAACGGCTTCACCGGCGTCGTGCTGGGACTGTCGGGCGGCATCGACTCGGCGCTGACTGCCACGATCGCCGCCGACGCGCTCGGCGCGGGCAATGTGTGGGGGATCTCCATGCCCTCCGTCTACTCGTCCGATGGGTCGAAGACCGACGCCGAGCAGCTGGCGGAGAACCTCGGCTGCCACTACCACACGCAGCCCATCGAGCCGTTCTTCGACGCGTTCCAGAAGCAGCTGCACCTCACCGGGCTCGCCCAGGAGAACATCCAGGCGCGCATCCGAGGCGTCCTGCTCATGGCTGTCTCCAACTCGCAAGGGCTGCTCACTCTCGCCACCGGGAACAAGTCGGAGCTCGCCTGCGGCTACTCGACCATCTATGGCGATGCGGTGGGCGGTTACGCACCCATCAAGGACGTCTACAAGACACGCGTGTGGGATCTGGCCCGCTGGCGCAACGAGCAGGCACGGCTGAAGGGGGAGACGGAGCCGATCCCCGTCAACTCGATCATCAAACCGCCGTCCGCCGAGCTGCACCCGGGGCAGAGGGATTCCGACTCCCTGCCGGACTACCACCTGCTCGACAAGGTGCTCGCCGCCTACATCGAGCAGAGCCACGGACGCGATGACCTCCTGCACGACGGCTTCGACCGGAAGACCGTCGACACGGTGATGCGCCTCGTGGACCGGGCGGAGTGGAAGCGCCGCCAGTACCCGCTGGGCCCGAAAGTGACGACGCTCGCGTTCGGCCGAGACCGCCGCCTGCCCGTCACCTCGCGTTTCAGGGAGTGAACCACAGAGAAAGATGAGTCCGTCGTGCCGTCCGGGCATACGGGTCGATACGACGGCACCGGACCATCGATCATCACGACCCACCGGATGATCGATCACAATCGGTCGCACGCATCAGGACTGACAATCGGATCAAAGAGGGAGCAGAGTGCCGTTCCGCAAGAAGTACTGGTATTGGAACATCGAGACGCGCAGACCGGAGTTCGGCCGCGTCTCGCGCACCGAGCAGCTGCTCGGACCGTACCGTTCGCGCGAGGAGGCGGAGCAGGCGCCGCGCATCATCGCCGAGCGCAACGCGCAATGGATCGGGCAGGAGCGGGCGGCCGCCGCCCAGGCCGCCCGTGAGAAGGCAGACCGTGATCCGGATGCCGCACGCCGCAAAGCGGAGAAAGCCGCCGCCGACACCTCACACCCGTCCTCGACGCATCCGGCTGACGGCCATGATCGCGGCCGCAGCCGGACCCGCGCCGCCGATGCTGCGCCCCTCCATGGCCATGGAACCGACAAAGACGGTGCCGTAGATCGCCGGAACGACAACAACCAAGAGGCCGGAGACACGAGCGACGATTGGCCGAGCTGGAAGGACTTCCTCGAGGAGCCCTCGGCGCAGGAGCTCGAGCGCGAGCGCCGTGAGGGGGCCGGCGCCCCTCCCGCCTTCTTCGGCGACACGTCCGCCATCGGCGTCGTCGGTGATGACGAAAACGGCACGTTCGAGCAGCGCGTACAGCGGTTCAACAAGGACCGTTCGGACTTCGAGCGGCAGGCCCGGCAGGACGAGCAGGCGAGAAAGGCGCGCGAGCGCCGGTCCGCGCAGGAGGCCGACCGCGCGATCGCCGACAACGAGCGTCAGGCCCGGCGTCTCCTCGAGCAGCAGGAGCGTGATCTGCCCGGCCGTGTCTCGCGCAGCCTGCATGTATGGCAGGAGAATCCCACCAAGGATCAGGTGGACTCCCACACAGGTGCCGGCGGTCGCACCGATCCTGACGACGGTCTGTCAGACAATTCGGATACCAGTACGAGCACCGGCAACGACACAGGCACCGGAAATCACAGGAATTCCACAGACCATGCCACAGGGGAGGGACGATGACGGATCCGGCCCGACCGGTCATGCTCGTCTCCAGGCCCGCGAGGGGCATCCCTCCCGTCACCGGCACGGCCACGGGGTTTGCCGCGGCTCTTGATGACCTTGCCGCGGCGGACGGGCCTCTGGCCGCCGACGCGGAGCGTGCGTCCAGCTACCGGTACTCGCGCGGCGACTATCTCGTGCAGGTGCGCCGGGAAGGCTCCGCCACCTACCTGTTCGACATCCCCGCGCTGAGACAGGCCGGGGTGCGCCTCGCAGATCTGACCGATCGCCTGGCCGGTGTGGAGTGGATCCTGCACGACGGCTCGCAGGACCTGCCGAGTTTCCGGGATCTCGGTCTGCGCATCCCCTCGTTGTTCGACACGGAGTTTGCCGCCCGCCTGCTGGGACTCTCGCATCCGGGGCTCTCGCACTGCACGGAGCATTTCCTCGGCGTCAGCCTTGCCAAGGAGCACGCCGCCGCCGATTGGTCGTATCGCCCGTTGCCGCTGGACTGGCGCAATTACGCGGCGCTTGATGTCGAGCTGCTCGTACAGTTGCGGCACGCAATGGTGGCGGAGCTGAAGGCACAGGGAAAATTGGCCTGGGCGCGTGAGGAATTTGCCGCCGTGCTCGCCAAAGGCATGGCGGCACCGCTGCCGGACCCGGAACCATGGCGGCATACCTCGCATATCACCGTCCTGAGCGCCGACAGGCGTGGTCTGGCCGTTGTGCGCGATCTGTGGGACGCCCGCGACAGGCTCGCCCGGAAACTGGACATCTCGCCCCTGCTCCTGCTGCGCGATGAGGACATGGTGGAGGCCGCCCTCAGAAAACCGCACAACAAGTGGCAGTTCCAAGAAATCTCCGGGCTCACCGAGCGTGTGCGCATGGACACCGGCACCGACCAGGACGCGATGTTCGCACGGTACATCTCCGTGCAGCAGAAGGTGAACCCCAATGTATGGCGGCGGGCGATCTCGCACGCCCTGCATCTTCCGGAGACGGCGCTTCCGTGGCCCTCTGCCCCGCAGGAGAGGGGGGGGACGTCCATGCCCCGGTCCATGAAGTTCTGGAGGCTGCACCAGCCCGGACGCTACGCCCGGCTCATGGCCATGCGGCGGACACTGGCCGGGATCTCCCAGGACGTGCATGTGCCGATGGATCTGATCGTCAGCCCTCGCCTTGTCCGTCAGATCTGCTGGGAGGAGGTACCGGGGGAGGGGATCGATGATTTCCTCGCCGGCCACGGCGCCCGGCGCTGGCAGATCCGCCTTGTGGGCTCGTCCCTTGCGCGCATTACCATGCAAGGGTTGCTATAACAGCAAAAATCGTATCTTCAAAGAAGTGGAGCACACGGTGAAAACCACAGTGAAGAAGCTCGAGCCCACCAAGGTCAAGATGACCGTGACGCTCGAACCGAAAGAACTCGACCCGTATCTTGACGCCGCCCGCAAGCAGATCGCGAACCGCCAGTCGTTCCCGGGCTTCCGCAAGGGCCATGTGCCGGCCCAGGTCATCGATGCGCGCCTCGGTTTCCAGAACGTTGTCGCCTATGCGCTCAATGACTCCATCGCCGACATGTACGCCACCGCCGCGCAGTCGAAGAACCTGCACCCGATGGACCAGCCGCAGCTCAACGTCGACAAGATGCCGATGAAGCGCGATGACGACGAAAAGCTCACCTTCACCGCCGAGGTGGAGGTCCGTCCTGAGTTCAAGCTCCCGTCCGCCAAGGGCATGAAGGTCACCGTCCCGGACGCCAAGGTCACCGCCAAGCAGGTCAACGACCGCCTCGAGCAGCTGCGCAAGCGTTTCAGCACCCTCGTGGGCGTCGACCGTGCCGCCAAGAAGGGCGATTACGTCAACATCGACCTGACCGCCACGATCGACGGCAAGCAGGTGGACCAGCAGTCCGGCGTCAGCTACCAGATCGGCTCGGGCAACATGCTCGAGGGCATGGATGACGCGCTCGAGACCCTCACCGCCGGGGAGAAGACCTCGTTCGAGGCCCCGCTCGCCGCCGGCGCGCACAAGGGCGAGAAGGCCGCCATCGAGGTCACCGTCAACTCCGTCAAGGAGGAGCAGCTGCCCAAGCTTGACGATGACTTCGCCAAGGAGGCCTCCGAGTTCGACACGCTCAAGGAGCTCAAGGAGTCCGTCAAGAAGCAGGCCCAGCAGGATGCCGGCGGCGAGCAGGCCCAGAAGGCCCGCGACGCGTTCCTCAACAAGCTCGAGGAGGGCCTCGACATCCCGGTGCCGAAGGGCGTGCTCGACCAGCTGACCAACGACCACATCCGCAACATCAACGCCGACGCCTCCAAGGTCTCCGATGACGACAAGAAGAAGGCCAAGGACGAGGCGGAGAAGGAGCTGCGCGACCAGATGGTCCTCGACCAGCTCGCCGAGGACTTCGACACGCAGGTCTCCCAGCAGGATGTGACGAACTTCCTCGCCCAGATCGCGCAGTCGTACGGCTTCGATCCGAACCAGTTCATCAGCTCGATCGTGCAGCAGGGCCAGCTCGGCTCCGCCGTCACCGAGGTCGCCCGCTCCAAGGCGATGGTCGAGGGCATGCGCCAGGTCGAGTTCTCCGACGAGTCCGGCAAGAAGGTGGATCTGTCCGCCTATCTGCCGGCCGCCGAGAACGAGCAGGACAAGGAGGACGCCTCCGTGCAGGCCGCGTCCGCCGCCGCCGCCGTGGCCGACAACATGACCGCCGCGGGCACCGAGGGCTCCAACGAGACCACGGATGCCGGTGACGACAAGGCCGGCAAGAAGCCGGCCAAGAAGACCGCCGCGAAGAAGACGGCCTCGAAGACCACCAAGGCCTCCGCCGCAAAGAAGCCCGCGGCCCGCAAGAGCACGAAGAGCACGGCAAAGAAGACCACGACGAAATCCGCCTCCGCCAAGAAGACGACCACCCGCAGGACCGCTGCCCGCAAGTCCTCCAAGGCCGCTTCCACCTCGAAGGACTGAGGCACTTCTCCCACCCTCATCACCGCAGTCTTCAGGTCCGTCCTGTGATCGGGCAGCCGAGTGTGGGATGAGGTTTTGATCGCAAAAGGCGTCTGCCGTTTCTTTCGGCAGACGCTTTTTTGTCCTCTGATCCCGCGTTTTCCTCTCTTTTCTCGGTCGTTCTGTTCTGCCAGATTCCTCACCCGTCGGTTCCCAGAGCGTCGGTCCCTTCTAAGTCTCCTTTTGTCGTGCCGATTTCCCGTTCTGTCTTCCCGTTCTTCGCTGTAGGCGTGGCCTTTGAGCGATCGGCGTAGGCACACCGGCACGGGACCCGTCACCCGGTAAGGTTGGGAGCGTATTGCGAAACAGTCGTATTCCGGACAAAAGGAGTCACTGTGAGTTCACTCGATGCCTTCCGCCTCGCAGAGGGCGACGAGCAGGCGCCGATGGGCCTCAACCCCGTCTTCAACCGTCTGCTCAAGGACAGGATCATCTGGCTCGGCGACGAGGTCAAGAACGAGAACGCGAACGTGATCTGCGCGCAGATGCTCATGCTCGCCGCTGAGGATCAGAACAAGGACATCTGGCTGTATATCAACTCTCCGGGCGGGTCCATCACTGCCGGTATGGCCATCTACGACACCATGCAGCTCATCGAGCCGGACGTGGCCACGGTGGGCGTGGGCATGGCCGCCTCGATGGGCCAATTCCTGCTCTCCTCGGGCACGAAGGGCAAGCGCTACATCACCTCGAACGCCCGCGTGCTCATGCACCAGCCCTCGGGCGGCATCGTCGGCACCGAGACCGACGTGCGCATCAACGCCGAGCTCATCATGGACATGAAGAAGCGCCTCTCGGAGCTGACCGCCCAGCAGACCGGGCACACGGTGGAGGAGATCTACCGCGACAACGCCTACGACCACTGGTACACGGCCCAGCAGGCGCTCGATTATGGGTTTGTGGACCATATGATCACCAACCGCCGCCCGGGCAAGGATGATGCCGCGAAGAACGCTGCCGCAGGCCAGAACGGCACCGCAGAAAACGGTGCGGCGGACAACAACGCGGACAGCGCGAAGGAGTGAGCATGGCATCTGAAGAAGCACAGTTCGTGGCCCGCGCGAATCGGCTCGCCGGGCCGGGCGGGCTCGCCGCGAACCCCCAGGCACGTTACGTCCTGCCGGAGTTCGCCGAGCGCACACCGTATGGCGTCAAGCGTTACGACCCGTATTCCCGCCTGTTCGAGAACCGGATCATCTTCATGGGCGTTCAGGTGGACGACACGAGCGCGGATGACATCATGGCCCAGCTGCTCGTGCTCGAGAGCCAGGACCCCAACCGCGACATCATGATGTACATCAATTCGCCGGGCGGGTCGATGACCGCGATGACCGCCATCTACGACACGATGAACTACATCAGGCCGGACGTGCAGACCGTCTGCCTCGGACAGGCCGCCTCCGCCGCCGCGGTGATCCTCGCCGCGGGTGCCAAGGGCAAGCGCCTCATGCTGCCGAACGCGCGCGTGCTCATCCACCAGCCGTCCGTGGGCCAGGGCTTCGGCAAGGCCACGGAGATCGAGGTGCAGGCCAACGAGCTGCTACGTCTGCGCACCTGGCTGGAGAAGACGCTTGCCGACTGCACCGGTCAGAGCGAGGAGACCATCCGCAAGGACATCGAGATCGACAAGATCCTCACCGCACAGGAGGCGAAGGACTACGGTCTCGTGGACGAGGTGCTTCCGCACCGCAAGTAATCTGCCGCAACTCAAGTAGCTGCGACACCACAAACAAGCGGTAACACGGCTGAGGCCTCTGGCAGGCCGATGGCCTCAAAAAACACGGTTCAAAACAAATGGGGAGTGACCCGGGCTGATCCGGATCGCTCCCCATCATCGTTTTATTATCAGTGACGGCTATCAGTGACGGCGAAGAGTCCCTTCTGGGCCCTTCAGAATCTCGTCATACCGTTCCGAGTTCTGCTGGGCCTGTCTGCAGCCGCCGCCCTCACTTGCGCGGGGCGTAGATCTTCTCGTCGATGAGATCGGCGAACTTCTTTGTGATCACCGGCCGCTTTGCCTTGAGCGAAGGCGTGAGCATGCCGTTGTCCTGGGTGAAATCGATGTCGAGGATCTCGAACTTGCGGATCGACTCGGCGCGGGAGACGAGCTGGTTGGCGGTCTTGACGGCGCGGTCCACCTCGGCGATGACCGAGGGCATGTGCCGCGCCTCGTTGCGGTCCTTCGCCTTGGAGTAGCCGTGTGCGGCGAGCCAAGAGTTGGTCGCGTCGAGGTCGAGGGTGATGAGCGCGGCGATGAACGGCTTGCGGTCGCCGATCACCAGGCACTGCGAGATGATCGGGTCGGTCATGACGGACGCCTCGAGCTTGGCGGGGGAGACGTTCTTGCCGCCCGCGGTGATGAGGATGTCCTTCTTGCGGCCGGTGAGGTAGATGAACCCGTCCTTGTCGATGCGGCCGAGGTCGCCGGAGTGCAGCCAGCCGTCCTTGTCGATGGCCTCGGCCGTCTCCTTCGGCTTCTTGTGGTAGCCGCGCATGACGGCGTCGCCCTTGATGAGCACCTCGCCGTCGTCGGCGATGGTGAAGCTCATGCCTTCGAGCGGGGTGCCCACCGAGCCGATCTTGTAACCGGTGACCGGATTGACGGCGGCCGGGGCGCACGTCTCGGTCATGCCGTAGCCGGCGAGCAGCGGCAGGCCGCAGCCGTTGAAGAAGTGGGCGAGCTTGTCGTCGATCGGCGCGCCGCCCGAGACGATGTAGTCCACATGCCCGCCGAGCACGTCACGGATCTGTTTGTAGACGAGGCCGTCATAGAAGGCATGCGCGATGCGGATACGCGCGGGGATCTCGCCGCCGGCCTGCTGGGCCACGGACCACTGGCGGGCGACCTTCGCGGCGCGGGCGAAGATCCTGCCGGTCATGCCGGTGCCGGCCTTCTGCGTGGCCGCGTTGTAGATCTTCTCGAACACGCGCGGCACGCCGAGCACGAGCGTGGGCTTTGTGGCCTGGAAGTCATCGAGGATGGTCTTCATCGACGAGCTGAGGGCGAGGGTGAGGGTGCCGGCCATCGCATAGAACTGCATGTAGCGGGCGAACACGTGCGCCAGCGGCAGGAAGCACAGGTAGGTGCCGCCGCCCTCGCGCATGCCGATCTTGTTCATCGTGTGCTCGCCGGAGACGATGATGAAGACGAAGTTGTAATGTGTGATCTCCACGCCCTTGCCCTCGCCGGTGGAGCCGGACGTATAGACGATGGTGGCGAGGTCGTCGCCGGAGACGGACGCAATGCGCTGGTCGAGCTCCTCATCGGACACGGTGAGGCCCTTGCGCACGAGTTTGTCCACAATCCCCTCATCGATGACCCACATGTCACGCAGCTCCGGCGTGGTGGAGGAGACCTCGGCGACCTTGCCCTTCTGCTGGTCGTCCTCGACGAAGATGGCGACGACGTCCGAGTCGAGGAGGATCTTCTTGACCTGGCTGGCGGAGTTGGTCTGGTAGATCGGCACGGTGACGGCGCCGATGGACATGATGGCGCAGTCGAGCGCCGTCCACTCCCAGCGCGTGTTGGACAGGATGGAGACGGACTCGCCCTTCTTGATGCCCTCGGCGATGAGGCCCTTGGCGAGCGAGCGCACGAGGTTGAGGAACTCCGTGGCGCTCATGCCGGTCCAGTTTCCGTCCTTGCCACGGTATTCGACCAGACGGTCCTGCGGGGTGCGCTCGACGCGCTGGGTGAGCAGCCAGTAGATGCTCTTGGATTTGTCGGGGGTGAAGGACAACGGCGTTGTCGAGACGGTGCTCATGGTTTCCTTTCAACGGCGTGGCGCGGGGCCGTCATCGGTCATGACGCTGCGTTTGAGGCCTGTATCCGTTCCAAGTCTAACGCTGTGCCGTGCCGTCATCCCCGTCGGACGCCGGCCGGCCGTCGGTACGATCGTCACCGGCGTCACCGTCGGCATCGACATCGACACCACTGTCCGTACCGTCGTCTTTTCCGTCATCCTTTCCGTCGTTCTTTCCGTGTCCGGTCAGCGAGGCGAGGCGCGTGCTGATCTGCTGTGTCGACGTCTCCGCCGTCCGGCGCACGCTCTCGCCTGCGGCCCGCGCGGTCTGGCCCATCCTGTCGAGCAGGACGGCCGCGTCGCTTGGACCGGGCTGGGTGCCGGGCCTGGGCGTGTAGATCTGATGGTCGATCACGTCGGCGTATGTGCGGATGACGGCCGGGCGGACGACCTTCATGCTCGGCGTCATCGTCCCGTCCTCCTGGGAAAAATCGGTGGGCAGGATGACGAACTTACGGATCGACTCGGCACGTGAGACGCCGCGGTTGGCGCGGTCGACCCAGCTCTGTACGAACGCGCGCACGGCCGGGTTGGAATCGGCGCCCTCCACACCGATCGACGCGTCGAGGTGGTTCTTCTTGAGCCAGATGGCGAGCATGTCGAGGTCGAGGGTGATGAGTGCGGAGATGAACGGCCGCTTGTCTCCGAGCACAACGGCGTGCGAGATGATCTCGCATTGCGAAAGCGTCTTCTCCATCGGGGCGGGGGAGACGTTCTTGCCGCCCGCGGTGATGATGAGGTCCTTCTTGCGGCCGGTGATGAACACAAAGCCGTCGTCATCGATCGCGGCGAGGTCACCGGTCCTGAGCCAGCCGTCGTCGGTGAACGCCTCGCGCGTCTGCTCAGGACGGTCGAGATAGCCCTTGAACACGCACGGTCCTTTGATGAGCAGCTCATCATCGTCGGAGAGCCGCACGCTGATGCCCGGTCCGGGCAGGCCCACCGAACCGATGCGGTTGCGGTCCTGGAAGTTGACGAGGCACGGGGCGGCGGTCTCCGTCATCCCATAGCCCTGGATGAATGTCAGACCGTCGATACCGTTAAAGAAGTGGGCCAGATCGTTGTCGATCGGCGCACCGCCGCAGGCGAGCCAGTGGATCTGCCCGCCGAGCGCGTCACGCACGAGGTCGCCGACAGTCTGCTCGTACATGGTGTGCGCCATTTTCTCGGCCAGGCTGTGACCGGTGCCCGCCTGCTCTGCCTTCGACCAGGCGACGTAATGCTCGTACGCCTTGCGCAGGAAGCGGCCTTTGAAACCCGCACCGGCGCGCTGGCTGGCGGCGTTGAAGACCTTCTCGAACACGCGCGGCACGCCGAGCAGGTACGTGGGCTTGAAAGTGCGCATGTCGGAGAGCAGATGATGGGCGTCGCCCACATAGCCGACGGTGCCACGCCCGCCGATGCACACGTATTCGATGTACCGGGCGAAGCAGTGCGCCAGCGGCAGGAACAGGAGGAGCCGGTTGGGCGGGGTGATGAGCATGTCGGGCAGCACTTCCCAGCCGTCACGCACGGTGACGATGAAGTTGCGGTAGCTCAGTTCCACGCCTTTGGGCCTGCCCGTCGATCCTGATGTGTAGACGATCGTGGCGATGTCGTCCGTGCGGACTTTTTTGATGGCTTCCTCGAGACGCTCGTCGGAGACGGACCTGCCGAGCTCCATGATGGCCTGGAGCGCGCCCTGACGATACGAGTACACACCCGCGGCCGCCCGGGCCGTCACACCGTCCGTCCCGTTCGACGCGCCGGCCGCGGAACCGTCACGATGACCCGTGCCGTCCTGACCGTTGTTCGGGGCAGAGGTACCGCAGGCGGCATCAAGGACCTGCCAGTGCTCCTCGGTGTCGGCGAACGCTATGGCCGGCGTGACCTCATGGACGATGGCGGTCGCCTGATCTGCCGAATCGGTCTCGTAGATCGGGACGGTGACGACGCCGATCGCCGAGCATGCAAAATCTGTCAGCGCCCAGCCGTAGCTCGTCGCGGAAAAGATCACGGCATGGTCGCCCTTGTGCAGGCCGAGTGTCAGCAGTCCTTTGGCGATTTTGCGGACCGCGTCGTACATCTCGTCGGCACGGACCTGCACCCACTGCCGCTTTGCGGAGCCGGGGTCAAGATAGGAGGCGGCGATGTCATCGGGGTGCGCCTTTGCACGCAGTTCGAGCAGATGGTAGAAAGTGTCATCGTCCCAGCAGTTGGGCTTTTCCAATACGGTGGAATATTCGCGAAGCATGCTTTCACTCTACCGTCCGCGGTGCTGAGACAAAACCGTGAGCCGCGTTCACCCAGTGATAAATTACGCCGGCGTCGGTCGAGACGTCTCAGGAGACGAGCAGTCCAGAGGCCGACCATTGGCAGCCCGCATGCCCGAGGGTGAAGACAATGATGTGCTTCACCTGCCCGATGAGCACCGTCCCGGTGAAGACGCACACACCCCGGGCCTGGAACAGGCCGTGCATGCGCAGTATCCATGTCGGGCAGACCCGGTCCTGCAACCGCGATGCGGCGAGCGGCACATCCCCGGCGGCGAGCAGGTGCGCGTAATTGTCGAGGCGGCGGATGTCCGCAGGGCAGAGGGTCCCGGCCAGCATCCGTGCCGACATCCTGCCGCGTGCGACCTCGCAGATGCGGTAGCAGAGCCTGCAGGCGCACACCGACATGAGGATCCTTTCCCGTTCGCCCGCCGATTGGTCTGTGGCAAAAGCGAGATGCACGGGCACGGGCGGGCTCGAACGGAAGACGGAGACGGACAGATCCTCGGCATGGGTGATGCCCCTGTCGAGGATGTACATCGGTCCAGTCCTGCCCGTCCTGTCCTGTCGCTCTGTGTCTGCTTTCCCTGCTTTTCTGCCGGCGTCATGGTCGTCGGCGGTGGGTGCCGCGAGAACACGTGCCATCATTGTCCTCCTCCTGACGCCGCGCCGTGCGGTGCGGCCCGGACGCCCCTGTCCGGTTGATGGCTCCCAGCCTATCGGGATTCGCCGTTCGTCGAGGCAGGAAATACCGGCATTGTGGATAACCCGTCGGACGGAGTGCCCAGAGCCTCTCCTGCCTCACAAAGTTATGCACAGCGCATGGCGGTGCAGGGCTCAGCTCTCCTCGGAGTTGGAGATGATGACGGGGCACTTCTGGAAACTCTTGAGGTCCACATACCCCGTCGAGGCCATCGTCCTGCGCAGCGCGCCGAAGATATTGGTCTTGCCGTCGGCGTTGTGGCTCGGCCCGAAGAGCACCTGCTCCATCGGGGCGACGGTACCGATGTTGACGCGCTTGCCCCGCGGCAGAAGGGGATGATGCGCCTCCTGCCCCCAGTGCATCCCGTGGCCCGGTGCCTCGTCGGCACGGGCGAGCGCCGTACCGAGCATGACGGCGTCCGCGCCGAGGGCGAACGCCTTGACGACGGAGCCGGATGTCCCCAGCTCGCCGTCGGCGATGACCTGCACGTAGCGTCCGCCGGATTCGTCCATATAATCACGGCGGGCCGCGGCGATATCGGCGATCGCCGTCGCCATGGGCGCGCGCAGACCGAGGGTCCGCCGCGAGGTGGACGCGGCCCCGCCTCCCAGACCGACGAGCACTCCGGCGGCGCCGGTCCGCATGATGTGCAGTGAGGAGGCGTAGTCGGCGACACCCCCGACGATGACCGGCACGTCAAGGTTGTAGATGAAGTTGCGCAGGTTGAGGGGCTCCTCATTGGTCGAGACATGCTCGGCCGAGACGGTCGTCCCGCGGATGACGATGATGTCCGCTCCGGCTTCGAGCGCGGCACCTGAGTAGCGCTTCGTGCGGCCGGGGGAGAGGGACACTGCGGCAGGCACGCCCGCCTCCTTGATTTCCTCGATGCGCCGGCCGATGAGCTCCTCCTTGATGGGCTCCGCGTAGATCTTCTGCATCAACCGCGTGGCCTCATCATCTGCCGCACCCACGATCTGGCACAGGTAGGGCTCCGGATCAGCGTACCGTGTCCACAGCCCCTCGAGATCGAGCACGCCCAGCCCGCCGAGCCTGTCGAGCTCGATGACGGTGGCGGGGCTCATGATGGAATCCATCGGCGCACCGAGGCAGGGGATGTCGAGATAATACGCATCCAGCTGCCAGGAGAGTGACACGTCGCGCGGATCGCGCGACCTGCGTGTGGGGATGATCGCAATGTCATCGAGCGAATACGCCAGACGGCCGCTCTTACCGCGGCCGATACTCTGTTCCTGAGGCATAGTCCCACAATAAACCCGCTTTGTTGCCGATGGATCACCTCCCGGCCGCCTCCACCGACATGATGGCAAGACAGGGTGAGACATGATGGTGAGGCAGGTCGATCTACGATAGGGATGATGCGTACTCACTTCCGGATACAGATCGCTCTGCTTCTCGTCCCCCTCCTATGTGTCGGCGGCTGCGGTTCCGCGTCAACCTCCGCGGAGACGACCGGGCAGGCGGGCCAGGGATCCTCCGTCCGGGTGGTGCTTTCCATTCCCGCCGACCCCGATACCACAAATCCGTCGTCCAACTCCTGGTCATCCCTCGGACGGCGTATCAGCGACGGCATCAAAAAGAACGGCAAAACCAGCGCACGGCTGACCGTCTCCCGGAGCCGGTCACTGCACGACCAGGCCGTCAACCTGCGTTCCCTCGCCGCCTCCTCACAGACCTCCGCCACCTCCCGGAAAAAGAAGACGGGCTCTGACGACGTCCCTGTCCTCACCTCCGGTGATCTGCTTCTGTTCGCCCCCGCCGTCACGCGCACAGCGTCCGATCTCTTCTCCCCACTGGCCTCCCCGGCCCCGGCCTCCTCCTCCGTGCTCTGTCCGGCCGGATCGGATACATCCTCTGATGATTCGGGCTCCGGCTCGACCGACCGCCGGCAGATGCGGCAAAAAGCGCTCCGCCAGCAGGCACAGAATGCGATCAGCGCCTCCGGTGACGAGGATTGCCCCCAGATCTCCTCCGACACCCGTCTGATCGCCTCCGCCCTCTCGACGCTCAAGAAAAACGGCGTCAAGATCGTCACCATCGGGTCAGGGAACGGGACCACCGCGCCGGATGCCGTTCTGCGCACCGCCTCCGCCCGCCAGATCGGGCATAGAGAGGCCGCCAATCTTGTCCAGAAACTCGATCTCGCGCAGGCGACAAAGAAGAATCCCCGCGCGATCCTCATCCTCCTGCCCTCAAACAAGAACTCGCAAAACGGGCTGTACGACTCCGGGTCGTCAGATTCCTCCGGTTCGTCGGATTCCTCTGATACAGCAGGTTCCTCGGCGACGACGGGACGCGGACTCACCGCCACCGCCCGTGACTATCTCGCGGGGGTGCTGGAGGTGCTCGCCCCCTACTTCAAATCCGGCGTCGCCTACAACGCCTACGACGTCTCCCTGACCAGCGCCGATTCTGATAAATGGGCGGATCTCGTCGTCCCAACCGATGCTGATGACGCCTCCGACCGCGTCCAGGACATTTTCGACGTCTGCCGCAGGCAGATCCTCGACGCCTCACAGTCCACAGGCTCGGCGGACAGCCCCCTGAGCCAGGACCGCCTTCTCGGGCGCCTTTCCCATGCGATGCTCGGCACCGGCGACGCCTTCCCGCTTTCCGGCGTGCTGGCCGGCAACGACGCGCTCTCCTCGTTGGTCGTCTCCGAGCTGTCCTCACGCGGTTACACCGGCAGCGCCTCGGGCATCAACCCGCAGGTCGAGCTCGGCACCATTCTCGGGACCATCGGCCATTCGCCGGATCTGGCCAAGAATCGTGTCCCAGCACCCGCCTCGACATCCGGACAGATGGACACCGCCGCCTCCACGTGCTGGCCGATCGTCATCGGCTTCGGCGGCAGCAGCGATTCGGCGCCATCCGTGGCAAACGGACGGCAGTGGGCGACGGGCGTGGTCGACGAGAAGGATCTCGCCTCGAAGGCCTCCCGGATGATCAGGAACCTCGCCTCGGGCGCCTCTCTGACAAGCGGCGTGGCGACGACAAAACAGTCGGCCGGATCCTCGTCCGGATCCGGATCGCGGACAGTCCCGACGACCTCCTACACGACAGTCTTCGTCGACGAGTCGAATCTCAAGTCCGTCCTTGTCGACGAGGGGTATATCAGCGCGGCCGACGCCGGTATCTGACGCGGTGATGCGGCGCGCCGGCACGAGCAGACGCGAGAAAAGCGGCAAGACGCCAAAAGCACGTTGCGGCTGCCAGAAGCACAAACGCATTGACCGTGGTCAAGCAGGGCCGTCGACCGGCTTGAGACGGATCGTCTCACCGAGCAGGAGGAGCCGCGAGTCGATATACCGGCCGTCCTTGCGGACTCCCAGATGGACGCAGCGGGAACCGCAGTGGTCGGATGATCCTTCCGCCGTGCCGATCGCCTGTCCTTGTCGGACCGGTGTGCCTTTCGCGAGTGTCGTCACAGCCGGCTCGAGGCTTGCGAGGAACCCGCCATCGGTCCGGATCGTCACGACATCCTTGCCGCCCACCCGGCCTGCGAAGACGATCTTTCCATCGGCGGGGGAGACCAGTCCGGCCCCATCCCCCGACGGCAGGTCGACGCCGCGATGTCCTTTCTGCCAGTTCTTCTCCGGGATATTCGCCTGACGAAGGATTGTCCGCCGGATCGTGCCGTCTGCCTGTCTGACCGGCCAGTCCCAGACGGCGCAGACCGCAGTGCCGGTTCCGGCACCCAGCGCACCACCGGCCCCGGCACCATGCGCGGAACGAATCCCGATGCCCGGCGCCGACGCCACGGCTCCCGTGGACGGCCCTGACATGTGTCGCACGGCGGATGCGCGCCTCGGCGCCCGACCGCGGGTCTTCCTGCCGACAGGCGGACGGACGGAAGCCATGTCGCGGGAACCGACCGGACCGAGACAGGCGTGATCGTACGATCCTGCCACAACGGGCCGCCCTGGCATGACCGCCTCCGACCCGGATGCCGCGACAGCCACCACCCAGATGACGGATATCACGCTGATGGCGACAAAGACAGACAGAGGAAGGGCGGTGATACGACAATATGCCGTCTGCCGTCCGTATCCGGCGACCGTGTCCCGTCCCGACGATGCGGTCATGTCTGTCGGCTTTTCCGGCCGATCGACATCGGGTTGTACTGTGATCGGCGTTTGCTGGCAGGATCGGTCCCTGTCCCACTGTGACGGTCGTCCCATCATGTCCTGTCCTTTCTGCCACGATCCGGGAATTCCCCCATCCCGGGAACCTTCTTTGTCGAATATGGTCTGCCCGGACAGGTTGGTGGGAATTCCCTCATCCCGGGAACCTTCCTCTGGTCTTGCCCGCTGGGGGAATCTCCCGGGCGGCCCTCATGCTTCTCCATGTTCCGGCAGTGGTTTCACCCTGAGAAGCAGGAACAGAAAATGTGGACAATTGGGACGCCGGGACGAATCAGGGATGATCGGGGCAACCGGCGGACGATGTCGGAGGTTCCGCATTCCCCGCGGCCCGGCAGGCGAGGAAGACAAGCACTGTGGCAGACACGCCGGGGTTGCGTATGTCCGAGGGGTGAGTATTATTTTTATCTGTTCGCGATATTCCCGCATAGCTCAGTTGGTAGAGCGTTCGACTGTTAATCGAAATGTCGCCGGTTCGAGTCCAGCTGCGGGAGCGAGTCAAGGTCAGGCGTTCGCGTCTGGCCTTTTTTCATATCACCGTGTATGGCGCTCACCGGCAACGCCACGACATGCACGCACTGGCTGCCGTCGGCATCCGTCGAACCGGGATTCTGCCACGGACGGGACGGGCACGGCACCGAAAGGAGAGACATGGCCATCCGAGCGATCCGCGTCGTCCCTGATCCCGTCCTGCGCACGCCATGTGACGAGGTGCGCACCATCACCCCTGCCGTCCGCGATCTTGTGCGGGACCTCCTCGACACGGTGGACGACCCGGGAAGGGCCGGCCTGTCCGCCAATCAGATCGGGGTGGGGCTTCGGGTGTTCTCCTACAACGTCGACGGCAGGCTCGGCTACATCATCAACCCGCGCATCGTCGAGAAGCGGGGGGAGCAGTACGGCGACGAGGGCTGCCTGTCGTTGCCCGGCCTGTGGTACAAGGCGCGCCGCGCCGATTATGCCAAGGCGCGCGGGATCGATCTGGACGGCAACGAGATCGTCCTTGAAGGCTCGGGCATCATGGGACGGATGATCCAGCATGAGTGCGACCACCTGGACGGGCACGTCTACATCGACCGCCTCGAGAAGGATGAGCGGCGCAAGGCCATGGTCTACCTGCGCGAGCATCCGTTCCACAACAGCGGGATCTGATCCGCCTGTCACGTCCCTGAATGCCAGTATTCTTGTTTATTGGTGTGTTTTGGCGAGGCGGCCGGTCGCAGGCCGTCGAACCGTCTTATTGTCATCCCCACACCGAAATCGCGTCATGACAGCGATGGCCCGTGTCGGTCGGCCCGGAAGGACCGCAGGCGGGCGCCCATGACCAGGCTTAACCGACAGAAAGGCATCAATCATGGCACAAGTCACCATGAGCGAGCTCCTCAAGGCGGGAGTTCATTTCGGTCATCAGACCAGCCGTTGGAACCCGAAGATGAAGCAGTACATCCTCATGGAGCGCGACGGCATCCACATCATCGATCTGTTCAAGACGCTCTCGTGCATCGACGTCGCTTATGACTTCATCAAGCAGACCGTCGCGCACAACGGCACCATCCTCTTCGTCGGCACCAAGAAGCAGGCGCAGGAGGCCATCAAGGAGCAGGCCACGCGCGTCGGCATGCCGTATGTGTCCGAGCGCTGGCTCGGCGGCATGCTCACCAACTTCCGCACCGTCTCCAGTCGTGTCGCCCGCATGAAGCAGCTCGACGAGATGGACTTCGACGATGTGCACGGTTCGGGCCACACGAAGAAGGAGCTTCTGCTCCTGCATCGCGAGAAGGACAAGCTCGACCGCCAGCTCGGCGGCATCCGCAACATGACCCGCACGCCGTCCGCCCTGTTCGTCGTGGACATCAACCGTGAGGCCCTCGCCGTCGACGAGGCGCACAAGCTCGGCATCCCGGTCGTCGCCCTCGTCGATACGAACACCGACCCGGATCTGGTCAACTACCCGATCCCGGCCAACGATGACGCGATCCGCGGCGTCACGCTGCTGACCACCCTCATGGCCGACGCCGTGGCCGATGGTCTGCTCGAGCGCGACAAGTCCGCCAAGGCCGCCGCCACCGACGCCTCCGCCTCTTCCGATTCCGCCCAGCCGATGGCCGAGTGGGAGAAGGACCTGCTCAAGAAGGGCGAGTCCGAGGCGGACAAGGCCGCACAGGCCAGCGTCGCCCAGGCCGCGCAGAAGGCCGACGACAAGCCCGCCGCCCCGGCCGCACAGGACGCCCCGGCCAAGGCCGAGTAATCCCGCCTCAGGCCGGTCGCCGGGCCCATCGCCCGGCCCCGGCCTTCTTTTTCGTCAAGCATCCATTGTCAAATCCAGGAGCAAAAAAATGGCTCAGAAGATCACACTCGCGCTGATCAAGCAGGTGCGCAACGATACCGGTGCCGGCATGATGGCCGTCAAGTCCGCGCTCACCGAGGCGCAGGGCGACGCGCAGAAGGCGAAGGACATCCTGCGCGAGAAGGGTGTCGCCGCCGCCGGCAAGCGTGAGGGACGCAAGGCCCAGGAGGGTCTGGTGGCCTACAAGGTCGTCGACGAGGACGGCAAGAAGGCAGGCTACGCCCTCGAGCTCAACTCGGAGACCGATTTCGTGGCGGAGACCCCGCAGTTCCGCGAGTACGGTGAGAAGATCATCGACGCCGTCGTCAAGGCGAAGGCGACCACCAAGGAGGAGATCCTCGCCGCACCGACCGATGACGGCACCGTGGCCGACTCCATCACCGCCGCCGGCGCGCTCTTCAAGGAGCACGTCAAGCTCGGCGCGTTCGGCCGCATCGAGGGTGAGGTCATCGACGTGTACGCGCACAAGAAGTCCGCGGACTTCCCGCCGTCCACCGTCGCCATGATCGCCACTGACGCGAAGGGCGCCGACATCGCCCACGACGTCACCCTGCAGATCTCCGCCATGTCCCCGTCCTGGCTGAGCGAGGACGATGTGCCGCAGGAGGTCATCGACCACGAGACCGAGGTCGAGTCCAACAAGTTCCGTGAGCAGGGCAAGCCCGAGAAGATCATCCCCAACATCGTCAAGGGCGCCATCAAGTCCTTCTTCAAGGACCATGTGCTCCTCGACCAGGAGTTCGTCAGGGATCCGCACAAGACCGTGGGCCAGCTCTTCAAGGAGTCCGGCGCCAAGGCCGAGGCGATGCTGCGCATTGAGGTCGGCAAGCTCGCCGAACAGGAGAAGGACGAGGAGCAGTCCGAACAGTGAGATCCTCCGGGCGGGGTTTCCCGTTTGTTCTCCGGATCAGGCCGGGCCTTCGGGTCCGGCCTTTTCTGTCCTTTCCGTGTTCTTCCGGGCCGGGGTCGGCTGTGGCCCGTAAAATACCGCGTGACAGACGCAGACGCAGCCAATGACGGCCGCCAGACGGCCGGGCCGCCCGGGACGCGGAAGGAACGATATGGCCAATGACGACAAAACCCACAAGCGGCGTGTTCTTCTCAAACTTTCCGGTGAGGCGTTCGGCGGCGGCAAGGTCGGCATCGACACCGATGTGATCCGCCGAATCGCCGACGAGATCAAGGCCGCGGTCGACAAAGGCGTGCAGGTCGCCATCGTCGTAGGCGGCGGCAACTTCTTCCGTGGGGCCGAACTGCAGCAGGCCGGTCTGGACCGTCGCCGGGGCGACTACATGGGCATGCTCGGCACGGTGATGAACTGTCTCGCCCTGCAGGACTTCCTCGAGCAGGTCGGCCAGCCCACGCGAGTACAGACAGCCATCAACATGGCCCAGGTCGCCGAGCCGTACATCCCGTTGCGCGCGATCCGTCATCTTGAAAAAGGCCGTGTCGTCATCTTCGGCGCCGGTGCCGGTATGCCGTATTTCTCGACCGATACCGTCTCCATCCAGCGCTCCCTCGAGATCCGCTGCGAGGAGGTCCTCATGGGCAAGAACGGCGTGGATGGTGTCTATGACTCGGATCCGCGCAAGAATCCCAACGCACGTAAGTACACCAATCTGTCGTATCAGACGGCATTGGTCAAAGATCTCGCCGTCATGGACGCCTCGGCGCTGTCCATGGCACGCGACAACAACCAGATCATCCGTGTCTTCGGCCTCGAGACCCCGGGCAACGTGACTCGCGCCCTGCTGGGGGAGAAGATCGGCACGCTCGTCTCCGCCGCCGGGGAGTAACGGGGAGCAAACAGACTGCCGTCACCGTCGGCTTGATAGGCTGGAGACAGATGACACAAACACAAAAGGAGCACCATGGCATCCCAGATTGACGCCGCCAAGGCGAAGATGGACAAGACCATCGAGGCGACAAAGGAAAACTTCGCAGGCATCCGCACAGGCCGTGCGAACCCGAACCTGCTCAACGGTATCGTCGTCAACTATTACGGCGCGCCCACACCCCTCAAGCAGATGGCGAGCATCGGCGTGCCCGAGCCGCGCACTCTGGCCATCACCCCGTATGACGCCTCGCAGGCGGCCGCCGTCGAGAAGGCCATCCGCGATTCGGATCTCGGCATCAACCCTTCCCGTGACGGCAACGTCATCCGTCTGACCATGCCGGAGCTGACCGAGGACCGCCGTAAAGAGTATGTCCGCCTCGCCAAGGAAGAAGGGGAGAAGGGCAAGGTGGCCCTGCGCTCCATCCGCCGCACCGCGCGCGAGGACGTCGACAAGGCGCTCAAGGCCGACGAGATCACCGAGGACGACCGTGATGGCGTGTTCAAGCAGCTTGACGAGCTGACCAAGAAATATTCCGGCATGATTGACGACCTCCTTGCCACGAAGCAGAAGGAGATCCTCGAGGTCTGAGGACACCGTCATCCTGCGGGTTGTCCGCGGGAGCCGATGGTGCCAGCTGAAACTGATCGGCCCGGGATGCGGGCCGCAGGGGAGTGTTATGCCGGATACGACGATGAACACAAATCACAGACCTGACAGACAGACCCGGCACCGACAGGAAGAAGAGCGCCACGAGGAGCATCGCGAGCACGCCGAGGCGGAGCTGAAGGACATCAACAAGAGGACAGGCCGGAACCTGCCTGTGGCCATCGCCACAGGTACGGCTCTCGTCGTGCTCATTCTCGTGTTGCTCTTCGTCTCCCGTATCGCCTTCCTTGTTCTCATCGCCGTGTTCGTCGCACTGGCCCTGTATGAGCTGCGCTACAACTTCGCCACGGCGGGCATCTCCGTCCCGCTCGTGGTGCTCACGATCTGCGGGCTCGTCGTCACTTTCGGCACCTTCTTCTTCCCCCGTCACGGGGCCGCGCTGGGGGAGACGGTACTGCTCTCCCTGCTCGTGACGGTGATCGCCACCGCCGTCAACCCGTTCGAGCGCTTCTCCTCCTGGCAGAAGAAGCGCATCGCCGCCGTCGAGCAGGCCTCGCTCGCCTCACAGGGCAGGAACGGGCAGACGTTCGTCTCGGCCATGCGTCCGGCGTTCTTCTCCGGCCGTCTGGCCGACATCGCCGCCGCCACGCTGGCCGTTCTGTATGTGCCGCTGCTCGCGGGGTTCCTTGTCCTGCTGCTCACGCAGGACGGCTATCAGGCAAAGCTCATGCTCGCGCTCTTCGTCCCGGCGCTCTCTGACACGGGAGGCCTCATCTTCGGTGCGGCGTTCGGCCGTCACAAGCTCTCGCCGCGCATCTCGCCCAAGAAATCCTATGAGGGTCTGAGCGGCAGTCTCTTGTTCGCCGTCATCGGTGCTGTGGCGATCTATTGGATCGCCTTCCCGGCGAACTTCCTCGCCGGCGGCTGGTGGAAGCCGGTCGTCCTCGGCCTTGCCGTCTCGGTGGTCGGCACGCTCGGCGACCTCTCCGCCTCGATGATCAAGCGCGACCTCGGTCTCAAAGACATGGGCCATATCCTCGCCGGGCATGGAGGCGTGCTTGACCGTGCCGACAGCATCATCCTCGCCGCACCGGTCTGCTACTTCCTGCTCATGGCCTTCGGGGTCTGAATCCGATTCCTGGAAACGGTCGGTCATCGTAGTGGTGTCGCCGTGGCTCTGATGTCACCACATTCTTCGTAGAGCGCCCGTCCGTATACTGTTGTTGTCCCGTCCGTCCGTCAATGGTGCCCTTGCTGTCTTGAGGGCACGGAAAGTGAGCGCTGATGATCGGTTCGCCCCTGCACTTGGCCTACATCCCCTCGCCCTCCTTCTCCTCGTTCCATATCGGCAATCTCACGATCCACATGTATGCGATCACCATGCTCACCGGCATGGTCTTGGCGGTCTGGATCCTCACCCACCGCTGGAAGAAGCTGGGGGGCACCTTCGACCAGGTGCTCGACGTCTCGCTCATCGCGATCCCATGCGGGCTCGTGGGTGCGCGCCTGTTCCACGTGATCACCGTCCCGTATGACTACTTCCCCTGGCTGGGAGGGGATCCGAGCAACATCTGGAAGGTCTGGCAGGGGGGCATGGCCATCTTCGGCGCCCTCATCGGCGGGACCATCGGCGCCGCCCTGTGGGCGCACCACAAGGGCTACTCGCTCTGGCTGCTCGCCGACGCCCTCGCGCCCGGCCTGCTCGTCGCCCAGGCGGTCGGCCGTCTCGGCAACTGGTTCAACCAGGAGCTGTACGGCAAGCCGACCACGCTGCCGTGGGGGCTCAAGCTCAATCTCTCCGCGAACGCCATCGGCCATTCCGAGCAGTGCTACGGGGGCAGTGCCTGCCCCAACGGTGCGGACACTCTCTTCCATCCGACTTTCCTGTACGAGATGATCTGGAATCTCATCGGTGCGGCGCTCATCGTCTGGGTGCTCGGCAAAATCGCCGACCGCCTCAAAGGCGGCCAGATCTTCGCCTGCTATCTCATGTGGTATGGCCTGGGCCGGGCATGGATCGAGCAGCTGCGGATCAACCTGTCCAGCTCGTTCCTCGGCATCCGCGTGAACACCTGGGTCGCCATCGTCGTCATCCTGCTCGGCATGATCCTGTACGCGGTCATGCAGCGCTACGGGCACAGACGTGCCGAACTCTCCGCGCAGCTCGCCGAGGTCACCCGCAAGGACAAGGAGCGTGAGAAGGCCGAGGAACGCAGGGCCGCCGAACGCACGGCCAAAAAGACGGGCAACCCGGCAGATACAGCCGATACAACAGCCGAGACATCTGGCTCGTCCGGCAAGACTGGCTCGTCCGGCAAGACTGACACGTCTGGCAAGACTGGCTCGTCCGGCAAGACTGGCTCGTCCGGCAAGCCCGACAAGGACCCTGCACCGTCGCATTAAATCCCTAGAATCGAGAACTATGAGCATCAGCATCGCACCGAGCATTCTCTCCGCCGATTTCTGCAATCTGCAGGACGATCTGGAGGCCATCCGTACCGCCGATCTCGTCCATGTGGACGTGATGGACTATCACTTCGTACCAAACCTGACCATCGGCGAACCGGTCGTCAAACGCATCGCGGAGGTCTCGCCGCTGCCGCTCGACGTCCATCTCATGATCGAGGACCCCGACCGCTGGGCTCCGCACTATGCGCAGATGGGCGCCCAGTCTGTCACTTTCCACATGAATGCGGCCGCTGCTCCGGTACGACTCGCACGGGAGCTGCATTCGATGGGCGCGAAGGCGGCAATCGCCGTCCGGCCTGCCGAACCGGTCGAGCCGCTGTTCGATATCCTCTCCGAGTTCGACATGATTCTCATCATGACCGTCGAGCCAGGCTTCGGCGGTCAGAAATTCCTTGACAACCAGCTGGGCAAGGTCCGTCGTCTGCGCGACGAGATCACCCGTCAGGGTCTGCCGACGCACATTGAGGTGGACGGGGGAGTGAGCCCTACGACCGCCCCGCTCGTCGCCGCCGCCGGCGCCGACGTGCTCGTGGCAGGCTCCGCCGTCTATGGTCAGAAGGACCGCGCTGCAGCCATCGCCGCGATCCGCGCCCAGGCCGAGAAAGCTTATAAAGACTAAGAACCAGACCGACCGGGGAAGAACAAGGGACCGGATGGATCGGCTGTCATCGTTGCGGGATGACGGCCATCATCGTTCTATCCGTTCTTGGCAATCTTCGCCCGACAATCCAGGAACCAGGAAGCGAAGGATGAGCGACTCACCCCGTCAACCGCAGCGGTACAGCCCGCCGGTCCATCATCGTGTGTGGACCGTGCCCAACGCCATCAGTTTCCTGCGTATCCTCTCGATCTTCCTCATCGGCTGGCTCATCGCCAGTTCGGACGGCCATCCTGACAGGCTCCTCTGGGCGTTGTTTGTGATGGCGCTCTCCGCCGCGTCGGACGGTGTGGACGGATGGATCGCGCGCCGTTTCGACCAGGTCTCGGATCTCGGCCAGCTGCTCGACCCGCTTGCCGACCGCCTGCTCATCATCTCCTGTGCCGTCGCCCTCTGCATGGCGGGTGTGGTCAACTGGGCGCTCATGATCATCATCGTCGCCCGCGATCTTGTGATGCTTGTCGAGATCCTCGTCCTCGCCCAGCACGGGTATGGGCCGTTGCCCGTGCATTTCATGGGAAAGACGGGCACCTTCCTCATCATGGCGGGGATCGTCGTTCTCGTGCTCTCACACATCAGTGACGCCGCCCCGCTCTTCTTCTTCGCCCATTGCCTGGGATATGCGCTGTATTGGTGGGGGATCGGCTTGTACTGGTTCTCCGGGATCATTTATCTCATCCAGGGCTGGCACCTCGTCCATGCCGATCGGAATGCACGATCCTCAGCGACCGGTGTATCCGATAAACGGCCCGCCGGTACCATCCCACAGCAGAGATCCGCCGATGACTGAGAATTCCGGCCCGCATTCCTTCCCGTCCTATCCGCCTCTGGACAGGCCCGTGCGCAGACGTTCGGCGTTCTCGTCCTCCGCACGAGGCCTGGGACGCCGTATCGCCCAGAACAACGCGGGACCGGCCGAGACTCCCAGGGCACGGCAGTCGCGTTCCTCCAGACGAGACGAGCCGTTGCAGATCCTTGACGACCTGAGCGACCGGCCGCTTGACTCGCTTTATCAGGATGTGTCCATCACCAGCAGGGCGCACCGACGGGATTCCTTCGCCACACGGCTGATTTCCGATCTGCTGGCCTTCCTGCTGTGTGCGGGAATCGGTGTTGTCTCTGTGGCGACGGTACGACTCCTCCAGCATGACGGACGCCGTTCCGTCCGCGAGAAACTCGCCTCCCAGATGACCTCCGCCTCATCGCGGCGTTCCGGTCTGGAAAAAGACGTCGGGTCCCTCGAGAACAAAATCCAGAAACAGACGGACCGGCTCAATTCCTACAGCCGGCAATCACCATCAGACATCTCCGACGCCCTCCGCAACGGTTCCACGGCGGTGACGGGGCAGGGCGTGACCATCACACTCACGGCCCGCAACGCCGCCCAGGATCGCCAGGGCCGCGTGGCTTCGACGTTTGACGAAGGTTCCGTCACCGATATCGATCTGCAGGAGATGGCGGACCTCATCTGGCAGTCAGGCGCGGAGGCTGTCGGTCTCAACAGCAAGAGGCTCGGCCCGCAGACATCCATCCGCCACGCGGGCTCGTCCGTCCTTGTCGGAACGTCCGCCGTCTCACCGCCCTATGTGTTCAGCGCCATCGGAAACGGCCGCGCGATGGAGGATATGATGAACAAGGGTATCGGTACCTCGCTCGTCTCGTCACTTGGCAAAAGGGGGATCAGCGTCACAACGGCACGCCAGGAATCCATTGACCTTCCTGCGGCACCGGTGACAATGCCCACCATCGCGCACGGCGTCACGTCCGGCGCCTCTGAGAACAGGAAGAAGGAGTGACATGGCGGCAGTCATCGGATTGGTCTGCGGGATAATCCTCGGTCTCTTCGTCCATCCGTCCATCCCCGTCGAGCTGCAGCCATACCTGCCGATCATGGTCGTCGCGGCCATCGATGCGCTCATCGGGGCGGGGCGCAGTTATTTCGAGCGGTCGTATTCAAATCGCGCGTTCATCTTCTCCTTCCTCTCCAATGTGGTCCTCGCCGCGCTGCTCGTCTTCATCGGCAATGAGCTGGGCGTGGGTACCCAGCTGTCCACCGCCGTCCTCGTCGTTCTCGGCATCCGCATCTTCTCGAATGCCACAGCGATCCGCCGGTTCATCTTCCGCAACTGAGCGGCCGGACGACGGGAGAGCATATGACAGCGACACAACGGCAGGATGACACGAGACGACGGGACGAGCGGATCTCTGCATCCTCCTCACCGGCATACGGGGCTGATCCCACAGCACAGGCCGGTCATGACGGTGATGAGGCGCCGACCGGCTCATTCCCCGTCATCACACCCGGCGCGGATGAGGGACATGGACATGCGGCAGGGGAGCACGATCCGCGCCACCGCCTGGGCATGGTTCTGTCCTGGCTGCTCATCCTTGTTCTGTGTGCGGGGCTCGGCTTCGGGTTCGTCGTCCAGCAGCGCTCGGTCCAATCCAATTACTCATCGTTGAGCGAAAGCGAGCTCGTCCGTCTGCTCGACGAGACGAACCGCCAGATCACACAGCTCGAATCGCAGAAGACCACGCTGGCGAACCAGCTCACCTCGATCCAAGAATCCGCCGACAAGCAACGCCAGATCCAGAAGGTCGCCAAGGAAAACGAGGAAGCGTCCGGCATCCTCGCCGGCCGTCTTCCCGCCCAGGGCAAGGGCATCAAAGTGACGATCACCACCAAGAAGCATATCGCCGCAGCGACGCTGTTCAATCTCATTGAGGAGCTGCGCAACGCCGGCGCCGAAGTCATCCAGTTCAACACGGTGCGCGTGGTCACCTCCACGTCCGTTGTGGACACGCAGACCGGCGTGACGTGCGACGGCACGGAGCTGAGTTCGCCGTATACTTTCCGCGCCATCGGGGATCCGGAGGCGCTGGCCAATGCGATCGGCATTGCCGGGGGAGTCGGCTCGACGCTGCGCGTCCAATACAGCGCCAAGGTAAACGTCGAGAAGAAGGACAAGATCGTCATCTCGGCCATCGCGCCGGTGAAGAGCTATTCGTATGCGACGACGGTTAAGGAGGACAAGTAGGATGGACAACATGACAGACGTAGTTCAATCAGCAGGCGAGACAACAAGCATCGGCCTGCCGGCAATCCAGATCACGCTGACATCCGTTTCCGACCGGTCGCTCAGCCAGGATGATATCGAGACCATCGAAAAGCTCGGCGACCATGATGCGCTCCTCATTTCGACACGCGGTGCCTCGCAGGGATCACGCTATCTCCTCGATGAGGATGTGGTGACGGTCGGCCGTGACGCGCGTGCGGACATTCTGCTCGATGATTCCACGGTCTCGCGCCAGCATGCCGTGTTCCGTCGGACGAAGGACGGATACATGGTGGAGGATGCCGGCTCGCTCAACGGGACGTACGTGAATATGAAACGCGTCGATTCTGCCGAGCTGCACAACGGCGATTCGATCATGATCGGACGTTTTCGCATGCTGTATGTGATCAAGACCGGTCAGAACAGGTGAAAACGCTTCGAATCGATAGATAAGAAGCGTCTGATTTCCCGTCCCTTCTGATCCCTCCCTGCGCACAGACGGGGAGGAGCCGGAAGGGATTCTTTCTGTGTGATTCTTTGTGTGTGAGGCAGGACGGCGGACCGCCGGCCGGGAATGAAGAAATGTCGTTAAATTTTGCCTCAGTAATCTGACATAACGTACATTATCGGACATTTATCAAGATCAACGCGTCAGAGACAGTTCATACAGAAGAACGTCATCTTCCACGTTCATTTTCTCTGTGCGGCCTCCTGGTCAAAATAGCCGTTGACCGTCTGTTCGAGATCCGCCGTCGTCTCGGCGATGACCGCCGCACCGTGCTGTTCGAGCTCGCCAGGATCGGCATAGCCCCAGCGTGCTCCGATCGTGTCGAGATGCCCGCCGTCACGCGCGCCGTCCACATCCGTCCACCGGTCGCCGACCATCACGGCCAGCTGGTCGCTCTCCGGCTTGTACCCGATTTTCTCGAGCGTGTAGGCCACCACCTGGTATTTGTGGATGCGCGTGCTGTCCTCGCTCGCACCGTACACGCCGTCGACAAGCGGCGTCAGACCGAATCTGTCACAGATCGGCTGAGCCTGATATTCCGGCTTCGCCGTGCACACATAGAGGTCATAGCCGTCGTCGCGCAGATTGTTGAGCGCCTCCGGGATGCCGTCATAGACCGAATTGAGATACATGCCCGGCACTTTGAGTCCAGGATGGTTCGGGTCATCGAACACGTCAGTGTTGTAGGCCTCACGATAGGAACGGACCATCGCCGGCAGCTGCTGCTTTGAGACACCGCACCGCTGCATCGAGCTCATGATGGCCGGTCCGATGAAACTGTTGAGCGTCTTCTCGTCCGGCACCGGGATGCCGTTGTGCTGATAGGCGTAACGGACAGAGGCGAGGATGCCGGGATCCGAACGCGTGAGCGTCCCGTCAAGATCAAGGAGAACGATTTTGCGCGAAAACTGGACTGACATATCTCCCCCGATACGTTATGTCAGAAAACTATCCCATCATTCTTTCAGACATGCCCAGTGTACCGATCGCCGCAAACAGCCCTCCTGCGGCAATGCGAGCCGGTTCACTCGTAATCAGGGAACCAGCCCTCCTCGTGCATCTTGATGCGGTGCTCGAGCAGTTCCTGCAGCTCCGGGATCGTGCGACGCTCACGGAGCATGTCCCATGGCGTGCGCTGCGGCTTCTGTTTGTTGTCAGGTTCGGCCACATCTGCGTTCTCACGCTTGGCGACCTTGCCGCACCGGCATTCCCAGCGGTCCGGGACCTCCGCGCCGTCCGCGAACGGGACGATGGTGCGGTGGCCTTCCGGGCACACATACAAAACATCATGGCGGGAGGCGAACTCGACGTTCTCATCCGTCTCAAGCGACTTGGATCCGATGCTTGTCCCGCGAAGACTGCGCTCTGCCATATCAATTCCTCACTTTCAGCCGATTTATCCAACAGTATCGGAAAGGGTGATATTCCCGCCTGGTCGAATTGCCGCCCTTTGCCCATCTGCTCAGAACTGCCGCCAATCCTCATCCTCGCCGTCATCATCCGGGGTGGCACCCCTCACCGCGCTTCCCCTGTGATGATCCTCGTCGTGACGATGCGGGTCCGGATCCTGTCCGCGATCCTGAGCCCTGTCCTCGTCCTGATGATCCCCATGCTGATTCTTGTCCTCATCCGTGTCGGTGCCGGAGTAGGAGACCACTCCCCTGTTGATGATCGAATACGCCTCATCGGCGGTCTGCGAGAGTCTGTCCCATAAGGCGGCGTCCGACGAATGGGGGTCGTCGAGCACCTGGCGTGCGCAGGCGTCGCGGATCTGGCCGAGCACATCGCACAGACGCTTGCAGGTGCGGACGAAGTCGCCGGGCTGGATGTCGATATCGCGCAGCACCTCAAGCAACGGCTTCTCGGCGGACCAGTCGTAGATCGCCCCGGTGATGCCGTACTGCAGCTGGTCGAGCGGATTGAGCCCGGCCTGCTCCACCAGGTAGTCGAGGGAATCCCAGATATCCTCCATCTGGCGCACCCGGAAGGAGATGGTCCCTTTTTTGCCACCAGGGAAATGCGAGGGGAAACGGCCGGACTCGGCCTTGCGGGGCTCATAGATGAATGCGGACACAATGGCGGCGAGCTGCTGCGGGTCACAGCCGTCGAACACATGCTCCTCCAGGCACTGTGCCAGCAGGAGATCCTTCTCCGTATACAGACGCCTGAGAATACGGCCTTTTGCCGTCAGAACGGCATGCGCCGCATCGTCACCCTGGAGATAGCCGAGCTCCAGCAGGACCGAGCAGATGAGCTCGAACCTGCGCGAGACGATGCCCGTACGGGAACGGTACTGGTCCTGCAGACGCGTGAGCCGCTTGTGCGCCGAGAGCCAGCGTCTGCCCCAGCGCAGATGCCGCTGCAGGTCGGGACACTGGTTGCACGGATGGTTCCGTTCCTGCCGGCGTGTCCGGGAGATCTCCTCCTCCAGTCGGGCGAACGCCTTCCTGCGCTCGAGCTGTGTGCGGAACTGCGTGTGCTTGAGCCTGCGACGCTCGCCACGCTGCAGATCCGTCAGCCTCTGGCGCAGGAGGAGAAACTCATGGATGTTGCCGTAACGGCACTCAAGATTGGTGTCATACCCGGCGATCTCGTCCTTGACTGCGTCGATCTGCTCCTCGAGCTGGGACGAGTCCTCGTTCGCCTCCCACTGGGCGAAGGATTTGTCGAGCGTGTGGCGCGCCTCGTCGTAATCCATATGGTCGAGGAGATTGACCGCCATGTTGAACGAGGGCGAGAAACTGGAGTGGAGCGGGTAGACGCGCCGCGAGGAGAGGGCGGCCAGGGCCGCGGGGTCGAGGCCGTCCTGGTCGACCACGATGGCATGGCCGAGCGTGTCGATGCCGCGCCGGCCCGCCCGACCGGTCAGCTGCGTGTACTGGCCCGGGGTGAGCGGCACACGGGCGACGCCGTTGAACTTATCGAGCTTCTCGATGACGACGGACCGAGCGGGCATGTTGATGCCGAGGGCGAGCGTCTCGGTGGCGAAGACGACTTTGATGAGCCCCTGCTCGAAGCACGTCTCCACGATCTCGCGGAAGAGGGCGACCATCCCCGCGTGATGCGCGGCGAAACCGTGCTCGAGGGCGAAGCGGAACGAGGAATAGCCCAGCGCCTTGAGATCCTGCGTGCTGAGGGTCCCGGCGACCATGGTGTCGGCGATCTGCCCGATGCGCCTCGCCTCCTGCTCGGTGGTGAGGGTGAGGCCGGCGTTGATGCAGTCCTCGATGGCAAGCTCGCAGCCACGCCGGGCGAAGATGAAATAGATGGCCGGCAGGAACCCCCGGTAGTCGAGCTCATCGACCACATCGGGACGGGACGGGTAGAAACGCCTTACGGGCCCCGTGAGGGAACGCTCCTCATGCCGGGCCGCACGCCCACGGGCACGTCCCCGGCCATGACGGCCGCGGCGGGGCCCGCCCTGGGACGCCTCGAACGCCGACCGCCGTACGGCTGCACGATGGTTCAGTTCACGCAGACGCTGCAAAAGCTCGGGGTTGACGTTCGCCGGCCCCTTCCCCTGCCCCTCGAGGTCATAGATCTCGGGCTCCTTCTCGGGCGAGGCCTGCAGGATGACGGACTGCTCGAGCGGGACGGGACGGTGCTCGGAGACGATGAGACGCGTCTTTCCGCGCACTGACTGGATCCAGGCACCGAAATCCTCGATATTGGAGACGGTGGCGGACAGGCCGACGATCTTCACCCGCCGGGGAAGGTGGATGATGACCTCCTCCCACACCTGTCCTCTGAACGGGTCGCCGAGGAAATGGATCTCGTCGAGGACCACGTAGCGCAGCGCGTCGAGCGTCACCGAGCGCTCGTAGAGCATGTTGCGCAGCACCTCGGTGGTCATCACCACGATGTTGGCCTCGGAGTTGATGGAGATGTCGCCGGTGAGCAGCCCGACGTTCTCCTTGCCGTAGATTTTGACGAGATCGTGGTATTTCTGGTTGCTCAGCGCCTTGATGGGGGTGGTGTAGAACGCCTTCATGTTGCGGTGCTGGGCCAGAAAAACGGCAAAATCCGCCACGACGGTCTTGCCGGCACCTGTCGGGGCGGCGACGAGCACGTTGTCACCCTCCTCGAGGCCTCGCAGCGCCTCATCCTGGAAGTCATCGACCTCGAACGGCAGACTCTTCTCGAACTGCGCGGCGAGCGTCCTGCTCCTCCGCTGCCGATCGAGGGAGCGCTCATGCGCCTTCGATGGATCCTCGTCAGGGAGGCTGTCGTCAGGGCGGCGGGAGGAACGGCGACCCCCGCCATGCCGTGCCAGACGCTGTGCCGCCCTGTCGCGCTCGATCTCATCCCGGGAGCGCGGCTCGCGTTCGAGGCTGCCCCGCGAGCGGCGTGAGTGCCGGTCGCCCGCCTGGTTGACTGCCGTGTTGTTGTCTGCATGTCCTTTCGGGACCTGTGTCACTGTGACTCCGTCTCCTCTTTCGCGCCGGCCTCAGCCGCGGCGCACCTGCGGATCGTCTTTCTGCTCGTCCTGCGTGCCGAAAGCAGCCCAGCGTGGCCAGCGGGCGGCATCCCTCTCCGCTTTGCGCCTGTTCTTGTGTCGGAGCAGATCGGTATGCGCGTCCTCGTAATCCTCGCGGACATCGGCGAGAGGACGGCCGAGCACGACCTGCTTCCTCTCAGGCGCCGGCTGGTCCTGTGCCTCCTGGATGGCGGCCATGTCTTTCTGTGCCCGGTGCCCCAACGGCGCGAGCAGGCCGAGCGCGGCCTTGCCGCGCAGGAAGACGAACACCGCGCCCGCTATGAGCACGGCGATCAGGAAGAGGACGAGGAGAACCCACACCCAGCCCGGCATCATGCCTCCGATCCGTCAGTGTTCCGATCAATCAGTGATCAATCGGTGTCCGGTCAGCCATCCGCGGCCGTCCCCATGCGAAAAGACATCAGGAACGGCACAAAGGCACCTTCAGTCTGCGCTGCCCGCGTCCTCGTAGAGGCTGAGCTCCCTCTGGGCGCGCGAGGTCATCATGGAATGGAGCGTCTTGGGCCCCACGGCGCTGATATGGCGGGCGTGGGAGATGCAGAACGCGACGAACCACGAATCCGAGTTGATGAGGATATGCACCTTGTCGCTGGTCGGCCCCCACGGCTCGACGGTCGCGCTCGGAAGATCCGCGATGAACTGCAGGTTCTTCTCGTTGGTGATGAAGACCGCCTTCGTGCCCTTGTCGAAACTCCAGCTGCGCAGCTTCTCCACCGGCACGGGCGGGATGTCGAGATCCTCGTCGACCGGCGAGAGCGTCGGCGTGTTGTTGATCCGCGAGACGCGCAGCGTGAACCATTCGGCAGAATCGTCTCCCTCACCTTTCTCAAAGGTGGAGATGCGCCGCTTGAGGAGCTTATGCGTCTTAGGGCTGACGACGTTCCAGCAGGCCACGCAGTAGACGCCCTCGTCCACGAAGATCTTCACCGGCAGGACGTGGCGCGGACGGGTGGTGCCGGTGGCATCCGTGTAGTCCACGCGCATGAGCGAGTGGCCGGCGATCGCCTTGCGCACCGTGTCGAGCTGCTCCGGCTCGCGCTCGTAGCTCGTCAGGCTGAGGGTGGGGATCTCCTGTTTCGAGGTGTTGTGGGCGGCGAGCTTCCTGTAAAGCTTGAGGGCCGTCTGCCGCTGGTCGTCGGGCAGGAGCGAGGATTCCGCCAGATAGGAGACCGATGCCTCGAGGAGGTTGAGATAGCGCTGCGAGATGCCGGCGAGCCTGTCCAGGCCGAGCGAGTTCATGGCGCACACGATACCGTCGTCATCGAGAAGATCCCAGTCGATGTCGAAGAACTGGGATCCTGCGATCTCCCCGTCGTCGGAGACGGTGGTGAGGGTGCCGATATCCTTGCGGATCACCTTGAGATTGCGGCGTTTTTCCTCAGGCGTGCGCGCGTGGCCGACAAAACGCTCTGCCAGCTCCTCGAGCGAGTACTGCGCGCCGATATGGGCGGAAAGGAAGAGCATGAGGCGCAGACGGCGGTCGACCTCCGAGCTCGACTGCCCGGATGTGCCGTGCTTGCTGCGCGAGGAGCGCGGAGGGACGGGCACGCCCTTCGTCATCACACGCTCCCCCACCGGCACCGGCTCGCTCTTCGTGTCGAAATCGGCATCGGCGAAGTCGAGCGTGGCGTTGAGACGGCGCTTGTACGCGTCGATGGCCTCCTGCGGCCCGGTGACACGCGTGCCGGGGTGTGTGAGCACGAACATCGCCAGATCATCGGAGTCGGTGTACACGACATTGTAGAGATCACCCTCGGTGACGGCGGTGGCAGAGTAATGCCGTGCGTCCACCGCGGCCGCGAGGTTCTTCGGGATCTTCTGCGTGCCCAGGCCCGGGGCGATGGAATCGAGGCCGAGACCCGGTGTCGGCGTGTGCGGCACCTTTGGCGCGGTGCGTGAGGCCGCCGCCTCTTCTTTCTCCTTGCGCTCCTGCTCGTATTCGTCATTCGACGAGGCGACGGACTGCGCCAGATAGTTGGCCGCGGCGAGGACGGTCATCTCCTCGGGGTCGAAATGGAGCCGGACGCGCGTCTCGCCACCCAGGCGCAGACGGTAGGAGGCGAAATCCTGTCCGTCGATGGAGGTCGAATATTCCGGCTGGCGTGATTCGATGGCGATGCCCATCGCGGCGAGCTTTGCCCGGTCGCGCTGGAACTGTTTGGCGAACGCCGCTTTCGCCGCCTGGTCCGCTAGTTCGCCGTAGGAGTCCGCGTATGCCTTCACACGCTGTGCGATCTGTCGCGAGGTGAGCCATTGGGGGTATGCGGAGGAAAGCACGGCCAAGACATCAAGCTCGTGCTTGCCCCACTTGTCGCAAAAACGTCGGCGTCCGTTCGTGCCTGCCATCTGTCCTCACGTCTCTCTGAATAGTGACTGTGCCACTGCGTGCCCACAGGGCCCCTCGACTCACAAACATCAAAATTCTACAGCAGATTCGGCTGCACGTCCTCAGCCGAATGCCCGCCGGGCTTGATTCACTCGTGCCCGCCTGTGCCGCCGTGTCATCGCAGCGTCGTTATGCCCGTCACGCCGGCGATGTCATCCGCGCGTCGGTCCGCTCAGTTCCAGTCATCCGGTTCGATACCGTTCGGCCCGACGAACGAGCCGTTGGGCACGTACGACGGGAAACCGCGGTCCTCTAGTCTGGCATCGCTGTAGAAGCTCACGTCCTCGCCGAACGTCCAGTCCCCTTTGACCGTCACCGAGCTCGCCGCGGCGATGGAGGGGACGGAGTACGGGAATCGCTCGTTGAAATCGGCGATATTGCGGTAATAGCGCGTATCCAGATCGACCGGCGGGAAATGGTAATCCCCGTCCTCCATCTCATACTGGTCGGTCATATGGAACCGGTCGGACCGCATGATATAGAGGTCGTTCGTCGTCTTGACCGGCAGGAAGCGCGGCCGGTCGACCTCCAGGCAGATCGCCCCGTCGAACAGACCGATCGCCGCACCCATCGCGGTCTCCAGCTGGACGACCTTCGGGCTGGAAGGATCGGTGGGATCGACCGTCTTGTGGTTGACGATGACCGGCAACGGCAGGATACCGCCGAACTTGGCGAGTTTGTCGCGCAGATCCTCCAGACGCACCCAGATGTTGTTCGTGTTGAAGAACGGGTGACGGTGAATGTCCGTGGCCTTGGCGAGATCCTCGTCACTGACCTGGCTCATCTCGCGGAGCATGAGACGACCGTTGCGCCGCGAGTAGACGAACTGGCCGCCTTTGATGTCGAGCGGGGTCTTGCGCGCGACCTCCACCATGAACGGCGCGCCGGACTGCTCGAAGAAACCGGCGATGGTGGCCGACGGCCGGGCACCGAGGTTGTCGGAGTTGGAGATGAACAGATATTCCATCCCCTCGTCGAGGAGCCTGTCGAGCATGCCCGAATCCTGGAGCGTGGCGAACACATCGCCATGGCCGGTCGGGCACCACTGAAGATCCGGGTTGCCCGGCCAGGAGACCGGTTCCCCCGTCTCCTCAAGGATCTTCGGCTCACGGTGCTGGAGGATCTCAAGCGGGAAATCATCCTGAGAGAAGCGACGATTGCGGCTCACCGCTTCAAGCGTGTCATGCGAGGTCCTGTAGGAATCCATGAGGATGAGCGGCAGACGCACGTCGTCGCTCTGGCGGGTCTTCATCACCTGGCCGAGGATGATGTCGAGGAACCGCAGATTGCGGCCTTTGTGGATACGCACCGGAAGCAGGGACTTCGCCTTGGACAGGCCCATCGAGGTGCCGAGCCCGCCGTTGAGCTTGAGGAACGCCGTCTTCTTGAGGGCCCTCAGGCCGATCTCGCGATCCTGCTCCTCATAGATCTGGGAGAGCGAGGGCACGGCCGACTGATCGAGCGGACGGATGCGGCGCTCGCGGATGATGCCCGACTCGCCCTTCTGCCATTCGGAATACAGATGGCGGAAGGCGGCGCGGGCGATCTCGCTCATACCGTCCTTCTCCATCAGGCCGAGCGCGCGGTCAAGACCGGTCGTTCCCTGATGGGAATCCGTGTCCCGATGCGAGTCACCGGCAGAAGCGGCCTCCGCCGCAGTGGCGGTCGAAGAAATGCCAGACGCGACATTTTTCGCTGCACTCTTGGTACCGGTGGTCTTGCTGCCAGCAGCCTCGCCATCAAGCGACTTGCCTTGAGTCGTCTTCTTCTCGACAGACGTGCCCCCATCGGCGGTGATGCGGCTCTGATTCATGACAACCCCTCGGATCGGTGATGGTGACGAACTGTACCCATGCTACCGGCAAAATCAGCACCGATGTCGGGTTCCCCGATAATGCACACAAACGAGGCAAAGTCAGGAAGGAATCACGATTGAGCGCTCTGCAAGGCCGAACGCAAACGGAGAAGATCGCGAAAGGACAACGACCGTGTTATTGTCTTGATTGTCGGTTTTGCGTGAGCGAGACCGGACGGGCCATAGCGCAGCTTGGTAGCGCACTTGCTTAGGGTGCAAGATGTCGCCGGTTCAAATCCGACTGGCCCGACAGAGAGGTCTGTGATTCCAACATTTCCACCGTTTGAAATCGCAGATCTCTTTTTTTATTTCTTCATTCGTGTCTTATTTTCTCGCTTGTGCGAATTCCGCGGCTCTTTGATTTGGGGTTATAGGAACTTTTTATGGTGTTTAAGACCCCTTGTTTTTTTATTAGTCGATGGCGTTCGGGTATCTGGTTTCTATGTGGAAGTCATTCCATTCGGGTGCTGTTCCCCAACCGGGCAAATAGTCGTAGTCCTGCTCGT
>JAXGWH010000008.1:0-42814 GCA_040773385.1 Aeriscardovia sp. | reverse complement strand
GGGTGCGGCCCACAAGGGCCGCACCCCGCTCTCTGTTTCTCAGGCGTCCAGGATGTCCGTCAGGTATCCGTCAGACCTCCGTCAGGATTCCTTCAGGCCTCATCGACGACACCTCATGATCACACCTCAGCGGTGCGCCGCGTCGTGCCGACGTCCGACAGCCAGTGCGAGACCGGCGCCGACCAGCAGCACGGCCGCCGCGGCGATGCCGATCACCGCAGAGCCGGTGTCGGCGAGCCCGCCCTTCGAGGCACTCTTCGCCGATGCCGACGAGGCGGAGCGCTTGCCGCCCTTCTGCCCGGTCTTCGAAGACGAGTCGGACGACCCGCTCTTCTGGCACGGTGTGGACGGTGTGTCAGGCTGTGCCGGCGTCGACGGCTGCAGCTGCGTCCACGGGATTGACTCGCCCGGGGTGGACGCCTTCGTGACGGTCACCGTCCGCTGCACGCTCGTGGAGACGCCCTGGCTGTCCGCCACCGTGTAGACGAGGTTGTAGGTGCCCGCCTTCGAGGTGTCGACCGAGCCTGTGACGCGGATCTTCGAGGTGAGATCACCGTCCTCCGGATCCGAGGCCGTCACGCCCTGTTTCGGATCGAACGTGTCACCGACGCTGATCGAGATGCCGTCCGCCCCCGAAATCACCGGCCTCTGGTCGATGGCCACGAGCGGCTGCGCGAGCGTGACGAATGCCGAGACCGGCACATCCGCGCCCTCGACGGAACCGGTGAGCACCACAAGGCCCGGCTTCTCGGAAACCCAGTCATCGGTTGCCCACGTCACCTTCCGCGTGGCGGTCGTGCCGTCGCTGAGGTGCACCGTCACCTGTGACGGCAGCGCCGGGGTCTTCCCGGCAATGCCGGAGACGGCGACCGAATCCGCCGACGTCACGGTGGCCGCGGCAGGCGAGGAGGTGTCCTTCGCGGCGCTGATCCACGAAAGGACCGGCCCGGTGCCGGTCGGCGAGGAGAGGGTAATCGTGACCTTCTTCCCGCCTTCCGGCACGTCGATCACGCCGGACATGACCGTCTTCGCGCTGCCCTTGCCCTTGGTATTCCACAGGGTGACATCGTCGGTGAGCTTTGCCGGGTCCTTGCCCTCCCAGGAGTAGGTGGCGCTGATCGGGCGGTCCTCCCATGACCACCAGTCATACAGACCGAGGTTGAGGCGGTGGCGTCCGGCGGCCAGGGTGAGCACGTACGACAGCGGCGTGTTCTTCTGCGTGTCAGTGGATTCCGCATCAATACCCGAGACATACGGATCCTCGTCGCCGGTATGCTGCAGACCATACTTGACGGAGGCATTGCCCCACGCCGCACCGTCGGTGTACGTCTGGTCGGCGGACGCGTTGAGCAGGCCCGGCTCGAGCGCCTTGGCCCGCGCGTACGTCGGAGAGGACGCACCGCCGTTGACATCGATGAGGTACTCGAGACCGGCGGGGATCTTCTGGACCGTCGCGCTCGCCGGCAGACCGGTCCCGGCGATGGTCCCGCTCACACGCGTCGGCACCAGCGCCGGCAGAGAGTCCGCATCGACATGCCAGGTGACATGCCTGCGCGCGGTCGTGCCGTTCTCAAGTGTCACCTCAACGTCAGAGGGCAGGGAGGAGGCGGGGTCCGACCCGGCGAGGACCGCCGTCGTGCCGGAGACCGTGGTGACGGAGGCGATGTCCGTGCCCGCGGATTTGCGCACGCTGATCCACGACAGGAGCGGGTCGCCGCCGTTGATCTGGCGGGAGCGGAAGGTGACGGTAGCCGGCTTGTCGAGCGTGAAGGTCACCGGATCAGTCGCGTTGCCCGAGGCCGACGGCGTGATGGACGTCGAGCCGAGTTCCGAGCCGTCCTTCTCCACGGAGAAGGCGACCCGGCGCTTGTTGCCCGTGCTCGCCCACCATTCCTTGTAGCCGGCCATCGTACTGTACGTACCAGCAGGAAGGTCGGCCTTGTAGTCGATCTCCTTGTCCTTGTGCGCCCACAGGCCGGTCTCGAAGATGTCGGAGTCGGAGCTGCCGTACACCTCATCATCGGTACCGATGGTGCTGGAGTGGCCCCACGTCCTGCCGGACGCCGGGTCGTACTGCTGGTCGGAGACCGTCGTGTTCGTCAGATCCGGATCCTGCGCGCGCAGCGTGGTGTAGTACCCTGACTCGTTCGACGGGTCCGAGCCGGCGTCCATGAACAGGACGGTGCCTTTCGGGCAGATGTCCACGGTGAAATCGACCTGCGCGCCGCCCAGTTTCGGCAGCGTGCCGGTGAAGCGCACCGGCTGCGTCGGCTTGTCCGGCCCTTCATACGAGTCCCACACCACCGGCGTGGTCTTCGTGCCGGTGCTGCCCTGCTCCGTGTAGCTCACGGTGGCGGGCAGCTGTGCGCGCACCTCGCTCACGGAGGAGGCGGTCGTCGGGAACTTCTGGGTGATGGTGAGCGCCGGGTGCTCCTGCGCCTGGGAGATCGGCCAGTCCGCCGCCGGCAGGATCTTGAGCCGGCCGTTGACGAGCTGGGCCGGGACCATCACGTAGCGCGACTGGGAGATGTCATTGCCGGTATCCGGGTTGAACCACCGGTCGCCCCAGTAGAGGAAGATGCCCTTCGACTCGTCGTAGGGGATCATCATGCTCGCCTGGGTGAAGAACGAGTTGCCCGGATCCTGGTTGTCCGCGGACCCTTTCACGAACGGTGTGCCCTGCTGGTCATAGGGCCCGAGGATGGAATCGGACTGCGAGACCTCGTACTTGTTCTCGTTCGGATACCAGCCGGTGGTGCCGGAGTAGACGATGTAGTAATGCCCGTCGTATTTGAACGGCGCTGGGGCCTCCTTGGAATCCGTCGCGACGACGTTGTACGTGTCGCCGTCCGCCACGGAGGTGCCCATCTTCTGCTGCGAGACCGGCTTGACGAGCTTCGTGTAGGTCGAGTCGAGCAGGGAGATCGTCAGATCCTTGTTCTCGTTGCTCGAATAGATGAGGTAGGCGTCCGGCACGCCGTCCTTGTTGGCATCCTTGTCATCGACGAAAAGGTTCATATCGCGGGCCATACCGGGATTGGAGGTATTGTTGCCCGGACCGAGACGGAACGAGCCGAGGTATTTGTACGGCCCGGCCGGGTCGGAACCCTCGGAGATCGCCACACCGGCCTTCGCCTTGGAATAGGTGGCGGTGTTCTCGTTGTCGTACTGCGGGCCGTCGGCATGGAACCAGAGCACCCAGCGTTTCGTCTTGGTGTTGTAGGCGAGCTTAGGCCGCTCGTACACCGCGCTCGAGGCCGTCTTGTCCTCGCCGTCGCCTTTGAGCGCCTTCAGATCCCAGAAGATGGATTTTGTGAGCACGTCCTGGGCGCTGGAGATGTTGTTGTTGGACCAGTCGTCCTTGAAGTTGCCGAAATCCTTGCCGTAGATGGTGGTGTAGTCGGGATCCTTCTCGATGTTGGCGACGTTGTAATACTTCTTGTACGTCGGGTCCGAACCAGCGAGGCGCTTCTGCAAGTCCGCCTTGCCGTGGTACATCTCGAATCCGAGGCCTTTGTCCGTCCAGTTGAGCAGGTCGTCGGAATAGTAGATATGCGGCCCGCGTGCCACGAGACGGTCGGTCTTGTCCTCACCCACCATGATGTAGATGGAACCGTCATGATTGGCGTCGAGGCCCTGGTCGGACTTGGGCAGCAGGCTCGTCTTCGCACGGACGATGCCGGCTCCATGGGCCTGGAGCAGGTTGCCGTTGTTGTCGAAGATCCGGTCGCCCTGCGTTCCCGTCACACTGGTGTAGTGGTAGACGAAACGCACGGCATCGAAGTCGGATTGCAGCTTCTGCCGCGCGGCGGTGACATCGGCCTGCGAGGGGTCGGTGCTGTCGACGAGCGCGCGCGCCGCCTCGCGGCTCTTTTCGAGCCGCGCGACATCGGCGGCGTTGGGACGGGCGGTGTCATAGCGCGCGGTGCGCGCGGAATCATCGCCCGACGCGGACGCAAGGGGCTTCAGGTCGCTGATCTGCGTGGCGGCGAGGGTCGAACGCAGACGTGCGATCTCCTCGCTGCTCGCGCTCCCGGCTGCCCAGGCAGGGGCCGCGAGCGAGAGCAGCGTCGCTGTCGCCGCCACGGCCCCGATGACGGTGCGGCGTGCGGCCGTCCCCATCGTGTGTCTTCCTGTCATGATTCTCCTCTGAATCTCTTCTCTCAGAATTTCTCCGGGGATCTGTGAAGGCTTTCCGGCCCTCGAAACCTTCCGGCCCTCAAGGACTTCCGGCCCTCACAGCCCCGTCTGTCCGCCTTCAGCGCCGTTCGGCCGAACGACGACGGGCGGCAATGACGCCCGCCCCGGCCATGAGCAGCACGACGGCGGCGGCGATGATGCCGACGACCGCCGAACCGGTGGACGACAGGCCGCCACGGCGCGACGACGCCGTGGCCGCGGTGCGGGTACGCGAAGCGGCATGTCCTGCGGACGCGCCGCCGGGCACGGACGGAGTGGATGTGCCGTGGTCGCCGGTGCCCGTGCCGGTGCCCGTACCGGTGCCCGGCTTGTCAGGCTGTGCCGGCGTGGACGGCTGCAACGGCGTCCATGGGATCGACTCGCCCGGCTTTGCCTCGCGCTTCAGCACGAGCGTGTACACCTTGCGTGTCGTCCCGTCGTCGGCGGTGACGGTGATGGTCACCTTCCCGTCCGTACCATCGGACGGCTGGACGATGTCCACCCGCGCATCGGTGTCCGCCGGCGCGGCCTGGACGAGCGGCCAGGCGGCATCCTGGGCGATCGTGCCGGTATAGGAGGTCGTGTCGGGGTCGAAGCCCGCCACGCTCACGCCATCCTGGCGCAGATCGGCCAGATCCGCGACGGAGGCCTTCTGCGGCACCGTCTTCTCCTCGGTGATGCCCACCTCGCCGACTTTGGCGTAGTAGCCGTCGGGCTGGTAATAGGTCAGTCGCAGCCGGATCCCCTTCGTCGCCGGCAGCGACGAGACATCGGCGACGGCCGGGTCGGCGTCATCGGTAATGTTGTCGACGCGGATGCCCGAATCCTTCCATGTGCCATCGGCCTGCAGATAGTCGACGGAGAAGGCGGACGGGGTGGCCTCCGCGGGGCTTGTCGGCCACAGCTCGACGCTGTGCAGCTTATGTGCCGTGTCGAAGGTGTAGGTCAGCGTCGGATCGTGGTCCGTCTGGTCCTGTTTCCAGTTCGACCAGGCATGGTCCTTGCCGCGGCTGCCGTCGCATGTGTCAGTGGCCGGGTGGCCCTTCTCCGAGCTGGAGGCGGACACATGGACGGCATCGCAGAACTGCCGGGCGAGATTTGTTCCGTCGGTGGTGGTCTGTTCGACGAAGATCACCGTGAGGGTGGCAGGCAGCGTGCCACCGGCACCGTCAGAGGCGCTGCCGGACACGACGGCTCTGTCTGTGCCGGACGACCGGTAGGTCGACCAGTCCCAGGTGACATGTGTGGTGATGGCATCCGAGGAACCCACATGGGCACGCACGGTCTTCGGCGCCGTGGCCTCAAGCGAGCTCCGACCGGTGCCGCGGGTCGCGGTCAGCGAGCCCGGCTCCGCCCAGGTGAACGCACCCACGTACACATGCAGCGTCACCGGGACGGTGGTGCCGAACAGGTCGGTCGCCGAGCCGGTGACCGTGTACGTGCCGGGCTTCTTCACCTGCTGTGCGAGAGAGCCGTCTGCCAGGTGACGGGGACGGGTGTTCCCGCCTTGCCGTCGTAGACGGGCGTCACGGTCTCGGGCAGCGCCGGCATGACGCCGACGGCCGTCTGCACGGACAGCGGGCGCACGCTCGGCGTGATCGAGGTGAACGTCCAGCGCTGATTGGCACCGGCGTTGGACTGCCACAGATCGACGGCCGAGCCGGCGGCCGTGTTCTGGTTGCCGACATCCAGCGCGGTCCGCGAGCCCATGTTTGTCAGCTCCCAGGTCGACCCGTCCTCCGTGTTGAGCATCCACTTCGACGAGGCATCGGAGGCCGCCTGTTGCGCAGTCTGTCGCCTCACCGTCAGATTCGACCCGTCGGCGACGAGGAAATCACCGTCCCCATCCTCGAAGGTGAAGGTCCTCACATCCTTCCTGGCAGAAGGCGAGGCGAGCTGATGGGCCGTCCAGCCCTGCCGGCCGGCGGCGGCGGTCGCCGACGCCTGGTCCTGGATGGTCAGACCCGACCCGTCCTCGGAGGCAGTGAGCATCTTCTGGGACTGGACACCCATGATCTGGTATTTCTTGCCGTCTTTGACCGCGGCCGCCTTGTCGGCAATCCCGCTCGTGCCGCTGATCCTCAACGAGACGATGGACCGCGCCGGCAGCGTGAACGTCGCCTTCTTGGCCGCGGTGTCAAGGGACACCGCCGAGGCCGGCTGCTCCACGTTGCTCGTGCGGGTGATGGCGGAAACGGTGGAATCGTACGGATCGTCCCCGTGCTGCGGGGCGGTCGTGACATACATCTTCGCGGCGGCGGAGGAGGACAGGCCGGAGAAGTTCGACAGGTCGAGCGTCGCGTTCTTCTGCTCATTGCCGTCATTTGTGTAGACGACGAGCAGATCCTTGCCGTTCTTGTCGATCGCGGTCATGGTCCTGGACGGGTCGTTGTTGGCGATGATGCGCGCGCCCGGGCGGATGAGCTGCGTGTAGGCGCGAACCGCCGCGTACTTGGTGTTCGCCACGACGCTGCACGGATGGATACCGTCCGTCTTCTTGCCGTTGTTGAGCCAGTCACGCTCCGAATAGAGCCTGCCGTCCGTACCGGCCACATTGCAGTCGAAGTCGACGAGGACGGTGCCCCAGTTGGTGTTCTCGCCATGGACCTTCGCCGTGTTGCCGTTCAGGTCCTTGTCGGTGCCCACGCCCATGTTGTACAGGTCCTCGACCACCTGCCAGAAGGTGAAGTCCTTGGACTGCATCGACCAGACGTTGCTGCTGATCTGCTTCGCCATGCCGAGGGCGTTGCTGAAGTCGGAGTTGTAGGGATCGAACGAGCCCGACTGCCAGGAGCCGTCGACCTCGCTCATCGACAGCGACTTGTTGTCCGCCTGCGCGAGATCCCTCACGGCCTGGGGGCTCGGCGTGGAATAGGCATGGGAGTTGTACTGCCCCACGGCGTCGCGCGTCGACGCATCCCACAGTTTGTACGACCTGAGGAGGTCATCCGTGTTGGTGGCGTCCGTCGAGGAGACCTTCGCCCGGCTCCCCTCTGCCGCGAGCGCTGACTTCAGTGCGGTGATGGTCTTCTGCTGCGGCGAGGAGGAACCCTGCGCGTAGTCCACGTGCATGCCCTCCTGCGGCTTCTTGAGGGAGCCGGAATACGGGGTGACGGATTTGTCCTTGCCGTTAAAGTGCGTGTTCCAGTAGTAATCGAAGGTGGACTGGTCAATGCCTGCCTGCTCGCCGGAATCCGACCGCGAGGCAGCCGTCCCGCGCGGGGTGCCCCAGTAGCTCGTCTCCGACTCGTTGAGCGGCTCGACGGTCTGGGCGTCAAAGTTGTATTTCTTCTCCAGATGCCGGGTGACATGCGCGAGATATTCGGCGAATTTCTGGGGATCGGAGAGGTTGTTCGCGCCGGAGTCGTACCCTCCGGTGGCGTAGCCGGAACCGGTCATGAACCACGGGGCGGAGTTGGCAAACATCTCAATCTCGCTCATGTCGCCGGAGGAGACGCCCTTGTTGAGCCACCACTCCTGCGCGGACCCCTTGGACCAGTCGTAATCGGCGTCGTCGGTGGGATCGAACGCGGAGTCAAGGCGATCCTTGTCCGTCTGCTTTGTCCCGACGTTGCCGGAGTCATCCTTGTAGGTGCCGGTGGCCTTCGCGTCATCCTTCCAATAACCGGGCACAGCCGCACCCTGGCGCATGAACGGGTAGCCGTAGGCGACGTCCGAGGCATTTCCTCCGCCGACGTTGTACCGCGCCATGTTCAGACGCAGTCCGTCTTTCCCGAAAATGGCGTCGTACAGTTCGTTTTTCAGCTTTTTGCCATATTGGAGGGCCTTTTTGTCCGCCTCCGCGTTGCCGCTGGAGTGGACGATCGACCCGGGCTCGCCGTAGTCGCCTGTCGCGTTGGCGAACCAGGCGAGCGAGGTGCCCCATCCTTCGAACAGTGTGTCCGCCGCCCAGGGGTTCGGCGTGATGGTCACCGCGGAGGCGGCACTCGCCGTCGGCGCGGCGAGCCCCAGACCGGCCACCAGCACGGAGGCCGCGACGAGGGCCGCACCGGCTCCACGTACCCGACGGGCATGTTTCCCGACGCGTGTTTTCGCACCAGATCCTGCACTCATTGGCTGTCCTGCTCTCTTCTCTCAGGCCGGCGGCCACAATGCCGCCGAATCCGCCGTCATCATCGACGATGGTGCCATTTCTCTCGTGACCAGGATGCCGTTGAGATTGTTAACGTTAACATCCTAATTTACCTTCCAGCATATCCATGGATCGATATAAAAGCAGCACGCAAAACGATCCGCCGGCGGCAGGCATGGGCGGCGAACGGACAACCGACGAGGCCGCCGCCAAGACAACCGCGCCGGACCATCAGGGCATCATCACGCCAAAATCTCCGAGGCAGGAGAGGATATGGGGGGGGTGCGCCACCACCCGACATAGGTATGATGGACGGTGAGGGATTTGTTCAATGGGGAGCGGTCCCTCGTTTATTTATGTCGGTATTTGTTCCGGAACAGTCCGAAAACATCCTTGGATTCCGGTCTCTGCCGTATCCGGTCCCGTTTTCCCGTTTTCTGTTTTCGGTCTTCCGGTTGCTTGTTTCCCGATTTTCGTCGTCTTCCGCCTTATCCGACGACACAGACCGCCGAGCACGACACAGACCGCCGAACATGGAAAGCCCCGGTCTCTTGTTTTGGCAAGAGACCGGGGCTGTGGCGGCACGGGACCCGCCCTGCGGCAGGCACCGCGTCCAGGCCGAACCTGTCAGACGGCCCGGTTGACCGGGATGTTCATCTGCTGGGCGATGGCCTGGAAGAACGCCTCGTTCGACGGGGTCTTCTTGAGCATCGGCACCAGACGGCTGTACACCTGCTCGGGCTCCAACCCGCCGAACGCGCGGCGCAGACCGTAGATGATGCGCAGCTGCTCGGGCTTGGTGAGCAGCTCCTCACGGCGGGTGCCGGAGGCGTTCACGTCGATGGCCGGGAACATGCGCTTGTCGGACAGGTCGCGCGAGAGGCGCAGCTCCATGTTGCCGGTTCCCTTGAACTCCTCGAAGATCACCTCATCCATCTTCGAACCGGTCTCCACCAGCGCGGAGGCGATGATCGTGAGCGAGCCGCCATTCTCGATGTTGCGGGCGGCGCCGAAGAAGCGCTTGGGCGGGTAGAGCGCCTGCGCGTCCACGCCGCCGGAGAGCACGCGGCCCGAGGCCGGCGCGGCGATGTTGTAGGCGCGGGCGAGACGGGTCATCGAGTCGAGCAGCACGACCACGTCCTGGCCCATCTCCACGAGCCTCTTGGCACGCTCGATGGCCATCTCGGCGGCCACGGTGTGCTCGGAGGCGGGCTTGTCGAACGTGGAGCTGATCACCTCGCCGTGGACGGTGCGCTCCATGTCGGTCACCTCCTCCGGGCGCTCGTCGACGAGCACCACCATGATGTGGCACTCCGGGTTGTTCTCGTGGATGGCGTTGGCGATGGCCTGCAGCGTGATGGTCTTGCCGGCCTTGGGCGGCGAGACGATGAGGCCGCGCTGGCCTTTGCCGATGGGCGAGACGATGTCGATCATGCGGCCGATGAGCTTGTTCTGCTGCGTCTCCATCGTCAGGCGCTCGGACGGATAGACCGGCGTGAGCTTCTCGAACTGGGGGCGGTTCGCCGCCTCCTCCACGGACAGGCCGTTGATGGAGGTGATGGTGCGCACCGGCACGAACTTCTGGTGCCGGTTGCCGCGATGGTTGTTCCTGCCCAGGCGGATGGTGCCCTGCACGGCGTCGCCTTTTCGCAGGCCGTACTTCTTGACCATACCCATTGACACATAGACGTCGTTGGGGCCGGGCAGGTAACCGGAGGTGCGGATGAAGGCGTAGGAATCGAGCAGATCGATGATGCCGGCGACCGGCGCGGTCTGCTCCTCGTCCTCGTGATCGTCCTGACGGCGGTCATCGCGCCTGTCGGGCTCCCCCTCCTGATCCTGGTCGATCCGGGCGTGGCGGCGGTCGGAGTGACGGCCGCGCCCATCGCGGCCGTCCTGCTCCTGAGAATCCTCCTCGCCGCCTTCCTCGGTCAGCCGGTACGTGCGGATCTGCGGCGCCTGGTCGTCCTCCGCGGCGGAGGCAGGCCCGGCGGTCCTCACCACACGGTGCGGGCGACGACGGACGGGCCGGTCCTCCTCCTGACGATCCTGATGCGCCTGCGAATGATCAGGCAGCGAGGCGAGGATGTCGTCGAGCGAGTGCGCCCGGCCGGCATGGCCCGTCCCCTCGTGCTCCTGGCGCATGTCCTGTGTGCGCGGCCGGCTGGGAAGACGGATGCCGAGATCCAGATCCTCGATATGCCGGTGCGACGTGCGTCGCGCGGGACGGTCAAAGGCCTCCTCCTGAGCACCGGCGGCAGAGAACACGCGCGATGACTGCGGCGTGTGGTCCACGCGGTCCGCGCGTCGCCCGTCCGGCTGTGCGGCGGCGGAGGCGTGGTCGGACGGATGGGATGCGGCGGAGGCGGGAGCGGCGGTGCGCGCCGACCCGGCGGCCTCGGCGACCTGCGTCGCCTCGGAGGCCGGCAGAGGACGCGGGACCGGTTTGCGGCCGCGGCGCGGCACACCGACGGTGACGCCCGCCGGGGCTTTGCCGCCCGTGCGCGCCGCCTGGAGCGTGTCAACGAGCTGCGATTTGCGCATGCCGGATACGCCGCGCAGACCCATCTGCCGGGCCAGCTCCTTGAGCTCCGGCAATTTCATATCGGCAAGATTGCTGGCTACTGCCACTGTGAAACCTTTCATGTTCCCCGACATCAGCATCACCATCAGCCGGCGCATGATGTCCGGCCGCGACGGTTCTGGAAACGGGAAAGGAAAAACGGAACCGGGACGATCACCTCATTCGTGCGCCCCCGGCAATGGCTTCAGAATACACCGGCGTGCGAACAGCCCTCCGCCCGCGACACACGAGGACAGGCACGAAGACACGCATCCTGGCAGCACGCATCCTCACAGGCTGACGGACGCACCGGGCGGCAGAAGACCGGGCCGGAGAGGAAAAAGGCCGCGGCCCCGGAGGGTCGCGGCCTTCAACCAGAGAGCGATAAGAATCTCAGATCTCAGATCTCAGATCTCAGCTCTCAGCTCTCAGCGGCGATGCGCGCGGTAGAAGCGGATGAGCGCCTGCGTGGACTGGTCCTGCTCGGCCAGGGCGGCGTCATCCTTGGAGATCGCCGGGGCGATCTGCAGGGCGAGCTTCTTGCCGAGCTCCACGCCCCACTGGTCGAAGGAGTCGAGGCCCCAGACGGTGCCCTCGGTGAAGACGATCATCTCGTAGAGGGAGACGAGCTCGCCGAGGCTGTACGGGGTCAGCTCGTCGCCGAAGATCGAGGTGGTCGGACGGTTGCCAGTGAACACGCGGGCGGCGGCGACCACCGGGTCGGTGGTGCCCTCGGCGTGCACCTCGTCGAGCGTCTTGCCGAAGGCGAGCGCCTTGGTCTGCGCCAGGAAGTTGGACAGGAAGAGCTCCTGCACGTCCTGGTCGCCGTCTTTGACGGCATCCTTCGTGTTGGCGAAGGCGATGAAGTCGGCCGGGATGATGTGGGTGCCCTGGTGGATCAGCTGGTAGAACGAGTGCTGGCCGTTGGTGCCGGGCTCGCCCCAGAAGATCTCGCCGGTCTTGGAGGTGACCGGGGTGCCGTCCCAGCGCACGGATTTGCCGTTGGACTCCATGGTGAGCTGCTGCAGGTAGGCCGGGAAGCGGTGCAGATACTGGTTGTACGGCAGGATCGCGTGGGACTCGGCGCCGAAGAAGTCGTCGTACCACACGTTCATCATGCCCATGAGCGCCACGACGTTCTTCTCGTACGGGGTGGTGCGGAAATACTCGTCCATGGTGTGGAAGCCCTGGAGGAACTGCTCGAAGCGCTCCGGGCCGAGCACGATGGCGAGGATGGTGCCCACGGCGGAATCGACGGAGTAACGGCCGCCGACCCAGTTCCAGAAGCCGAAGGTGTTGGCGGTGTCGATGCCGAACTCCTCCACACCCTTGAGGTTGGTGGACACGGCGATGAAGTGCTTCTTCACGGCCTCCTTGCGCGAGGCCTCGGAGCCGTCGATGGCGCCCTGCTCCTGCAGCTTGTCCAGGAGCCAGGCACGGCAGTCACGGGCGTTGGTGAGGGTCTCGAGGGTGGTGAAGGTCTTGGAGACGATGACGAAGAGCGTGGTCTCCGGGTCGAGGTCCTTCGTCTTCTCCGACATGTCCTGCGGGTCGATGTTGGAGATGAAGCGCGCGGACAGGCCGGCGTCGGCGTACGGCTTGAGCGCCTCGTACACCATGACGGGGCCCAGGTCGGAGCCGCCGATGCCGATGTTGACGACGGTCTCGATCTTCTTGCCGGTCACGCCGCGCCACTGCCCCGAGCGGACCTTGTTGGCAAAGCTGTAGATGCGCTCGAGCACGTCGCGCACATCCTTGACGACGTCCTGGCCGTCGACGATGAGCTCGCCCTCGTCGTTGACCGGGCGGCGCAGCGCGGTGTGGAGCACGGCGCGGTCCTCGGTGTTGTTGATGTGCACGCCGTTGAACATGTCCTCGGTGCGCTCGCGCAGGTTCACCTCGTCGGCGAGCTTGGCGAAGAGCTTGAGGGTCTCCGGCTTGATGAGGTTCTTCGAGAGGTCGAAGTGCAGGTCGCCCGCCTCGAAGGAGAGCTTGCTGGTGCGCTCGGCGTCGTCGGCGAACCACTGGCGCAGATTGATGCCCTCGCCCTTGAGCTGGGAGAGATGCTCGTCGAGCTGCTTCCATGCCTCGGTCTTCGTGGCATCCACAGGTGGTTTGATGGTCATATTCCCCTTTCCGCAGCCGAGCAACGGACCCCGCGGCCTGCGCGGGGCGCGGCATGTCTGCCATCGTTTACAGGGCTGCTTTCACACGGCCTCAGGGCCGTATCCATCCGTCAATGTATCCCGCGAGAGAGACGAGGGAGGCCGTCAGGCGAGACGGAGCAGATGCAGCAGCGGGCGGCGCACGAGCAGGTCGAGCCCCATGAGCGCGAGCGCATACAGCAGGCTTGCGCAGATGCCCACGAGGAAGAACACGGTCGCCCCCACGTCCGTGGCGAGCACGGCGAGCGGGCGGGTGCAGAACAGATGCCACGGCATGAACAGCAGCGACTGGCAGATGTAGAAGCCAAGGATTAAGGAGGCGAGGCGGCGCACCGCCTTCGGACGGGCCGGCTCGGGCTCGTCGACGCGCTCGGCGGGGTGTGCGAGCGCGTGCCGGCACGCCAGCGCGAGCAGGCTGACGGCGAGCAGGAACGAGAGGAGCGAGGTGGATTTGTAGGCGAGCGCGCCGAGAAGGAAGACGCTGCCATGCCCCACCTGCCATGCGGCCGCCGCCTGCGCGGCGACGACAAGCGCGAGCGTGACGGACAGGAGCGGAGCGGCCAGATCCGCCACGCGGCGGCGATGGGCGCCCATGAACCCGGCGAGGACGAAGGCAACGAGATAGGTGGCCCCGCTCATGAGCTTGCGCCAGTCGAACAGGCCGTGGGAGAAACTGCCGCGGTCAGCGAAGGCGATCCACTGGTCGAGCGCGAGGACGGCGAAGCCGAGCACGCAGAACGCGGCACGGCACGCACCGGGGGCTTTGGCAGCCGCCCAGGCGAGCAGCGGGGCGAGGGCGAGGGCAAGCAGATAGAGCCAGATGAACTCGAGCCCCCCGGTCAGCCACCGGATAACCCCACGGCCCCCGTCGAAGAGGGGTGCGCCGAGTGCCTGGGCGATGAGCCCGAGGAGCAGGTAGAGCACGATGGAGGCGGCGATCACCCCCGCCCGGCGCAGGAACGCATAGGCCTCACGGCCCCAGTAGCCGGGCCGGCCCGCCCGCCCCCGCATGCGCGGCAGCAGGTAGAAACCGGAGATCATGAAGAAGACGGAGTTGCCGGCCGCGCCCAGGAGGCTGATGAGCCCGAACAGGAACACCGAGCCGGCGCCGGCCCAGCCGACCGGCACGCCCGGCTGGCCGTAGGCGAGCGCGTCGAAATACGGCTGAAAGGTGTGGAAGACGGCGATCCCGGCGATGGCGAACAGGCGCAGGGCCTCCACGGCCTCGTCGCGCCGTCGGCGCACGGCCGTCCCCCTCGGCTCTGGCTGGTGTTTTTCCATGATCCCCACGGTACCCGCGCGCAACGTCCTGGTGTGGGGTAGACTGGGCGACGTTGTCGCGTTCACGCGCGAGAGCATGCCACTTTAGCTCAGTCGGTAGAGCGTCTCTCTCGTAAAGAGAAGGTCGACAGTTCGATTCTGTCAAGTGGCTCCACTGCTTTGGCCTCTGGGTCTTTTCTTTTCCAGAACACCGCTGGTTTCTTTTCCTGCTTGTGTCCCTTCATGTGCACATATTTATCCGCTCATGTTCTCCGTGCGTGTCTTGTTGCTGTGCGTGTCTTGGACTGTCCGTCGCAGGCCATCCTGATATTCTGGGTTCTGTCCCTGGTACCGGTGAAATCGGTGCCTGATAGGACATCATGCGCGAGTGGCGGAATTGGTAGACGCGCAGGATTTAGGTTCCTGTGGCATTGCCGTGCGGGTTCAAGCCCCGCCTCGCGCACCACTTTTTCCTATCGCCAGAACAGACCATCCACGAGAACAAACGTCAGTCTTCCCATTCCGGCCGCTTTGGCCCACACACACCGGTCGTTCTGGTTTTTTTCGGCGTTTCCCCGCCATCGTGGATCCTTCCGCACATGCCGTGTTTAACCCGTGTCGAACGCGCTTTTCATATCGTCAACGGACTCTAACATTGTGTCAATCCGCCTGGAAGGGCCATACCGGCAGAAGCGCACGCCTTTGCCCCTCGCGAGGAAAGAGAATCATGCAGGTCGTACTCCAGCCGATCGCGCTGCTGCTCATCATCGCGGCGGGCTACGCCATGAAACGCACCGGCATCGTGACCCCCACCGGCTACCGCGTGCTTGAGCAGTCCATCGTCTGGCTCACCCTGCCGGCCGACATCATCTACTCCTTCACCGTCAACGATCCCAAGCGCAGCATGCTGTGGATCTCCCTGTTCGGCTTCGTCTGCGCCCTGCTGCCCATCCCCTTCCTCTTCCTCATCAGCCGCAAGAGGCCCATCACGCAGCGCTTCTTCCTCATGATCAACGGCTCGGGCTCCAACGTGGGCAACTTCACGTTCCCCGTCATCCAGGCGCTCATGGGCATGGGCGCGATCCTGCCCGCCGTGATGTACGACATCGGCAACTGCATCGTCGTCTCCGCCACGTCCAACGCGGTGACGAGCGCCATGCTCAAGATCCCCGCCGACCGCCCGCTCAAGGACGTCATCGAGGTCGACGAGGACGGCAACGAGCACATCCATGTGGAGGCCCAGGACGAGGACGCCCGCCGCCTCGCCAAACGCCACCAGCGTCTGGCCATCATCAAGTCGTTCCTCACCTCACCGAGCTTCGACGTCTACATCCTGCTCATCATCCTGCTGCTGTTCGGCATCCGTCTGCCGCACGGGGTGGCCACGTTCCTCAAGCCGATTGCCGACGCCAACACGTTCTGCTCGATGGCGATGATCGGCATGCTCATGGAGCTGCCCACCAGCAAGCGCGAGACGCGGCAGGTGGCCGAGGTGTTCGGCTGGAGGCTCGGCTTCTCGCTGCTGTTCGTGGCCGCCTCGTTCCTCCTGCCGTTCGACCTGCGCACCCGCACGATCGTGGCCATCTCCACGCTCTCGCCGGCCTCGATCTTCGCCACGATGTTCACCGACAAGGCGCTCGGCGACGCCAAGAGCGCGGGCTTCACGCTCACACTCACGTGCATCTCCTCGCTCATCATCATGACGGTGATCTACTTCGTCGCCATCTGAGCGGGTCCCGGGTCGGATAAGCCTACTCGGCGCCGAGATACACCTCGATGTCCTTGGCGATCTTGCGCATCGCCTTGCCGCGGTGGCTGATCGCGTCCTTCTGCGCGGGTGTGAGCTGCGCGGCGGAGAGGCGGTTCGTCAGTGCGGCCTTCGCCTCCTGCGCGTCGATCTCGGCGGGATGGCCGGTCTCCTGCGGCTGGTCGTCGGGCAGGAAGATCGGGTCATAGCCGAACCCGTTCTTTCCGCGCGGTTCGCGGGCGAGCAGGCCCGTCATCTCGCCGCGCTCGGAGAGCACGAGCGGTTTGTCGGAGCGGTTGGAGGCCACGCCGGCCGGGATGACGAGCGTCGCCACGCACTCGAACCGCGCGGTGCGGCGCTCATCCGGGATGTCCCTCACCTGGGCGAGGAGCAGCTCGAGGTTCGCCTTGTCGTCGCCGTGCCTTCCCGACCAGCGCGCCGAGAGGATGCCCGGGGCGCGGCCCAGCACGTCGACGATGAGGCCGGAGTCGTCCGCCACCGCCGGCAGACCCGTCTTCTCGCTGACGAAGCGGGCTTTGAGGGCGGAGTTCTCGGTGAAGGTGGTGCCGGTCTCCACCGGGTCCTCCACGCCCAGATCGGCGGCGGAGACGAGCTCGAGGCCGCCGAGGTCCTTGCCGAGCCGGTCGCGCAGGATCTCGCGGAATTCGCGCAGCTTGCCTTTGTTATGCGTTGCCAGAACCAGTCTCATCTGTCCTCCTTATGCGGGACGCGCCGGCTGCCTGTGCGGTCGGTTGTTGTTGATGGTTCCTGTTGAAACTGGAGTGAAACCGAATGGATTGGGGATCGGGATGATCCCGGTGAACGCCGCCGCGGATGGTCATCGTGAGGCCGGATCGTCTTCCGGGAAGACGGGACCGACGAGGACTCACTCCTGCGCGAGCGCCTCGTTCTGCGCCTTCTGCAGCTCGGCGTTGCCTTTGGCGGCGAGGTCGAGCAGCGTTCCAAGCTGGGAGCGGTCGAACGGGCCGTGCTCGGCGGTGCCCTGGATCTCGATGAATTTGCCCGCGCCGGTCATCACCACGTTCATGTCGGTGCCGGCGTTGGAATCCTCGGGGTAGGGCAGGTCGAGCATGGGCACGCCCTCGATGATGCCCGCGGAGACGGCGGACACCTGGTCGCGCAACACCACCGCGTCCTGGGCGATGAGGTGGTGGGCCTTGGCCCAGTCGACCGCGTCGACAAGCGCCACGTAAGCGCCGGTGATGGAGGCGGTGCGGGTGCCGCCGTCCGCCTGGAGCACATCGCAGTCGAGGATGATCTGGTTCTCGCCGAGGGCCTCATAGTCGACCACGCCGCGCAGGGAGCGGCCGATGAGCCGGCTGATCTCCTCGGAGCGGCCGTTGACGCGGCCGGTGCGCGATTCGCGCGGGGTGCGGGTGCTCGTGGCGCGCGGCAGCATGGCGTACTCAGCGGTCACCCAGCCCAGGCCGGAACCCTTGCGCCAGCGGGGCACGCCGTCCTGCCACGAGGCGGTGCACAAAACGCGCGTGCCGCCGCATTCGATGAGCACCGAGCCCTCCGGGCCTTTCGTCCAGTGTCGCGTGATTTTGACCGGTCGCAGCTCGTCGACTGCGCGCCCGTCATAGCGGACGACCTTGCCATTGACCGTGTGCACAAGCTGAATTTCACTCATACCTTCAGCCTAGACCCGCCGACCGGTGGGCCGGCAGCACCTGAGTTCTAAATAGAAGTGCGACTCTTCCCGTAGATTTGGTGATTGCTAGGAAAACCAATCGGGGAAAGGGCCGCACTGTGAATCAAAACTATCATCACCTCAGCCTCGAGGAGAGGGCGCTGCTGGACAGGCTCCACTTCCATGAGAGGATCCCGGTCCGGCAGTGCGCCAGGATCATGGGCCGGCATAAATCAACCCTCTACCGGGAACTGGCCAGGAACAGATGGTTCGCCAGTAATGAGAATGAGTCTTATCGGCCTTACAGGCCGGCACGTTTGAAGACCGGGCCGTGGACCAGCCCGCCTTTCTGGGCGTCCGCCACCGCGCAGCGGAGGGCGGCGCGGCGCGCCCACAGGGCGCGCAGGCCGCGCGCCCTCTCCGATGATCTGCTCGTCTCCTATGTGGCCGACGGGCTGAGGAAAGGATGGAGCCCAGAGAGGATCGCCGGGCGCCTCCGGCTCGACCATCCCGACGAGCCGGACATGCGCGCCTGCCATGAGACCATCTACCGGTGGATCTACACGCAGAGACGGGATCAGATCCAGTATCTCCTCCGCGCCCACAGGAGAAGGAGGCGCCGGGGCGGGCCGAAGGCGCATGCGCCCCGTATCCCTGGGCGCATCCCCATCGGCGCCAGACCCTCGTATATCGACGATCGCAGTACGTTCGGCCATTGGGAGTCGGACACCGTCATCGGCGGGACGGCATCGAAGACCTGTCTGGACACGCAGGCGGAGCGCAGGACCCGGTTCCTCATGGCGCGTCTCATCCCCGACAAGACCGCCCCGTCCACGGCGGAAGCCGAATTGGACATGTACTCGAAGCTGCCGGCCGGGGCGAGGCTCTCCCGCACGTGGGACAACGGCACCGAGGCGGCACTCCGCCAGCGGGTGGACGACAGGCTGGGTATGACCACCTTTTTCGCCGAGCCGTACTCGAGCTGGCAGCGGGGCACGAACGAGAACAGGAACGGGATGATCCGCCGCTACCTGCCCAAGAGGACCGACTTCTCGCAGCTGACAGGGCGGGAGCTGCAGGACATCGTGGACGAGATCAATGACATGCCCATGAAAGTATTGGGCTGGAAGACCCCACGAGAGTGTTTCGAACAGGAGCTGGCCCGGCTATGATCAGACCGAACCGGGTTCAGTCGCACTTGTAAATAGAATCCAGCGCAGCGCGGATGGATGTGGACGACCGGGGAGACAGGCCGCGATCCGGGGATCCGACCGGCACCGGAACAGGACGGCTATCCCTGGTTGACGCGGGCGTAGGGCCGAACCGTGAAATATCCTGAAGGCTATGAAATTCCTGCGCAAGCTGATCGTCGTCGTCTTCCGCCTCGTGGTGGCGTTCTTCGCCCTCACCGGCACGTTCGTCACCTGGACGGGCCAGGTGCCGAACAACTGGTTCTTCCTCACGCACGAGACGAACTTCGCGGCCGGGCTCATCTTCCTGTGGGCCGCGTTCGCCACCCTGCTCGACGGGGTGCAGCCGCCCGCCTGGCTCAAATCCGGCATCACGATGGCGCTCATCGTGGTGGGCGTGGTGGCGGCCACCATCCTTCCCGCGCCGGATCTGGCCACCAAACCGCACTATTTCGGCATCCCCGAGCCGTGGATCGTGCACATCATCGTACCGGTCCTCGTGGTGATCGACTGGTTCCTCGCCGACCGGCACCGCCGGCTCAAATGGCATTATTCGCTCAGCTGGCTGATCTACTTCCTCGTCTATTTCGCCGTCATCCTCGTGCGCGCGCACTTCTTCCCCACGGCCGGGCTTCTCACGGCCACCGACCCGTATCCGTACGGCTTCATTGATCTGACACGCCACACGCCCATGACGGTTGCCACGAATGCGGTGCTGTGCCTGGCCGCCTTCTTCGTGCTCGGGCTCATCCTGTGGGCGATCGACCGGCTGCTGCCCGCCAGGCCGCTGATCGACACGGATCCGCGCCCTTCACGCCGATAAAAGCCGCCTCTGGCATGAACATGTGAAGTGGAAAATGTCATCAGCACGTGACAGGGACCCTCTACACTGGGGGTTGAAAGCAGTGAACCACCAGGCTGATTCTCTCCAATTGATTAATTTCATCTTTAATTAATTTCTCACACCACGAAACATCGCCGAAATCCGCTGTCCAAAAAGGACAGTGCCAAAAAGAGAAACGGGTATTGATGAAAGAATCTCAGGAAGGGGCGGCTCTGCCCCGCATCAAGGACTATGCCGATGACGCCGACGCCACGCCGGCTCTCATGACCGACATGTACGAGTACACGATGCTCGATGCAGCGGTTGCCGACGGGACGGCAAACCGCGACTGCGTTTTTGAAGTGTATGCCCGCCATCTGCCGGCCGGCCGGCGCTATGGCGTTGTGGCAGGGCTGGGCCGCCTGCTGCCCATGATCGAACATTTCCGTCCGAGCGAGGCCCAGGTCGGGTTTCTGCTCAAACGGCATATCGTGAGCGAGAAGACCGCCGACTGGCTGCGGCGCTTCACCTTCCATGGCACGATCCGCGCCTACCGGGAAGGCGAAATCTATTTTCCCAACTCCCCGATACTGCAGGTCGAGGCCAGCTTCGGCGAGGGAACGCTGCTGGAAACGCTCATCCTCTCCGTCCTCAACTATGATTCCGCCGTCGCTTCGGCCGCTTCAAGGATTTCAATGGCTGCAGGCTCGCGTCCATGCATGGACATGGGCGGGCGGCGCATGAACGAGCAGGCTGCCATTGCGGCCGCGCGTGCGTCTATTGTCGGCGGCTTCAAGGGCACGGCGAACCTTGCTGCCGCCATGCGCTACGATTTGCCGGCGATCGGCACGGCCGCGCACTCGTTCACCCTGCTCCACGACAGCGAGGAACAGGCGTTCCGCTCGCAGATCAGGGCGCTCGGCGAAGGCACGACGCTTCTGACGGATACGTACAACGTGGAGGAGGCCATCAAGACCGCGGTGCGCGTGGCCGGCCCCCGCCTGGGCGGCATCCGCATCGACTCGGGCGACCTCGCCTCCGTCTCGCAGCGCGCCCGCAAACAGCTCGACGCCCTCGGCGCCACGAAGACGAAGATCACCGTCACGAACGATCTGGACGAGTACGCCATCGCCGCCCTGCGCGACGCGCCGGTGGACTCCTACGGCGTGGGCACGCGCCTTGTGACCGGCTCTGGCCACCCGACATGCGAGATGGTGTACAAGCTCGTCGAGCGCCGCGGCGCGGACGGGACGATGCACCCGGTGGCCAAGAAATCATTCGGCAAGACGTATGTCGGCTGGCGCAAGGGCGCCTGGCGCGCCTACCGCTACGGCCTGGCGACGGAGGAGATCGTGGTCGACGGCTCCCAGGAGGCGCTCTCCCGGTGGACATGCCCCACAAGCGAGGAGGTGGACGAGACGCGCCCGCTGCTCATCACCGCGATGAAGAACGGCGTGGCCGACCCCGCGCTCTCCGCCCCGGACGCGCTGGCCAAGGCCGACAGGTGGCGGCGTCACCAGCTCGCGGATATGCCGATCACCGCGCACTCTCTGGCCGAGGGCGACCCGGCCATCGACACGGTGATCCTGAAGGCCTAGATCCTGAAAGCCTGATCCGGAAGGTTTAGTTGTTGCCGCCCTGCAGCTGCTCGTAGATCTTCTTGCACTCCGGGCAGATGGGGTAGTCGGCGGGATTGTGTTTCGGCACCCACACCTTGCCGCACAGGGCGACGACCGGGCGGCCCGTGGCACGCGAGCGCGCCATCTCCTTGGCGGAGACATAGTGGGCGTAGCGATCGGCGTCGGCACCGTCGTCCTTGCGGGTCTCCGACTTTTCCTCGGGCCGGTCGAGGACGGCGGTCTGCCCCTCGCCCTCTTTCTGGGGCGAGGACGGGCTGGTGAAACCGATGTCGGACGGCAGGCGGCCGGCGCCACAAGAATCGGCGCGGAAAGAATCATTGCGGGGATCATCCGCAGCATCAAAGCGCATCATGCCTCTGATTTTATTGGACGACAGGCGCTGTCCCGCCCGCGTCGCTGTGGGTGAACGCCGTGCCCGCGGCGCAAACAGCGGCACCCCCGGCTAGCCTTGGAATCATGACGATCGCAGTGTGCCCCGGTTCCTTTGATCCCGTCACCTCCGGCCATCTGGACGTGATGGAGCGGTGCGCCCGCCTCTTCTCGCACGTGCATGTGGTGGTGGCGGTCAACGGGGCCAAAAGACCGATGTTCACGGAGGCCGAGCGCGTCGGCTTCATCCGCCGTGCCCTCGCCGACGACGGTTTTCTCGTCCACTCACCCGGTCTGGACGATCTGCCGGCCTCCGATCCTGTGCTGTGGCAGGCGCAGGGCAACCCGAACATCACCGTGGCGAGCACGGACGGGCTCATCACCGATTACTGCACATCCGTCAACGCGCAGGTGATCGTCAAAGGACTGCGGCAGAACGGCGATTACGAGGAGGAGCTGGGCATGGCCCTCGTCAACCGGCATCTGGCCGGCACCGAGACGCTCTTCCTGCCCGCCGACCCGATGAAGGAGCACATCTCCAGCTCGGTGGTCAAGGATGTGGCGCACCACGGGGGCAATATCGAGGGCATGGTCCCTGACGCGGTGGTCGGGCCGCTGCTCGCACGCGTCTCCGGGATCAGCCATGCCGGCAGCGACTGACACTGACCGGCACCCACGCGGCAGGAAGAAACGACAATCAGACAACAGACAGACACGGGACTGACAAACAGACGCGTTTCGGAGGATACTGGGAGACGTATGACCGGCCGCGCCGATCTGGCGGGGCCACGGGAGGAACGATGAGCGAGCAGAACGAACAGAACAATGCCGCCGACGGCAGCGAGGCCGAGACGACGATCGTCAACACGGCGTCCGTCGCCGCGGCCGGGCACGGCCGTCACCCCGGCTCCGGGAACGCGTCCGCGCAACAGGCCGATGGCACCGGTGACAGCATCCCCGCCGCACATGAAGACACCTCCGACGCACCGGCGGATTCCGCAGACTCCTCACCGCTCATCCCCGAGCCGGCGCCCGCCCCGGCCGGACGGCAGCCGGCGGACGGCGCAGACGGCCGGGAGTATGACGGCGCCCGGGCGGATGATACCGGTGACGACACCGGTGACCGGCAGCCCTCCGCAGGCTCCTCCGTGCGGGAGAAGGCACGCTCCTTCGCGCACAGCCTCGGCGATCTCGTCGGACTGACCGACGCCCCGGCCGACGATGCGCCGCGGCAGGACGACCGGCAGGACGCGCAGGGACCGGCGCACGAACCACACGACAGGATCGACGGCGGGGACCGACGCCAGACGAGCGGGGACGGCGGTGCCGCCTCCCCGTCACCGGTACGCCCGCCAGAGGAGGACGTCATGGACGACGGTATCCAAGAGGATGACGACGGCTCGGACGCACGCCTGACGGGACGCCACCCCGAGTTCAACAACGCCTTCGACATCATCGACCAGATGGAAGGCGAGCTGGAGGACGCCCGGCAGGTGCTCTTCCACGCCTCCGAGGTGCGCGTCGACCAGCAGTCCATGCTCGACCATCTCAGCGAGCTGCGCGACGTGCTGCCGGTGCAGCTCGAACGCGCCTCGGCGCTCATGCGCGAGGCGGAGCAGCGCCGTCAGGAGGCGAGCGAGCGCAGCGAGAAGATCGTGCGCGCCGCCCGTGACGAGAAGGACCGGATCATCGAGGACGCGCATCATCGCGCCGACGTGCTCGCCGGGCAGGAGAACGTGGTGGCCCTCGCCCGCCAGAAGGCGCAGGCCATCCTCAAGGACGCCAACGCGCGCGCCCGCTCCCTCACCAAGGGCGCGGACACATACGTGGAGGACGTGCTCACCAAGCTGAGCGAGCAGCTGGCCGATTTCACCAAGCAGACGCGCGGGGGCATCACCGTGCTCCAGCAGCGCGAGGAGGAGGCCGGCCGCCGCTTCGAACAGACGCGGCACGAGGCGCTCGATGCCGGTGCCGCGGCCCGGGCGGAGGCCTCTGTGACGAGCCAGGGCGTCGCCGACGCGCAGAACGGGCACGACCGGCACGACGGCCATGATCAGGACGGGCAGCACGATGAGTGAGACACAACGCCGCGACCCCCGCAATCACACCACCCAGAATCACAATCCCCAGAACGAGGCGCACCAGGCCTACCGGCACGCCGACCAGTCGCCGTGGGCGGTGCGCGTCTCCGACGTGGGCTCGGCCATCGGCCGCACCCAGCATCTGGACGACACCTTCCCCGCCCCCACCGGCATCGGCGACGACTTTTACGGCGTGCGCCCCGGCAGCGATGTGCGGGTAAAAGGTGACTTCGAGTCCATCAAGGACGGGCTCGTGCTCACCGCCACCATCAGCGCGACGGCGACCGGCCGCTGCTCGCGCTGCCTGAAAGACCTCTCCGGCCCCCTGACCGCGCAGGTGACGGCCTTCCTCCCCTTCGAGGAGCCCGAGCCGGAGGACCGCGGCGATGCCGAGGAGACGGACGTCGACCTCGCCGAGGAGGAGGCACAGGACGTCTATCCGCTCAAGGAGAACGGCAACTGGGCCGATATGGAGACCGTCATCCGCGACGCGCTCTTCGACCTCGTGCCCACCACCCCGCTGTGCAGGCCGGACTGCAAGGGCCTGTGCCCGCTCGACGGCGTCAACCTCAACGAGCATTCTGAGCATCACCACGACGCCCCGGCCGATCCGCGCTGGGCGGCCCTCGCCGGTCTGAAGGAGCGGCTCGAGAAGGGCGACAACGCGGCAGAGGCCGACTGACACGGCCGTGGTGTGCCGGCACCGCAGGCGTGAACTGATCCACGCTTCGCGTTATCGTGAATGTCTGCTTAAGCATTATTCGATCGAATAGAGGAAAACTATGGCAGAACCGAAATACAAGACCTCGCGCGCCAACACGCACACCCGCCGCTCCACCTGGAAGGCCTCCGCGGCCGCGACCGTGACGTGCCCGAACTGCGGCGCCGCGATGCTCCCCCACCGCGCCTGCCCGAACTGCGGCAGCTACAGGGGCCGCGTGTACAAGGCGGGTATCCGCTCCGACATGCGCGCCTGAGCGCATTTCCGGCTTTCACAGACGCCCGGGCGCGAATTCCGCCCGTCCGTTCTGACCGACCTCGCCATCGACGGGTGGCGGGGTCTTTTTGTCCGTAAGGAGGACGCATGGCCCATTCGGTCGACCGACAGTCAACAGAGGCCACCGCGCGTGTGGGCCAGGAGGCGCTTGCCGGCTATCACCTCGACATGTCCGGCACAAAAGAGCTGACGGACAGGCTCGGCGTGGACCTGCGCCCCGACCTGCTCGTGCGCGCCCTCACCCACCGCTCCTTCGCCCATGAGAATCCGGGACTTCCCAACAACGAGCGGCTTGAGTTCCTCGGTGACGCCGTGCTCGAGATGGTCGTCACCCGTATCCTCTTCGACGAGTTCCCCACATGGACCGAGGGGCGCCTCTCCTCCATCCGCGCCAACACGGTGAGCCAGACGCCGCTGGCGAAGGTGGCCGACAAACAGCTCAGCCTCGGCCCCTACGTGCTGCTGGGCCGCGGCGAGCGCGAGGAACACAGCGAGCACAAACCGACCATCCTCTCCGACGCGCTGGAGGCGCTGTTCGGCGCGGTCTATCTGCAATACGGCCTGCGCGTGGCGGACAGGGTGATCACCCGCCTCATGATGCCGGTGATCGAGGAGGTCTCGCAGCGCGGTCCCTCGCTCGACTGGAAGACGGCGATGACGAAGCTCGGCCACGAGACCGGGGTGGAGTTCCCGACCTACCGCATGGGCGTGGACGCGGATCTGACGCACCCCACGTTCACCGCCCGCCTGTTCATGGCGAGAAAGCCCGGGCAGGAGCCGGAGGAGATCGCCTCTGCCACGGGCACGTCGAAGAAACAGGCACAGATGCGGGCCGCCGAGAAGGCGTACCGCGCGCTCACCGACGAGCCGGCGGCGAAGTAGCAGACCGCCTCTCAGCCCTCGAGGATCTCCTCGAGCTCGAGCCAGCGGTCGTCCAGATCGCTTTTCTGCTTCTGCAGATCATGCAGTTGCGCGGTCAGATCGCCGAGCTTTTTGAAATCGTCCTGCGTGGCGGAGGGGTCGGACGCCTTCTGCGCCGCCTGCGCCATCGTCTTCTCCATGTCGGCGATGCGGGCGGCCATCTTCTTCTGCTTTTCCTGCACCGACCGCTGTTCCTTGCCGGCACGCCACTTGCGGCGGGCGAGGTCCTTGTCGGCGGCCTTGGCGGCCGCCTCCGTGCCCCCGGTGACGCCGCCCACCGTCTCGGCCACGGTCCCCTCGGCGGGCTGTGCGAGCGTGGAGGCGTGCGGGCGCCCGTCCATCAGCCGGATGTAGTCGTCCACCCCGCCGGGCAGATGGCGGATCTTTCCGTCCATGAGCGCGAACTGCTGGTCGGTCACGCGCTCGAGGAGGAAGCGGTCATGGGAGACCACGATGAGCGTGCCGGCCCACTGGTCGAGCAGGTCCTCCATCACCGCGAGCATGTCCGTGTCGAGGTCGTTGCCCGGCTCGTCGAGGATGAGCACGTTGGGCTGGGTGAGCAGGATGAGCATGAGCTGCATCCGCCGCTTCTGCCCGCCCGACAGGTCGCACACGGGCGTCATCATCTGCGAGGGGTCGAAGCCCAGCTGTTCGAGCAGCTTGGCAGGCGTGTACTCCTTCCCGCCGATCTCGTACGTCGATTTGTAGCGGGTGAGCACCTCCTTCACCTTCGCGTCGCCGAGGGCCTCCACCTCGTCGAGCCGCTGGGAGAGGACGGCGAATTTGACGGTCTTGCCGATCTTGACGCGCCCGGAGGTGGGTTTGACGGACCCGTCGATGAGGCCCAGGAGCGTGGATTTGCCTACGCCGTTCTCGCCGACGATGCCGAAGCGGTCACCCGGGCCGATGATCCAAGAGAGATCATCAATGACCGTGCGCTGCCTCCCGGTGTCGCCGATGGGATATTTCTTCGTCACGTCTGTGAGGGTGACGACCTCCTTGCCCAGCCGGCTCATGGCCATCGCCTTGAGCTCCAAGGTGTTCCTCACCGGGGGCACGTCGGCGATGACCTCCTGGGCTTGCTTGACGTGGAACTTCTGCTTCGTGGCGCGGGCGCGGGCGCCGCGGGTGAGCCAGGCCAGCTCCTTGCGGGCCAGGTTGCGCCGGCGCTCCTCGCGCATGTCGGCCTGGCGGGCGCGCTCGGCACGCTGGAGCAGGTAGGCGGAATAGCCGCCGACGAACGGCTCGATGGTCCCGTCATGCACCTCCCACATGGAGGAGCACACCTCGTCGAGGAACCAGCGGTCGTGGGTGACGAGCAGCAGCGCGCCCTGCCCGTCCGGCAAGCGGTTCCTGAGGTGCTCGGCCAGCCAGTGGATGGTGATGATGTCGAGATGGTTGGTGGGCTCGTCGAGGGCGAGGATGTCCCAGTCGTGCAGGAGCAGGCGCGCGAGGTCGGCACGGCGGCGCTGGCCGCCCGAGAGGGAGTCCACCTGCGCGTCGAGCGGGATGCCGGCGAGAAGTGTGGTCACGATGTCGCGCGAGCGGGCGTCGCCGGCCCACTCGTGGTCGGCGCGGCCCTCGAGCGCGGCCTGGCGCACGGTGGAGGTGCCGTCGAGCTCGTCGCGCTGGCCGAGCAGGCCGAAGCTCAGGCCGTTCCTCATCTGCACGCGGCCCTCGTCGGGGGTCTGCAGGCCCTTGAAGAGTTTGAGCAGCGTGGATTTGCCGTCGCCGTTGCGCCCGACGATGCCGATGCGGTCGCCCTCGTTGACGCCCTGCGTCACATCGGTGAACACGTTCTTCGTGGCGAAGGCGAGCGAGACATGCTCCAGCCCGCAGTCAAAAGTCGGCATGATTCCTTTCCCTGTCAGTCTTCTGTTTCCTGTGATCCCTGTTCTTGCGATCCCTGCCGGTCTGGCTATTCCCTGCAGGTTTGGGTCATCGTGGTCCTCGGTCTTCATGGTCTGACCGGATCCTCACGATCCCCAACCGGACATCAGCCCGGCCACTCAACCGATCATCGACGATTTCGCAGTCATATCGGCCATTCTTTATTCGGTCATTTCCCTCGGAGACGATGCGCCCGATCGGCCGCCTTGACGGCGAACGCGCCGAACAGGGACCGCGCGGGCGCGGCGGCCTCCGGGTTCTTCTGCGCGTATTTCTCGCGGATTTTGGCGATGTCCTTCTTCGTCAGGCCCTTCGTCATCGTTTTGTCCGCGAGCCAGGGATCCAGTTCGCCGTAGCCCACCTCGGCATGGAACTGCAGGCCAAGCGCCGAGCCGAGCACGAACGCCTGGTTCGCCGTCTTCTTGGAGCTGGCGAACAGCCGGCCGCCCTTGGGCACGTCGACCGTATCGCCGTGCCAGTGCAGCACGGTGGTCTCATCACCCTCCTCGCCGTGCCAGCGCACCGAGGAGGCCGAGCCCACGCGGCGGATCCTGCCCCAGCCGATCTCGCTGGCGCGCCCGGGTGCAGTTTCGCGCCCAGGGCGGTGGCGAGGATCTGGTGGCCCAGGCACACGCCGGTCACGGGGACGGATTCCTCCACGCACTGCCGCACGAGTCTCGCCTCGGCCTTGAGGCCGGGGTGGTCGGACCAGTCGAGCGCGCCCATCGGCCCGCCCATGATCACCAGCCCGAGCAGCTGCTTCGGCTTGGGCAGCACGGGATGTCGTTCGTCGAGGATCCGGTCCTCCCCGCACGGCACGAACAGGTCGTCGAGCGCGTCCTTGATGTGCCCCGGCCCCTCGAGGTCGGTGTGCGTGAGGATGAGAACACGGGCGTCGCTTGTCACAGGCTTATTGTGCCATCGCCGCCGAACGCCGCTGTTTTCTTCCGGCGCAGGGTCGTCTTTCGCCAATACACTCGGAACCATGACGAATCCTGGCAACGATCCCCTCACCTCCGAGGCACGGCTCACCGTGTCCACCGTCCCCACACCGCAGAAGGTAGCAAAGGCGGCGGCAGGACAGCGGCTGTATGACACGGCGCGGCACGCGGTGGTGCCGTTCAGCCCGATCACCCCCGGGCAGGTGCGCATGTACGTGTGCGGCGCCACTGTGGACGACGCCCCGCACATCGGCCATATGCGCGCGGCGGTCTGCTTCGACGTGGTTCGCCGCTGGTTCCTGCGGCTGGGCTATGACGTCGTCTTCGTGCGCAATGTGACCGACATCGACGACAAGATCCTGCGCAAGGCGGCGGCCGCGCACGAGCAGTGGTGGGCGCGCGCCTACCACTTCGAGCGCGTTTTCACCGACGCCTACCGGCGTCTGGGCGTGCTCGCCCCCACCTATGAGCCTCGCGCCACGGGCCAGATGCCCGAGATGATCGAGCTCGTCCAGCGTCTCATCTCCCGCGGGCATGCGTACATCATCCCGAACGCGGACGGCACCCCCAGCGGCAATGTGTTCTTCGACGTGCCCAGCTGGAAGGATTACGGCGAGCTGACCCACCAGTCGGGCGGGCACAGCGGCACGACCGGCGAGGACGACGAGGGCAAAATCGCCGACGCGATGGGCCCGTCCGTGGACGAGACCGGCGCCGACAAGTACAACCCCGCCGATGCGGCCGACCTGTCGGACGCCAAGCATGATCCGCGCGATTTCGCGCTCTGGAAGGCCGCCAAGCCGGACGAGCCGGCCACAGCCGTGTGGCAGGCGCCTTTCGGCGCGGGGCGTCCGGGCTGGCACCTCGAATGCACCACGATGGCGCACCGCTACCTCGGCAACGAGTTCGACATCCACGGCGGCGGCCTCGACCTGCGCTTCCCGCACCACGAGAACGAGCTGGCGCAGGCGCGTGCGGCCGGCTGGGGCTTCGCCCGCCACTGGATGCACTCGGCATGGGTGACGGCCAAGGGCGAGAAGATGAGCAAATCGCTGGGCAACGGCCTCTCCGCCGAGCGGCTGCTCGGGGACAACCCCGCGTGGGTGGTGCGCTATGCGCTGGCGAGCGTGCATTACCGCGCGATGCTCGAGTGGGGCAAGGACACGCTGCCTTCCGCCCTCGCCGCCGCGAAGCGCGTCGAGCGCTTCGTGCAGGCAGCCGGACAGGCGATCAGGCAGCCCTCACGCGAAGAGGTGGCGGGCCTGTCCGCCGACGACCTGCCGAAGGATTTCGTGGCCGCGATGGACAACGACATCGACGTCTCCTCGGCGCTGGCGGTCGTGTTCGCGCTGATCAGGGAGACGAACCAGCTGCTCGCCGGGGAACATACCGCACAAAACGCAGATAGGTCCGCGCCGACTTCGGACGCCATGAGGCCCGCAGCCGGTGCGAATACTGACCAAACCGAGAATAACGGGCGCAGGCGCATCCGACGCAATCTGCTCTTTGTGCGGTCGATGCTCGACGTGTTCGGCCTTGACCCGCTCGCTGCCCCGTTCGACGGGAATATCTCCGGGCAGACGCAGGCCGTCCCCGGCGCCGATGACCCCACGGCCAAGGCGCTCGACGCGCTCGTCTCGGCGCGCCTCGCCGCCCGGCAGAAGGCCCGCAAGGACCGCGATTTCGCCACGGCCGACGCCATCCGCGACGAGCTGGCGGGGCTCGGCATCACAGTGGAGGACACCGCCTCAGGCCCGCGCTGGAGTTTCGCCGGCTGAGCATGTCAGACGCCAGTGCAGCCGATTGCCGGGACGCACTGACGGCCGCCCCTCACCGCCTGCCCATCGTCCACATTTCGCGCGATAAGGCCGGCCGTAAGCGCCGGGCGGTAAAATCGGCGGCATGCCCACAGCTTTCAGTTCCCTGACCGACCGGCTCACCGGCGCGTTCAAGCATCTGCGTTCCAAGGGACGCCTGTCCGAGACCGACATCGACGGCACGATCCGTGAGATCCGCTGCGCCCTGCTCGACGCGGATGTGGCCCTGCCGGCGGTCAAGGACTTCACCGCAAAAGTCCGCGAGCGGTGCCTGTCCACCGAGGTGGGCGAGGCGCTCAACCCCGCCCAGCAGGTGGTGCAGATCGTCTATGCCGAGCTTAACCAGGTGCTCGGCGCCGGCGTGGACCGCCCGCTGCGCTTTGCCAAGAAACCGCCGACCGTGTTCATGCTCGCCGGCCTGCAGGGCGCGGGCAAGACCACGCTCGCCGGCAAGCTCGGCTACTGGCTCAAGGAATCGGGGCACACCCCGCTGCTCGTGGCGGCGGATCTGCAGCGCCCGAACGCCGTCACCCAGCTCAAGGTGGTCGGCAAAAACGCCGGCGTGGCCGTCTACGCGCCCCAGCCGGGCGTGACGAGCGAGGCGGCCGAGCAGGTGCAGGCCGCCCAGGAGCAGAACGCGCAGACCACGCTGGAGGGCTCGGACGCCCAAGCCGCGCAGGCGGCGGACCAGATGGCGGCCCTCCTCGACACCACGGTGGTGGCCCCGGGCGCCTCGCACGGCGACCCGGTGCAGGTGGCGAAGGACTCGCTCGACTACGCGCGGAAGAACCAGTACGACACGGTGATCATCGATACCGCGGGCCGTCTGGGCGTGGACGAGGAGCTGATGGCCCAGGCGCGCGACATCCGCGACGCCGTCCACCCTGACGAGATCCTCTTCGTCATCGACGCGATGGTGGGCCAGGACGCGGTGCAGACCGCCGAGGCGTTCGACAAGGGCGTCGACTTCACCGGCGTGGTGCTCACCAAGCTCGACGGCGACGCCCGCGGCGGCGCGGCCCTGTCGGTGGCGTCGGTGACGCACAAACCCATCCTCTTCGACTCGAACGGCGAGGGCCTCAAGGACTTCGAGGTGTTCCACCCCGACCGCATGGCCTCCCGCATCCTCGACATGGGCGATGTGCTCACCCTCATCGAGCAGGCGCAGAAGCAGTTCGACGAGCAGGAGGCCAAGGAGTCGGCCCAGAAACTCGCCCAGGGCAGCTTCGGCTTGGACGACTTCCTTTCCGAGCTGCAGCAGGTGCGCAAGCTCGGCCCGATGAAGGATCTTCTGGCGATGGTGCCGGGAATTGCCCAGTACCGTTCCCAGCTCGACCAGTTCGACGAGCATGTGGTGGACCAGTCCGAGGCGATCATCAAGTCGATGACCCCTGCCGAGCGCCGTGACCCCTCGATCATCGACGGCTCGCGCCGTGCGAGGATCGCTGCCGGCTCGGGCACGCAGGTCTCTGATGTGAATGGGCTCATCCAGCGTTTCGAGCAGGCGGCCAAGATGATGAAGCGCGTGGCCAACGGTTCGCGCGGCATGGCCGGCATGGGCATCCCCGGCATGAACGTCCCGGGCGGCTCACGCAAGCGCAAGAAGGGCAAGGGCAAGAAGAAGCGCCGCGGCGGCGTCTCCGGCAATCCCGCCAAGCGCGCCCAGCAGGAGCAGGAGCTGCGCGACCGCCTCGCCGGCAAGACCTCAGACGGCTCCAACGGTTCTGAGGAGCAGAACGGTTCGAGCTTCCACCAGCAGCCCCAGCAGCCAAACCTGAACAATCTCGGCGACCTGGGCGGGATGCTGCCGCCCGGCGGCCTGGGCGGCCTTCTCGGCTGACGCGGAATCACCCCGCGCTGTTTCAGCCGCTGCGTGGGCATGCACTGATCCGCCCTCTATCCGAGCGGACCGGGCACGCAAGAGACAAAGACAAGAAGCGAAGACAAGAGACAGAGAGAGGGGACCTTCGGGCCCCCTTTTCTCTTCGGGCGTCGCCGTGATTTTCTGACGCTGTGTGGGCGGATAATGGCGACCAGCCCTGAAAATGACAGGCGGGAAGGCGGCGATCATGCTCGAGCTGCGGCATCTGACGAAGTCCTACAGGGTGGGCGACGCCGTCACGAAGGCGCTGGACGACGTGGGCCTCGCCTTCCCCGACACGGGCTTCGTCTCCATCCTCGGCCCTTCCGGCTCGGGCAAGACGACGCTGCTCAACATCATCGGCGGCCTCGACCACTACGATTCGGGCGACCTGGTCCTCGACGGCCGGTCGACGAAGAATTTCTCCGAGACCGACTGGGACGCCTACCGCAACAATTCTGTGGGATTCGTCTTCCAGAGCTATAACCTCATCCCCCATCTGTCCGTGGTGGAGAACGTGGAGCTGGGCATGCGTCTGTCCGGCGTGAAAAGCGCGGTACGACGGGAGAAGGCCGTCGCCGCGCTCAGACAGGTGGGGCTGGCCGCGCAGATCCACAAGCGCCCCAACCAGCTCTCGGGCGGACAGATGCAGCGTGTGGCGATCGCCCGCGCCGTCGCCGACGACCCGAGGATCCTTCTGTGCGACGAGCCGACCGGAGCGCTCGATTCCGTCACGAGCGTGCAGGTGATGGACCTCATCCGCTCGCTGTCCGAAGACCGCCTCGTCATCATGGTCACGCACAACGAGGAGCTGGCCAAACAGTATTCGACGCGCATCATCAGGCTCCGGGACGGGCATATCACCGCCGACTCGGACCCCCTCCACATCTCCGACGAGAACACAAAGCATGAGGCCCTGAGACTCAAGCGCACCCGCATGGGCTACGGCTCGGCCATCGCGCTGAGCCTGACGAACCTCCTCACCAAAAAGGGCCGCACGTTCCTCACCGCGCTGGCGAGCTCGATCGGCATCATCTCCATCGCCGTCGTCCTCTCGCTCTCGGGCGGTTTCCAGACGCAGATCGACAAGGTGATGAGCCGGACGCTGGGCCGCTACCCGGTGTCCGTCACCCGCACGGCCGTCGATCAGAAGGGCATGACGAGCCAGGCGGACAAGAACCGCGCCTCGCTCTCACGCACGAAGAACACGGTGAGCCACACGCATCTGACGGCCTCCGCCAACCAGATGCTGCAGAGCGTGCACATCAACACGATCACCCAGAAATACGTCGATTACGTCAAAAAGATCAATCCGGACGCCGCCTCGGACATCACGCTGCAGCGCTCGACGCAGCTCAACGTGCTCACCAAGGACGGCGACGGCACGGTGAGGCAGGTCTCGTTCAGCGGCGCGGCGGCGGCCGCGGCCACGGAGGCGCAGAACGGCACGGCGTCCGGTTCGACCGGCTCCAAAAAGTCGGCCGGCAGCACCGGTTCAGGGAACACGGGCGCATCCGGTTCCGCCTCCGACACGCTCACCCAGAGCGCCCAGACAAGCCAGCAGATGGCCAACGCGAACGGCGTGGCCTCCACGGTGTTCCCCACCCCGGTCAACGGCAAGAAGGGCTCGTTCCTGCGCGGCAACTACAACCTGCTCAAGGGCTCGTGGCCCAAGTCCGCCACCGACGTCGTGCTCGTGGTGGACGGTGACGACGAGATCCCCTCGCCCACCCTGCGCGCGCTCGGCATCGACGCGAAGGACGGCCAGAAGATCACCTTCGGCAGCATCCTGGGCAAGGACTTCCGCATCGTCACCAACGACGACTGGTACACGAAGCTGCCCACCGGCACCTACGCGCCCAACAGCCCCAGCGCCGGCCTGTTCGACAAGGCGGGCATCCGTCTGAAGGTGACCGGGGTCATCCAGCCCAAGCCGCAGGGCGCGATGGAGCTGCTCTCTCCGGGCATCGCCTATTCCAACGAGCTGACCGACAAGGTCATCAGCGCGAACAAAAACTCGCGGATCGTCACCGACCAGGAGGCCTCGGGCACGAGTGTTCTGACCGGCGCCCCGCTCGACGCCTCCTCGCGCACCCAGACCCTCGCCGCGCTCGGGGGCAGCTCGCTGCCCGAGTCGATCCTCGTCTACCCGAGGAATTTCGACAGCAAGGATAAAGTCCTCCACTATCTTGACGCCTGGAACAAGGGCAAGAAGAAGGCGGACCGCATCTACTACACCGACATGTCGGGCATGGTGACCGACCTGACGGGCGGGCTCATCTCCGGCATCACGGACGTGCTCGTCGCCTTCGCCGCCATCTCGCTCATCACCTCGATGCTCATGATCGGTATCCTCACCTATACGTCGGTGATCGAGCGGACGAAGGAGATCGGCGTGCTCAAGGCGCTCGGAGCCCGCAAGCGCGACGTGACGCGCGTGTTCGACTCGGAGACGTTCCTCTTGGGCGTGTTCTCCGGCGTGCTGGGCGTGGGGATCGCCTATCTGCTCGACATCCCGCTCAACCAGGCGTTGCAGCACCTCACGGGCCTGGTGGGGGTGGCGTACCTCGACCCGAGGAGCGCCGTGATCCTCATCCTCGTCAGCACGGTGCTCACGCTGCTGGGCGGGCACATCCCGGCGCTCATGGCGGCCCGGCGCGACGCGGCGGTCGCCCTGCGGAGCGAGTAAGGCGAATAAGCGAGTAAGGAGGGACCGATGGATACGGCGATCGTTCTTCTGGTGGTCGACTGGGTGCTCGTCGGGCTGGCGACCGGCCTGTCGTTCTTCTCGTTCCCCGCGGGCAAAGGCTCGGACCGACCTCGCCCGCAGGCCGAGTGGCACGGCTGGGTGCCGAATCTTGTGGCACTCGAACCGTATATCGCCTCGGTGGCGTGCATCTGGGCGATCGTGGCGAACCTCGCCATCACCCTTTTTCTGCCCCCATACAGCGATCTGGGCGGGTCGGCGTACATGGGCAACCCGGTGGTCCTCCAGTCGATCTTCCTTCTGGCGATGTCGATCGTGGCCGTCGTCCTCACATGGCAGCCCTTCAACACGAAAGGCTGGGACAGGGAGCCGGCCGGCCCCGCGCTCACGGTGCTCTCGCTCAACTGCCGCTACGGCAGGGCGGACGCGGATGCGATCGTGAAAACCGTCCGGACGGGCCATGTTGACGCGCTCTGCCTTGAGGAGGTGGACGACGGACTGCTGCGCCGGCTCGAGAAGGCGGGGATCACCAACGTCCTCCCCTATCGCGCGACCGGCCAGAAGGGCGCCGAGGACAACGGCGGGACCAACGCGGTGTTCACCAAAAACAAGCCCGTCGCCCAGGTTCAGGCGAGCCTTGATCTGAAAGCCTCGGACGTGCCCGCGGTCGTCGTGCCCCTCACCGGCGCGCAGGGCGATCCGGGAGCGCAGGACGCCTCCCCCGCGCTCGTGACCATCGCCGCCGCTCACACGAAATCGCCGCAACGGGGGGTGCGGGACTGGGGTTACGGCGTCTCGCATCTGGCCAACCCGGCGCTCGACCCCGCCGTCCGCAAGGCCTGCGCCGCAACCGGCCCGACAGCGACCGGAGCCTCACCGGCCACACAGGCTTGCGCCACAACCTCTGACGGGCAAAGTTCCGACACCGGCACACGCACCGCCACGCCATCCGCCGTCACGCGATCCGTCGTCACGCCCGATCCCGCGCTCGCCGTTCTTGCCGGCGACCTCAACGCGAGCGCCTCGCACCGCTGCCTGCGTTACGCGCTCGGCGCCGACCGGAAGCTGACGGACAGCTCCGACGACCTCTCCCACCGCCGCACGTTCCCGGCGAACTGGACGCTCGTGCCGCCGATGCTCGAGCTGGACCATGTGCTGCACGGCCCGGGACTCATCGCCCGCTCCTCCAGGACGGTCAGGATCCCCGGCACCGATCATCTCGGCCTCCTCGTCACCCTTGAGAGGATCTGACACGCCCCGACTTTCTCCGCTCTGGCGTCTATAATTACCGCTGTTGTCCGTATTGAGGAACCCTCATACCGTCGGTGCGGTCAGTAGCGGACGGGGTCTCCTTGTCCCCACAGGGAACCGCAATCCGCGCCCCAAAACTAAGGGAGTTACTTTGTCAACCAGGATTCGTCTCAAGCGCCGTGGCAAGAAGTTCTACGCGTTCTACCGCATCGTCGTCGTCGACCAGCACAAGAAGCGCGACGGCAAGGTGATCGAAGAGGTGGGCACGTACGATCCGAACACCCAGCCTTCGACCATCCATGTGAAGTCCGACCGCGTGCAGTACTGGCTCGGCGTCGGCGCCCAGCCGTCCGACCCTGTGCTCGCGCTGCTCAAGGTGACCGGTGACTGGCAGACCTTCAAGCACCTTCCGGGTGCCGAGGGCCACTACAAGGAGCCGGAGGCCAAGTCCGCCGCCGTCGAGGCCGTCGAGAAGGCCGACAACGAGGCGCAGAAGCTCAAGGCCGCGAAGGCCGCCAAGGAGGAGAAGGCCAAGAAGGAGGCCGAGGCGAAGAACGCCGAGGCTGACTCCGACAAGGCCGATGCCTCTGATGCCACCGCCTCCGATGCCTCTTCCGACGAGAAGAGCGAGTGAGCGCGATCAGCGGTGATTCCGCAGTGATCTTCAGGTCACGGATCTGATCAGATCACACGCAGACGCAGACTGCCCGGGACGCGAAGTCCCGGGCAGTTTTGTTTTTGCAGACGACCAGACGACCGCTGACTGATCTGCTCGCCCCTCCGTCTTTCAGCTCCCATCCGCCTGTGACCTGCCGCCAACCTCTCTATCCTTCCTCCCATTCTCTTTATCCCCGCTTCGGGCGGCTTTATTTACGTCCGCTGGGGTATTTCCGTGTGGTGTCGGGCATCTACGGGCATCTATCTGCGTTGAATGGGGCAGATTTATACCTCTTCAAACGTCTATCGGCGTTCATTGGGGCACGCACCCTGCGACATCATGATCTCTTTCAACGAAATGTCACGGCCCCTGACACGATTCACGCACTTCAGCAGCCCCAATGAACGCCGATAGATCCTCTCACATTTCTCTTTCCGCCCCACTGAGCGCAGATAGATCCTTCCACATCTCTGTTTCCGCCCCACTGAGCGCAGATAAGACCATAGCAATGGCTGTTGCAGGTTGCCTAGAGCGGTCATGCGTCCTACTCGGCCGACTCACGCGCCTATTCGACAGATTGTCGTCCGCTTACGGCATTTCTCGTGATATTTGGTGCATTCAACCCACCGATCGCCCGATCCACCGTTCGCCCCGCCGTTCCAGCCAATGACCATTCATTTCCGACCGTTCGCCGCCAATCGCCGGGATGGCCGGCATCCCGGCTTTAGTCTGGTGTTATCCATTTGAACGACAGAAAGGAGGCACGCGCAGATGCAGATCACAACAACGATTGACCCGTCGCTGAAGGAAGAATCGGCACAATTCCGGCTCCGACGGATGACCCCGCGCATCGGGACCATCATCAATCTGCTCACCGCGACCGGCAACCAGCTGTGGTGCTATCACGGCTCGCGATTGGTGCCCGTGCCGATCAGCGACATCTACTATCTGGAGGTCGACCAGAACGCCGTCGCGGTGCATCTGGCCGATAGACAGCTCGTCTACCGCGGCCGGCTGCATCAGGTCACGCCGCAGCTCGACCCGGACTTTGTGGAGGCCTCCCGGAGCGCCGTGTTCAATTACCGCAAGATCGATCATCTCGAGCTGCAGGGCAACGGGACGATCGACGTCGTCCTCAAAAACTCGCAGCGCCTCCACATCGCACGTCGGAAGATCAAGCAATTGCAGGAGCGTCTGGGACTATGAAAAACACTATGAAAAACACCACGAAATATACGAGATATGTGCGGCTCGGCATCGAGAGCGCCGTTATCGGCATCGCCGTCGGCTTCCTCATCTCACTCGTCTTCAGCGCCCTGAACGGGGCATCGACGTATTACCCTTCCGCGCCGGCTTTTGTCAGCCGCTTCGGCACACCGCTCAAGGCGACGGTCGCCTCCGCCGCGATCTGGGTGCTCATCGGTCTTGTGTTCGGCTACGGATCTCTCATCTTCGAAATTGAGAAATGGTCGCTGCTCAAACGCACCGTCATCAACTGCTGCGTGTATTACGTCAGTTTCCTCCCGCTCGCCATCGTCGCCGGATGGTTCCCGCTCGATGGCGCGCATCTGGCCGTGTTCACCGGCATTTACCTCCTGATCTACGCCATCTTCTGGGCGGTCAATTATTGGATCGCTGAAGCCGAGATCCATCAGATCAATCAGTGTCTCAAGGAACGGGCCGACGATTCTGATAATGGCGATTCGGATAATTCTGAGAATTCTGTGAATTCGGACGAGTCTGAGAATTCGGATGATTCGGAGGATTCTGCGAGTTCTGAAAACAGTTCTCTGAGTAATGAGAGGTGATTCTCCGTCACTGATCCAAATCGTGGGCTGATAACGACTGAACCGGAATGACGGCTCTGATCGTCCAGATGCCGTCGTCAGAAGAGGTGGTCAGAGTGCCGCCGAGACGAGCGAGGGTCTGCCTGTGCAGCTGCAGCCCTCGTCCGGAAGGGCCGATGACTGGATGGTCATCATCAATAGTGTTCATCCCGACGATGACGAGTGTCTGCCCAGAAAAGCCTGTCCCGACACGATCCGCAGCATGCTGCACATTCCCATCGAGCTGTTCGCTGGCCCGTCCGCGGATTTCCCGACCAGAATCGGCTTGGCGACTCAGATTCTTACTGCGGATATTCTCGCCGCGGATTGCCAGCGACCAGTCGCCGTCCTTGGACCCGTGACGACGCACATTGGCGCAGATCTCGCGGACGAGACGAATGGCTTCATCACGTGCGGCGGGATCCACAGAACTCGGCAGGCCTGTCGGATCGATATTCACCGATCCTGAAAAACCAAGGCCGTTCAATTCCTCCGCCGCTTTTTGGGTTATATTCTCAAACACACCGCACAAATCCGAGTTACCTTCATCGGAAATCTCCGTGTCAGGTGGGGCGGAAACGTTGGAATGACGGGCGAAAGACGCCGTATTTCCCTTATTCTCCCCGTGGTCGCTCAGCGCATCAATTGCGTTATGTGCGGTGGAAAGCACGTGGTCGGCGCTCTGTGAGACGCGATTCCAGTCGCCGGACGGATCGTCGTCCACTCCGTGCATGTGCGCATTGGCGAGGGATGGGCTTCCAAACACAAACGTCACGGCGCCACAATCGATTTCTGCCGGTAGACTGGCAGTGGATATCCGTCACCGCGAAGCAAGGAAGCCGTCATGGAAAAAGAAGCGCTCAGGCACCTCATCACCAATATCGTGGACCATCCGAAGGATGTGCGCGTGCGCTCCTCGCGCATGCGTGACGGCGGCGAGCTGCTGCGCGCGCAGGTCAACCCCGACGACATCGGCCGTGTGATCGGCCGCGCCGGACGCACCGCCACCGCGCTGCGCACCGTGATCCAGGCGGTGAGCGACCACCGCACGCGCATCGACATCGTCGACGTGCGCCGCTGAGAACCCCGCCTGATCTGCATTGATGAGCGATAAGAACGAGAGCACAGGCTCTGCTACCGCTTCCGCTGATTCTTCCAAACCGTCCGACGACCTCCTGCGCGTGTGCAAAATCGGCCGGGCGCAAGGCCTGAAAGGCGAGGTGAAAGTCTACGCCTACACCGACGAGCCGGAGCTGCGCTTCGCTGCGGGATCCGTGCTGGTGGACGGCCACGGCCGCCGGTTCACCGTCGCGCGTGCCCGCACGTTCAAGCAGCGCTGGATCCTCACCTTCGAAGACGTCAGCGACCGCAATGCCTCTGAGTCGCTCAACGGCACCACGCTCTACATCACACGCGAACAGGCCGAGCAGCAGGATCATGCCGCCGCACATGAGGCGGCGCAGGATGGCGATGCCGAGGAGGATCTGGACGAGGAGGGGTACTATCTTGAGGATCTCGTCCAGCTCACCGCCAAGGCCCCCGATGGCACGGTGCTCGGCACGGTGACGGATGTGCTGGAGGGCGCGGCGCAAGATCTGCTGCAGATTGCCGAGCCGGGCGGGCACACGAGCCTTGTGCCGTTCGTAGACGCCTTCGTGCAGGAGGTCGATCCGGACGCCGGCCGTCTCGTGCTGGACGTGCCCAAAGGCCTGCTTGCCGAATATCCGTCCGATGGCACTGCAGACGCGGACGAACGGGGCTGAAGCCTTCCACTCAACGGCGCAGTCCCATTACCCCATTCTCCGCACCACGCTGTGATCAGGAATCAGGATCAACAGACCGATACTGCCGGACAACATACTGTCAGACCATCATTTCCAGGAGTCTTCGTGCTCATCGATATCGTCTCCGTCTTTCCCCATTACTTCGAGAACCTTGACGAGAGCCTGCTCGGCAAGGCACAGCAGGACGGCCTCGTCACCATCCGCACCCATGACCTGCGCGACTGGACACATGACGTGCATCGTTCCGTGGACGACACGCCCGTGGGCGGCGGCGCCGGCATGGTGATGAAGCCAGCGGTATGGGCCGAGTGCCTCGACGAGCTGCTGGACCTCTCCCCCGCCGAAGAGAGGGTAAGCCAGGAGGAGATGGCCGCCAGCCCGCTCTCCGATCTTCCCAATGCCGAATCCGCCGCGCCATCAGCGGTCACGAACAACTCTTCAGCCGGCTCCGCAGCCACTCAGCAGACCGGTTCCGGCACCGAATCCATAAAATCCGCAGCCATGACCGACGCCTCCGCACCGCATCACGATGCAGGCTCTGACGCGGACCGCCAGGTCCTGCTCTTCCCCGAGCCGTCCGCACCGCTCTTCACGCAGAAGACCGCCACCGAGCTGAGCCACAAATCCCATCTTGTTTTCGGCTGCGGCCGCTACGAGGGCATCGACGCGCGGGTGAGCCAGTATTACGCGGCGCGCGGGGTGGACGTGCGCGAGTACTCCATCGGCGACTACGTGCTCAACGGCGGCGAGGTCGCGGTATCGGTGATGATCGAGGCGATCACCCGCCTGCTGCCCGGCTTCATGGGCAACCCGGAGTCCATCGTCGACGAGAGCTACACCGGCGACCAGCTGCTCGAATACCGCCAGTTCACGCGGCCCACCACCTGGCGCGGGATCAGCGTGCCGGCCGTCCTCACCTCCGGCGACCACGGCAGGGTCGACCGCTTCCGCCGCGACGAGTCGATGGCCCGTACCACCGCGCTGCGCCCCGACCTCGTAGAGAAGCTCGACTGCCATGCCCTCTCGAAGCAGGACCGCAAAGCGCTCATGGCCCTTGGCTGGGAGGTTTCCGGCGATCATCCGCGCAGAAAATGACCAACTTTATATGTACATAAAGATGTACACTAGAGGTATGAATACAACAAGTATCAGCGACCTACGGAAGAACCTCGCCCAGACATTGAAATCCGTCTCGCACGGCAACGAGGTGATCATCACAAACAACAACAAGCCAATAGCGCGCATTGTCCCGATTGCCTCGCCTGAGACTGACGACGATCAAATCCAGCGCGAGTATATGGCTGAAGCCAAAAAGGCTATTCAGCAGTATCATCGGCTGTTTGAGGATCTTGCCCATGAGGTCTGAAGCTCCGCGCCTCGATACGGTTCTCGCCATTCATCACCTCCTGATAGAGGAAACAGGCGGTGCGGATGGGATCCGTGACATGCCGGCGCTGCTCGGGGCCATTAACGCCCCGTGGCAAGGTTTTGCCGATGTCGAACTTTATCCCACGACAGTTGAAAAAGCGGCCCGTATCGCTTTTGAGATCATTACCCAGCACCCGTTTCTCGACGGCAATAAACGAACAGGAACGGCACTGATGTTTGCTGTTCTTGGTCGCGGAAAGATCGAACTGCAGTTCAGCACAGGCACAATGCTCGAAGAAATCAAAGCTGTAGCAACTGGAACACACACGTATGAGGATCTGCTCCGCTTCCTGATCGCCCATCAGAAATAGCGGTTTCAGCTGATCGCCCCACCCAACACCGTGGCCATCAGAATCATCCAGACCGTGAGAATAACAAACACGGCCAGACCCACGACCAACAGGATGACGCCCGCCCGGGTCTTCTTGTAATGCAGACCCAGACAGGCAAAAATCAGCGCGGCGAGCACCGAGCCACCACAGACGGAGAGAATGGTCCGCGGCACATCTGCCGCTGTGATGAGCCTGCCCTGCAAACACCCCGCAAAACCGGACACAACTGCCAGCAGCACAGCCACGATGAGAAAGGCGAAGGAGAGCCGAGAATATTTCTTCGCCAGCCAGCCGTTGTCGCAGGGATCCGTGGTGCGATCATCACTTTCAGGGCTGACGGCTGGCGTGGCGTTGTCGAAGTCTATCTTGTCGGATTTCAGATTTCCGGATTTTAGATTGGTGGCTTGGGGGTGCGGATGTTTTTTAAGACTAAATTGCCAACCCCAAGCTTAGCCGATATTGGATGGGACTCTTCCAGCCCAGAGACTGTTTTTCCCGTCTCGTGTTGTAATAGGTAATCCACTCTCCCAGCCTGTTCTTGAAGCCGTCGAATGAGATGCCGCTCCAATCCTTGTAGTAGAAGAACTCGTTTTTGAGCCTGCCGAAGAACCCCTCCATGGCCGCGTTGTCAGGACTG
>JAXGWH010000007.1:0-55909 GCA_040773385.1 Aeriscardovia sp. | reverse complement strand
GAGGACTGACATGGCGCGGACTGACATGGCAGAGAGGAGTGACATGGCAGAGGATGATCGACAGGACGACAGCCGTGGCACCGCCCGGGCTGACGGCGGCCAGACCGGCGCTGACGGCCAGGGCATGGTCGATGCCACCCCGGGCGCCCGCCGCATCGCCGGTTCCATCGTGGAGAACGGCGTCATCATCGACCACATCCCCGCGGGCGGGGCGCTCCGCCTCCTCGACTATCTGGGCATCGACCCCACCGAGGAGGAGGTCACGCTCGTGATGAACACGCAGTCCGGCCGCTTCGGCACGAAGGACATCCTCATCCTGCGCAACGTGTTCTCCGTGCGCGGCGAGATCGTCGCCTTCGTCGCCCCCAAGGCGGTCATCAACGTCGTCAAGGAGGGGCGAATCGTCTCCAAGGACGAGCCGGTCCCGGCCAAAAGGCTCGACGGCGTGGGCAGGTGCTGGAACAGCGGGTGCGTCACAAACTGCGAGCGGGACGTCGCCCCGAGCTTCTATCTCACCGATCCGAAAAAGGTCACCTACCGTTGCCTTTATTGCGACAGCGAGGCGCGGATCTGAGATTTGTCTGGGGGCCGCTGGTCAGGGCCGCTGGTCAGGGCCTCAGAATTTCGTCGACCCGTCCATGAGCTCGAAGCCCTTTGCCTGGACCACGCGGCGCAGGCTGCGCACATAGGCGATCGCGCCGGGGGAGAGCCGGGCGCGTTTCGAGGAGATCCAGCCCACCACCATCGAGACCGGCGTCTCGAGCGGGACGGCGACGATGCTGCCGGTGCGCGGATCGTCGTTGATGACGCCCGTGGAGACGGTGAACCCGTTGACCGCCGAGATGAGGTTGAGCATCGTGCCGCGGTCGGCCACGGTGATGAGGCTTTTGGCATGCTCCGGCCAGACCGGCTCCTCGGCGAAGAAGAGGCTGCCCGAGTCGCCCTGCTCGTAGCGCAGGAACGGCAGGTCCGCCAGATCGGCGAGCGTGAGGCTCTTCTTGCGCGAGAGCGGGTTGGCCCGCGAGAGGAACACATGCGGGCGCACGCGGAAGACGGGGTGGAACTCCAGGCGGCGCGTGCGGATGAGGCCGCCGAGCACCTCACGGTTGTAGTCGGAGAGGAACAGGATGCCGATCTCGCTGCGCAGCTGGGCCACCTGGTCGAGGATGTCGCGGGTGCGCGTCTCGCGCAGGGTGAACTCGTAGTCGCCCAGACGCGGGCCGATCTCCTTGACGAGCCGGGCGAACGCCTCGACGGTGAAGATGTAATGCTGTGTGGAGACGGTGGTGATCTGTTCGCGGTGGGCCGTCTTGGTGAAGCGGTTTTCCAGCACCTGCGCCTGGTCGAGCACCTGACGGGCGTACATGAGGAACTTCGCCCCGTCGGGGGTGAGACTGATGCCCTGCGTGGTGCGCGTGAAGATGGTGATCCCCAGTTCCTTCTCGAGGTCGCCGACGGCCGAGGAGAGGGTGGGCTGCGAGACATAGAGCTGATGGCTGGCCTCGTTCATCGAGCCGGCCTCGGCGATCTTGACAGCGTAGCGCAACTGCAGCAGTGTCATACTTCAACCCTACACAGGACGGGAAAAGACGGTTCTTCCGGCATTCCGGCGGTCATCGCCGGAATGATTCGGTGGGTCGGTCGATCCCGACGATCGGTCCGGATCTGTCCCCGGCTCACTCCAGCGCGACGAGATCGAGATAGTCGTCGCTCCACAGGTCCTCGTCGCCGTCGGGCAGCAGCAGCACGCGCTCGGGCTTGAGCGCCTGTACCGCGCCCTCGTCATGGGTGACGAGCACGATGGCGCCCTCATACTTGTGGATGGCCGAGAGCACCTGGTCGCGCGACTGCGGATCGAGGTTGTTCGTCGGCTCGTCGAGCAGCAGCACGTTCGCCCGGCTCGTCACGAGCGTCGCCAGGGCGAGGCGCGTCTTCTCGCCGCCGGAGAGCACCTTCGTAGGCTTGTCCGCGTCCTCGCCGGAGAACAGGAACGAGCCGAGGATCGTGCGGGCCTGCGTGTTGTCGAGGTCAGGGGCGACGAACTGCAGGTTCTCCAGCACGGTCGCGTTGTTGTCGAGCGTGTCGTGCTCCTGGGCGAAATAGCCGATCTTGCATCCGTGGCCGTAGACCACCCGGCCCGTGTCGCTCTTCTCCTGGCCTGCGAGGATGCGCAGCGTGGTGGTCTTGCCCGCGCCGTTCTCGCCGAGGATGACGACCTTCGAGCCGCGGTCGATGGCCAGGTCGATGCCGCTGAACACCTCGTTGGAGCCGAACGTCTTGGAGATGTTCTCCGCCATGATCGGTGTGCGGCCGCACGGGGCCGGGGTGGGGAAGCGCAGGTCCGCCACTTTCTCCGCCCGCTCCACCGGCTGCGTCTGGGCGAGCAGTCTCTGGGCGCGGCGGATCATCTGCTGCGCGGCCACGGCCTTCGTGGCCTTGGCGTGCAGGCGGATGCCCTCCTTCATGAGGCGGTCGGCCTTCTTCTCCGCCACCTCGCGCTCGCGGCGGATCCTCGCCTCGTCGGCGGCGCGCTGCTTGAGGTAGGCCTGCCAGCAGAGGTTGTACATGGAGATGGTGCCGGTGCGCGCGTCGAGGTGCCACACGCGGTTGACCGTCTCGCCGAGCAGCTCGGTGGAATGGGAGATGACGAGCCAGCCGCCCTGGAAGTGCTGCAGATAGCCGCGCAGCCACTCGATGGAGTCCGCGTCGAGATGGTTGGTGGGCTCGTCGAGGATGAGCGTGTCGGAGTCGGAGAAGAGGATGCGTGCCAGCTCGATGCGGCGGCGCTGGCCGCCGGAGAGGTTGTGCAGCGGCTGGCGCAGCGTCTTCTCCTCGATGCCGAGGGCCACGCCCATCTTGATGGCGTCCGCCTGTGCCGCGTAACCGCCCGCGTTGTCAAACTCGGCGAGCGCACGGTCGTAGCGCTTCATCGCCTTCTCCATGACCTTGGGGTCGGGGCTCGTCATCTCTTTCTCGGTCTTGCGCAGCCGGGCGATGAGTTTGCCGATGTCGCGGGCGTCCATGATGCGGTCGAGGGCGATCTCGTTCTGGTCGCCGGCCTTGGTGGTCTGCGGCAGATAACCGAGTTTGCCCTTGACGTGCACCGACCCGCCGGCGGGGAGCATCTCGCCGGTGATGACGCGGGTGAGCGTCGTCTTGCCGGCGCCGTTGCGGCCCACGAGGCCGATGTGGTCGCCGTTCTCCACGTGGAAGGTGGTGGGCGCGAGCAGGAGCCTCGCGCCGATACGGATCTCCAGATCCTGTGCCTCGATCCCCATGAAATCCCCCTTTTCAAACCTTTACAGCGTACCGGGCCGTTGTGACCGTGTGCCCGCGGCGGAAAAGCGGTGCGACCGATGACGATGGGCCCGGCAGGCGGGCGGCATGGGACGGCCGGACCATGACGATGGTCGCCTGTGGTGTGTGGGCGGGAGTGACGCAGTGTGTTTTCGGCGGTATGCGCCAGATGGGATGATCTCCCACGGTGCAGGGGTCTGCCGACCGGAGTCTGTTTGACTGGCGGGGCACAATACAAATATGGCAGATATCGTCGCAGGGATCGTCGCGCATGTGGACGCGGGCAAGACCACGCTCTCCGAGGCGCTGCTCTACCGTGCGGGCATGCTGCGCAGGCCGGGCCGCGTGGACGACGGCGACGCCTTCCTCGACACGGACGCGCTCGAGAAACGGCGGGGGATCACCATCTTCCCGCACGAGGCGGTGCTGCGCGGCGAGGGCGGGACCGTGACCCTGCTCGACACCCCGGGCCATGCCGATTTCGCGGCGAGCGCCGAGTCCGTGCTGCCGGTGCTGGACGCGGCCGTGCTCGTCGTCTCGGCGGCGGACGGCATCCAGGCGTCCACGCGGCTGTTGTGGCGTCTTCTGGACCGTCTGTCGGTGCCGATCCTGGTCTTTGTGAACAAATGCGACGCGCTCGGCGCGGACCCCGCCCGTGTGCTGAAGAGCCTGCAGGACGAGTTTTCCTCGCAGATCGTGCCGTTCGTGCCGGTGCCAGGCGGGCAGGCAGACATGGGCGACGACGCTGAAGGCGATGCCGATCACACGCGGAAAAAGCCGAGAGAAGGGGCCCGTGCGGATGATGAGGCTGTCCTGACAGACGCCCGGGCGATCTCTCTGATCCCCGACGAGAGCCTCGAACAGATGGCCTCCGCCGATGACCGTCTCATCGATTCCTATCTTGAAAAAGGGACGCTGGACGCCTCCCAGATCCGGGGGCTGGTGGCGCAATGGCAGGCATTCCCCGTGTTCTTCGGCTCGGCGCTGCGTCTGGCCGGCGTGGACGGGCTGCTCGACGCGCTCACCCGGTGGGTGACGCCCAGGTTCGCCGCCGCAGACAGGGATGCCGGCTTCTCCGCACGCGTGTTCCGCGTCTGCCATGAGGACGGCGAGCGGCTCACCTGGCTGCGGGTGCTCTCCGGCACGCTCACTGCCAAGCAGGAGATCCTCCCTGGGCAGAAGGCCGATCAGATCCGCCTTTATGACGGGTCTCATTTCACCACGGTGCGTCAGGTGGGCGCGGGCGGTGTCGCCACCGTCACCGGACCCGTCTCCACCCGCGCGGGGCAGGGGATCGGCACAGGCTCGGGCGCGCCGCTCGTGCGGCCGGTCCTACAGAGCAGCATCGAGGCGCCGGGGACCGACCCGCGGGCGCTCGAACAGGCGGTGCGCGAGCTGGCTGACGAGGAACCGCTCCTTGACCCGCGCTGGCAGGGCACAGGCGATGACGCCCGGCTCGTCGTCTCGCTCATGGGCGATCTGGAGGAGGAGGTCCTCACCTCCGAGCTGTCCGACAGGTTCGGCATCGCCGCCTCGTTCGGCAAGCCCCGCGTGCTCTATTCGGAGACCATCGACACGCCGGTCGAGGGCGTGGGTCACTTCGAACCGCTGCGCCACTATGCGGAGGTGCACGTGCGCCTCGACCCCGGCCCGCGCGGCTCCGGTATCACCGTCCGCTCGGCGCTGTCGACGGACGAGCTCGCCGCCTCATGGCAGCACCAGATCCTCTCCCGCCTTTCCGCCCATACCCCTGTCGGGGTGCTCACCGGCTCGCCGCTCACCGACGTGGCCATCACGCTCGTGGCGGCACGGGAGAGCAACGTGCACACGGTGGGCGGGGATTTCCGCCAGGCCGCGGACCGGGCGGTGCGCCAGGGGCTCATGACGCTGCGCGCCCGTGGGGGCGACGACGATACCGGTGGTGTCGTGCTGCTCGAGCCATGGCAGGCGTTCCGTCTCGAACTGCCCGAGAACCTTGTGGGACGGGCGATGAACGACCTGCAGCGCAGGGGCGCGAGGATCACACTGGGCGGTGCACCGGCAGGGCGGGCGATGCTCGAGGGCTCCGCACCGGCCGCCGCGTTGCAGGGCTATGCCCGCGAGGCCCGTGCCTACAGCCACGGCGAGGCTTCGCTCGAGCTGACGCCCGACGGCTCGCGGCCCGTTGCCGACCCGATGCCGGTCATCCGGGAGATTGGTTATGACCCCGTGTCCGATCTCGACAACCCGCACGGGTCCGTGTTCTGCGCCCATGGGGCGGGCTATCCGGTGCCGTGGGACAGGGTGCCGGAGATCATGCATCTGCCGTGGGCGGAGCCGGATCTGCGGGAGTGACAGACCCGCGGTGACAGGTCCGCCGACAGACCGTGGTGCGTCGCGGACAGAGGCAGGGGTCATGCGATGACATGACCGGCATTCCGTGTCATCTCTGTTTTCTCGCCGGGAGAGGAACGTCGAACAGGTGTTCGAAAATAGATCGTCGGACAGCTATTCTTAGAACAGGCTTTTGAAACAGTTTTATCGGGACAGACTTCTGGGGACAGACTTCTGGGGACAGGTTTCTGAGGACAGACCGCATACGGCACGAGGAAGCACAAGGAAGAACAGGGAAGGACGCGACGGTGGCGGACGAACAGACTCAAAACGCGGGGAAAGCCGTCATGGGCGGGCAGGACGCAACAGCCGGCGCCGGTATCGCGACTGCAAAATCCGCCAGAAGGCGCGCACAGCTCGTCAGCCTCGAGCCGGACGGGCCTGACGGGGAGCGCACCGTGCCCTCGCCCGAGGGCACGGTCATCACTGATCTCGGCTATCTGCCCAAAGAAGACAAGATCATCATCCAGGGCGCGCGCGAGCACAACCTCAAGAACGTCCATCTGGAGTTCCCGCGCAACAAAATGACCGTCTTCACGGGCCTGTCCGGCTCGGGCAAGAGCTCGCTCGCCTTCGACACGCTCTTCGCGGAGGGGCAGCGCCGCTACGTGCAGTCGCTCTCCTCGTATGCGCGCCAGTTCCTCGGCCAGGCGGACAAGCCGGACGTCGACTTCATCGAGGGCCTCTCGCCGGCCGTGTCCATCGACCAGAAGACCACGAACCGCAACCCGCGTTCGACCGTGGGCACCATCACCGAGATCTACGACTACTACCGTCTGCTCTTCGCCCGTACCGGCGAGCAGCACTGCCCGGTGTGCGGGGCGCTCATCCAGGCGCAGACGGCCGAGCAGATGGTCGACGCGCTGCTCAGATACCCCACGGGCACGCGCTTCCAGGTGCTCGCCCCGGTGGCCCGCGGCAAGAAGGGCGAGTTCGTCGATGAGCTGCGCGACCTGCGCCAGCAGGGTTTCGCCCGCGTGATCGTCGACGGGACGATGCGGCGCCTCTCGGACGACATCACGCTCAAGAAGCAGTTCAAGCACACCATCGAGGTGGTCGTCGACCGACTCGTCGTCAAGCCGCAGGTGCGCCAGCGGCTCGCCGACTCGGTGGACACCGCACTGCGTGTGGGCCGTGGCGTGATGATCGCCGATTTCGTCGACCAGCCCGAGGACTCGCCGCACCGCCGCCAGCCGTTCAGCGAGCACCGCGCCTGCCCCAACGGCCACCCGCTCGACCTGGAGGACATCGAGCCTCGCACGTTCTCGTTCAACGCGCCCTACGGCGCCTGCCCGGACTGCGACGGCATCGGCTACAAGCTGGAGATCGACCCGGAGCTCGTCATCCCCGACCCGTCCAAGTCGCTGGCCCAGGGTGCCATCGAGCCGTGGAACACCACCAAGACGCAGGCCGAGTACTACGGCCATCTGCTCGAGGGGCTCGCCAAGGAGGAGGGCTTCTCGCTCGACACCCCGTTTGAGAAACTGCCGGCCAAGGTGCGCCACGACGTGCTCTACGGCCATGACTTCAAGGTGGAGGTCAAGTACCGCAACCGCTGGGGGCGGGTGCGCGAGTACTCCACCGGCTTCGAGGGCGTGGTGCACACGCTCATGCGCCGCCGCTCCGAGACCGAGTCCGACGCCATGCGCGAATGGTACGAGTCGTATATGCGCCAGGTACCGTGCCCCACCTGCGGGGGCAAGCGCCTCAAGCCAGAGGTGCTCAGCGTGCTCGTGGGCGGCAAGTCCATCGCCGACGTGTGCGACATGTCCGTGGACGACGAGTACGAGTGGGCGCGGCATCTCACCCTCACCGCCACCCAGGCTAAGATCGCCGCCGAGGTGCTCAAGGAGATCCGCGCCCGGCTCAAGTTCCTGCACGACGTGGGCCTCGACTACCTCACCCTCTCGCGCGCCGCGGCCACACTCTCGGGCGGCGAGGCACAGCGCATCCGTCTGGCCACACAGATCGGCTCGGGCCTCGTGGGCGTCATGTATGTGCTCGACGAGCCGTCCATCGGCCTGCACCAGCGTGACAACGACCGCATGATCGGCACCCTGCAGCGCCTGCGCGACCTGGGCAACACGCTCATCGTGGTCGAGCACGACCAGGAGACCATGGAGAAGGCCGACTGGCTCGTCGACGTCGGCCCGGGCGCCGGCGAGAACGGCGGGCGGATCGTCTACTCCGGCAGGCCCAAGGGCATCGGCCGCGCCTCGCTGTCTGTCACCGGCGACTATCTGACCGGCCGGCGCACCATCGAGGTACCGGCGAAGCGCCGTCCTGTCGACCGCACCAAGGAGCTGCGTATCGTCGGGGCCCGCCAGAACAACCTCAAGAACATCAACGTCAGGATCCCGCTGGGCGTGTTCACCTGCATCACCGGTGTGTCCGGCTCGGGCAAGTCCACGCTCATCGACGAGATCCTCTATCCCAGCCTCGCCGACCATCTCAACGGCGCGCGCATCGTGCCGGGCAAGCACACGCGCATCGAGGGCATGGGCGCTCTCAAAAAGGTCATCCACGTGGACCAGTCGCCCATCGGGCGCACGCCGCGCTCCAACCCCGCCACCTACACGGGAGTCTGGGACAAGATCCGCGAGCTGTTCGCCAAGACGCCCGAGGCGCAGGTGCGCGGCTACACGTCCGGGCGCTTCTCGTTCAACGTCAAGGGCGGGCGCTGCGAGACGTGCCACGGCGACGGCACCATCAAGATCGAGATGAACTTCCTGCCCGACGTGTACGTCAAATGCGAGGCGTGCAACGGCACGCGCTACAACCGCGAGACGCTCGAGGTCACCTACAACGGCAAAAACGTGGCCCAGGTGCTCGACATGCCCATCAGCGAGGCGGCCAAATTCTTCTCCGCCTACCCGTCCATCGCCCGCTATCTCAACACGCTCGTCGACGTGGGTCTGGGCTACATCCGCCTCGGCCAGCCCGCCCCCACGCTCTCAGGCGGCGAGTCTCAGCGCGTCAAGCTCGCCACGGAGCTGCAGCGCCGCTCCAACGGCGACACGGTCTATATCCTCGACGAGCCGACCACCGGTCTGCACTTCGAGGACATCCGCAAGCTCCTGCTCGTCCTGCAGGGGCTCGTCGACAAGGGCAACACGGTCATCGTCATCGAGCACAACCTCGACGTCATCAAGTCCGCCGACTGGATCATCGACCTCGGTCCCGAGGGCGGTGACGGCGGCGGCACGGTCGTCACCGAGGGAACGCCCGAGAAGGTGGCCAACGTCAAAGAATCATGGACCGGGAAGTATCTGAAACCGATGCTCGACCCGGACAAGGTGCGTTCCCAGGCGCGGCGCATGCACCTGGAGTGAACGGAGTCGGTGTCAGTCCGGACAGTATGGCTCAGGGGCCGGCTGGTCAGATGGGATCAGCATCGGTCCGTCATCAGCAGGGGTTCTGGAGACCGTCGTTTGAACCGGTGATGCCGGAATCATTACGCTCGGAAGCGGTGACGTCGGGACCGATGATGAGACGAAAGTGATGTGACGGAGAGGAGGCGGAGATGACGAACGGGTTCGTGGAGAAGCATTCGGACGATGTCTGGCGGAAAACAGCCCGCGAGCTGCTGCGCCAGGGCGGCGCGGCGGCGGGAATGACCTCGCACGACGAGACGCCCGCGCCGCTGACTGGCCACCACACCGGCGTCACCGTCGGCGCCGGCTCGACCACCAAGGATCTCGCCGTGCACGGTATCAGCGCCACGGCCCGCACCGTCACAGATCCGAAGACCGGGCGGAAGCGTGTCATCGCCCCCTATGAGGATCCCGCCAAACCGGGCAAGAACCGCAACGGCGAGCCGCTGCTGGGCGACTCGCGCGACGCCTTCCGCCCCGCCACCGGCGATATCCCCACCTATCCCGGCGTCTACAAGTGGCGTGACGGCGCCGGCCGTGTGATCTACGTCGGCAAGGCGAAGAACCTGCGACAGCGGCTCACCTACTATTTCCAGCCGCTGTCCCAGCTGCAGCCCAAGACGCAGGCGATGGTCCTTACCGGCCGTTCGCTCGAGTGGACCGTCGTCGGCACCGAGATGGAGGCGCTCACCCTCGAATACACGTGGATCAAGGAGTTCGACCCGCGCTTCAACGTCGTGTTCCGTGACGACAAGACGTACCCGTATCTGGCCGTCTCGTTCGGTGAGGAGATCCCGCGCATCTGGATCACACGCTCCCAGCGCACGCAGAAGACACGGTATTTCGGCCCGTACACACGCGCCTACGACCTGCGCCGCTCGCTCGATTCCCTGCTCAAGACCTTTCCCGTGCGCACGTGCACGCCCAACCGGTTCGCCCGCGCCCGCAAGGAGGGCAGGCCCTGCCTGCTCTACTCGATCGGCAAGTGCAGCGCGCCGTGCGTGGGGGCGGTCAGCCCCGCCGAGCACCGGGACATGATGAAGAAGCTCACCGCCGTGCTCACCGGGCGCGTGGGGGAGCGCTATATCTCCGGCCTGCGCCGGCAGATGGGCGAGGCCGCCGAACAGCTCGACTTCGAGAAGGCCGCCCGGCTGCGCGACCAGATCACCGCCATGAACGGGGTCATCCAGGAGAACGGTGTCGTCTTCTCCGACAACGTCGACGCCGACGTGTTCGGCTACGCGGGCGACGAGCTGGAGGCGAGCGTCCACGCGTTCTTCGTGCGTTCGGGCACCATCCGCGGCGAGCGCAACTGGAGCGTGGAGAAGGTGGAGGACGTCTCCGACGCGGCGCTCATGTCCGACATGATCAGCCAGGTGTACTCGCAGATCGAGGACGACTCTCGGCGCGAGGGGCAGGTGGACGAGCAGGCGGCACGGCAGGAGCAGGCGGAGACCCCGACGGACGGCACCTCAGGAACGTCCGTGGCACCGGCGGGCGGGACGTCCGTGGCACCGGTGGCCGGCGGAGGATCGGCGGCCGGGACGGTGTCGATGACCCCGGTGAGAAGCACCCGGCCCGCGCTGGACATCAGCACGCAGCGCGACGCGGTCTCCGGGGCCGAGGACCTCGGCGCCACCACGCAGGAGAGCCGGGCGGCCTCCACACGCCGCCGCCACGAGCGCGAGGCCGTCACCGGCCGTGTCGACCTGTTCTCCGATTCGGCGCCCGTGCCACCGGAGATCATCGTCCCCGTCCTGCCCGATGACAGGGCCCGGCTCGAGGCATGGCTGACCGGGCTTCGCGGCTCGAAGGTCACCATCCGCACCGCGCAGAGGGGTGACAAGAAGAACCTCATGGACCGCGCCGACAAGAACGCCCGCCTCGCCCTCGCGCAGTCGAAGGCACGGCGCACGTCGAGCCTGGCCGCCCGGCAGGAGGCGATGAACGACATCAAGGAGCAGCTCGGCCTGCCCGAGGCTCCGCTGCGCATCGAGGGCTACGATGTGTCCAATGCGGCGGGCGGAGGCTATCAGGTCGCCTCGATGGTCGTGTTCGAGGACGGGATGGCCCGCCGATCGGAATACCGGCGCTTTTCCATCAAGGGCGGCACCGGCCGTGACACCTCGCTCGACGACCTCTCCGCGCTCTACCAGACGATGACCCGCCGTTTCCGCCATGGCAACATCGCCGGCGACTCGGGCGACTCCATCGAGGCGGAGCGCCGGATCGAGCGTGCCGAGGATGCCGTCACCGGTGGCAGGGCCGGCCAGGGGCAGAAGAAGGTCGTCACCGTCGTCTCCGGCTCGGAAGGCGCCGACCGTACCGACGAGATCATCCAGCAGGACACGAACACCCACCACTTCGCCTATAAACCCAACCTCATCGTCGTCGACGGCGGCGCCGGCCAGGTCAGGGCCGTCGAGAAGGCGCTCGACGACTGCGGCGTGCATGATGTGGCGGTATGCGGGCTCGCCAAGCGGCTCGAGGAGGTGTGGCTGCCGGGGGAGGACTACCCGCTCATCCTCGACCGCCAGTCGCAGGGCATGTACCTGCTGCAGCGGGTGCGCGACGAGTCGCACCGTTTCGCCATCACCTACCATCGCACGCGCCGGCGCAAGGGGCAGATCTCTTCCGCCCTCGACGCGGTGCCCGGCGTCGGGCCGGCCTATGCGAGGCGTCTGCGCGCCCATTTCGGCTCCATGAGGAAGATCCGCGAGGCAGGCGTCGACCAGATCGAGCAGGTCAAAGGCATCGGGCCGAAGAAGGCGCGGCAGATCTACGACGCACTGCACGCCGCGGATGATAAAACAGGTGACGGTACCCCGGTGACGGACACAGGGGAACAGGATCGGGCGAACAGCTCTGGAAGGAGCGCGGCATGACGGACGTGGATCTGAGCGAGGACGGCAACCCGACGACCATCTCCGCCGATGGGTTCGAGGTGCTGCTCGTCACCGGCATGTCCGGCGCGGGCCGCACGCACGCCGCCGACTCTCTCGAAGACATGGGCTGGTACGTGGTCGACAACCTGCCGCCCAACATGCTCATCCCGCTCGTCGATATGATGACGAGCTCCGACTCGGCCATCCGCAAGCTCTGCGCGGTCATCGACGTGCGCAGCAAGAAGTACTTCCGCGGCCTTTCGCACGTGCTCGACCATCTGCGCGGGCTCGGCGTGCGCACCCGCATCCTCTTCCTCGACTGCTCCGACCAGGTGCTCGTACGGCGCTACGAGATGGTCCGTCGCCCCCACCCGCTCCAGCACGGGGGCACGCTGCTCGACGGGATCACCGAGGAGCGCGAGCTGCTGCGCGGCCTCAAGGCACACGCCGACATCGTCATCGACACGTCCGACATGACCATCCACCAGCTCTCCACCCGTCTGTATGAGTCGCTCGTGGGCAAAGGGCCGACAACCGTCTCCGTGCACATCTTCAGTTTCGGTTTCAAATACGGCCTGCCCACCGACGCGGACTTCGTGGCGGACGTGCGTTTTCTTCCCAACCCCTACTGGGTGCCCAGAATGCGCCATCTGACCGGCCACGACGCCCCCGTGCGCGACTACGTGCTCGCCTCCCATGGCGCAAAGCGATTTCTCGACGATTATTCCGACGCGCTCATGACCGCCATCGACGGCTACTCGCGCGAGGACAAGCATTTCGTCACCATCGCCATCGGCTGCACGGGCGGCCAGCACCGCTCCATCGTCATGGCCGGCGCGCTCGCCGACCGGCTGCGGCGGCACGGCCTCAACGTGACCGTCTCCGACCGCGAGGAGGAGGCGGGCCGTCTGCCCGTCACCCAGGAGGCGGCCGCAGGGGCGGAGGATGTGCGCAAGAACGGGAGGGCCGAGTGATGGGCGGCACTGCGCGTATGACGGCCTCCGCCCCGGCGAACCGCGAGCTGCGGGCCGTGTGCCTCGGCGGCGGGCACGGCCTGCACGCCACACTCGAGGCCATGCGGCTCATCACCAACGACGTGACCGCCATCGTCTGCGTCGGTGACGACGGCGGCTCCTCCGGCCGGTTGCGCCAAGAGTTCCCCGGCCTGCTGCCGCCCGGTGACATCCGCATGGCGCTCTCGGCGCTCGCCTCGGAAACTGCGCGCCGTCGCGGGGTGGTCGGCCTGCTGCAGCACCGTTTCCGTTCCGAGGGCGAGCTCGACGGCCATTCCCTCGGCAATCTCATCCTCACCGCGCAGTGGCAGCGCAACCACGGCGACGTGCTCGCCGCCATCCGTTTCGTCCAGCGCCTGCTCGGCATCGACGGCACCGTCATCCCCGGTGCGGCCGTCCCGCTCGACCTGTCCGCCCGCGTCCGCGCCGACGACGGCACAGTTTCCACCGTCACCAGCCAGCGGGGTATCGCCCACTGCACCGGCCGGATCGAGGATTTCTCCATCAGCCCCGCCGACCCGCCTGTGTTCCACGAGGCACTTGAGGCCATCGCCCGTGCCGATGTCATCACGATGGGCCCGGGATCGTGGTTCACCTCCCTGCTCGTGCATCTGAAGGTGCCGGAGATCCGCCGGGCAATCCGCCGATCGCCCGCCAAAAAGATCCTGCTCATGGACCTCGTACCCGACGCGGAGACGCGCGGTATGCGCCTGCAGCAGCAGTTCGACGTGTTCCACCAGAGTCTGGGGGTCCCTCTCGATGCGGTGATCGCCGGCCCGGAACGGCTCGACGACGAGCTCGACCCCGGCCCCTCCACCGTCCTGCTGCTTCGGCGTCTGTCCGTCTACGGCCATCCCCAGACGCACGACCGCGTCCGGCTCGCCGCCGCCCTCAAGGATGCGATCGACGAGGTGTACGAGGACACCGGTCTGTGAACCGACCCGTCCTGCCCCTGACCTGACACCGTGCCGGACATGATGTTTCGTCCGTCCCAACGGGTACTTGTTGTAAGGAAATTGTGTTCGGGAGAGGGGATGTGCGCCGCGGGCCCGTGCCCGTCCAGGGTGGTGCCCGTCACGTTCTCTCCGCGGATTCTGACAGTGGGAGGTCGGAGGCGTGACCCTTCAGCAGGTCCACAAAGAGCTCGCGGATGCGGAGATCGACGCAGGGTCCCAGGAGGCCCAGGCGGCCACGATGATCCGCTTCGGCGGCGGTCTGCACATTGTTCGCCGGCATATCGTGGTCGAGGCCCAGTTTGAGTCCCTCGATGCGGCAGCGTGGCTGCAGCAGACCATCACCGGCCACTACCGTCACCGTGCCGAAATGATCAAGGTCGTCAAACAGGACGCCGCACTCGCACACCCCCGCTACTCCGTGCGCGTCATCAGCCAGGGCGGCGTGCTCGCCCTCCAGACGCATCTCATCCAGCTGGTGAGCGTGGCCGGCAAGGCAAAACCCGTCCCTATGCCTGTGCGCGGACTGCCCGTCGATATCGCCTCCGCCGACCGCTCTGAGCTGGAGGGCGTCGTGCGCGGCGCGTTCCTCTCCTCCGGCATCCTCTCCGATCCTGAGCGCGCCAGCGTGCTCGAATTCGTCTGCCCGGGACAGGAGAGCGCGGAGGACCTGCTGCACGTGCTCCACAGGCTCGGTCTGGAATCCCGGATACGCCAGGTCCGTTCCGTCTACCGCGTCAGCCTCCACAATCCTGCCGACATCGAGCATCTGCTGCGTCAGATCGGCGCGCCCCAGGCCGCCCGTGAATGGGGTGACCGGCGTCTCGACGGTGAAGGGCGTGGGAAGGCGAACCGGCTGGCCAATTTCGACGACGCGAACATGCGTCGCTCGGTCAAGGCGGCCGTGGCCGCCCGGGAGAAGGTGCAGAGGGCCTTCGACATCCTCGGTGAAGAGGTCCCCGAGCCGCTGCGCAAGGCCGGCGAGCTGCGCCTGCAGTATGCCTCCGCGAGCCTTGAGGAGCTGGGACGCTATTCCGACCCGCCGATCAGCAAGGACGCGATCGCCGGGCGCATCCGTCGTCTCTTCCAGCTGGCCGACAGGGTCAGCCGCCGGCGTGAGCAGGAATCCGCGCGGACGGACTGATACACGGACGGACTGATACACGGACGGATCACACCGATAAGGCACACGGACGGGACAGGCAGGACCGGTGGCATCGCCCCGGGACCGACCGACCCCCGCTGCTATCATCGGAGACGGAAGATTTTCCGCCTACCTCCACGGCACCGGCCTGTCCGCGGCCGCGATGAAAGGATGAAGGAATCCACATGAAGACACTGAAAGATCTCGGTGATCTGAGCGGCAAGAAGGTTCTTGTCCGTTGCGATTTCAACGTTCCGCTTGATGGCACCACCATCACCGACGACGGCCGCATCCGCGCCGCGCTCCCGACCCTCAAGGAGCTGCTCAAGGACAACGCGAAGGTCATCGTCATGGCCCATCTCGGCCGCCCGAAGGGCAAGGTCGTCCCCGAGCTCAGCCTCGCACCCGTCGCCAAGCGCCTCGGTGAGCTGCTCGGCGTGAACGTCACCCTCGCGCACGACACCTGCGGTGAGGATGCCAAGGCCAAGACCGACGCGATGAAGCCGGGCGAGGTCGTCCTGCTCGAGAACGTGCGCTTCAACCCGGAGGAGACCAGCAAGGATCCCGCCGTGCGCGCGCCGTATGCCAAGAAGCTCGCCGCGCTCGCCGACGTGTTCGTCTCCGACGGCTTCGGCGTGGTCCACCGCGCACAGGGCTCCGACTACGACGTGGCCAAGGACCTGCCGTCCGCGGCCGGCCTGCTCATCGAGAAGGAGGTGCGCAACCTCTCGCGCGCCACCGAGAACCCGGATCGCCCGTTCACCGTCGTGCTCGGCGGCTCCAAGGTCTCCGACAAGCTCGGCGTCATCGAGAACCTGCTCGACAAGGCGAACCGCCTTGTCATCGGCGGCGGCATGGTCTTCACCTTCCTCAAGGCGCAGGGCTACGAGGTCGGCCATTCCCTCCTCGAGGAGGACATGATCGACACCGTCAAGGGCTACATCGAGACCGCGAAGAAGAACAACGTCGAGCTGGTCCTGCCGGTCGACATCGTGGCCGCCGACAAGTTCGCCGCCGACTCTCCGGCCGTCACCGTCGACGCCGACAAGATCCCCGCCGACAAGATGGGCCTCGATATCGGCCCGAAGTCCCAGAAGCTCTTCCACGACAAGATCGTCGATTCCAAGACGGTCGTATGGAACGGCCCGATGGGCGTGTTCGAGTTCCCGCACTTCGCCGCGGGCACCAAGGCCGTGGCCCAGGGTCTGGTCGACGCCACCGCGCAGAACGGTGCGTTCACCATCGTCGGCGGCGGTGATTCCGCCTCCGCCGTGCGCAACCTCGGCTTCAAGGACGACCAGTTCTCGCACATCTCCACCGGCGGCGGCGCCTCGCTGCAGTTCCTCGAGGGCAAGGAGCTGCCGGGCCTGGCCGTCCTGGAGTGAGGCTTCAGGGTATGGCCTGAGCGGGATGGTCGATGATGCCGGTCGCCTGATTGTGACCGGGTGACCGATCGTCCCTCATGACGTCAGAGGCGGGCGGACCACGCGTCCGTCCGCCTCTTTGTCTGTTGTTTGCGGTGAAAGGTGAGTCGTGGTCGTTCGAACCCCGTTGATTGCCGGCAATTGGAAGATGAACCTCGATCATCTCCAGGCCACCTACTTCCTCCAGAAGTTCGCGTGGCTGCTGCGTGACGCCCACTATGACTTCGACGCCGCCGAGATCGCCATCATCCCGCCGTACACGGATCTGCGCAGCGCCCAGGTGCTCATCGAGTCGGAGCGGCTGCGCCTCGCCCTCGGTGCCCAGAACGTCTCGGAGATCTCCGAAGGCGCGTTCACCGGCGATATCTCCGCCGAGATGCTCGTCAAGCTCGGCTGCTCGTACGTGATCGTCGGCCATTCCGAGCGCCGCCGCTACCATCCCGAGGACGACGCCAACCTCGTCGACAAGGTGCGCGCCGTGCTCGCCGCAGGCATGCACCCCATCCTGTGTGTGGGGGAGTCGAGCGAGGAGCGCCGCCAGGGCATCGAGCTCGACTATGCGGTCGGCCAGGTCCACGACGTCACCCGCGACCTCTCCGACGAGGACGTGGCCAACATGCTCATCGCCTATGAGCCGGTGTGGGCCATCGGAAAGGGCAATTCCGCCACGCCGCAGGACGCTCAGGACGCCGCCCTCGCCATCCGCACGAGTCTCGCCCGCCAGTATTCGCAGGATGTGGCCGACAAGGTCCGCATCCTCTACGGCGGTTCGGCCAACCCGTCCAACGCGCTCAGCCTGCTCGACCAGCCCGATGTCGACGGTCTGCTCGTGGGTGGCGCCTCGCTCGACCCGGAGCAGTTCTCGCAGATCTGCCGCATCGCCGCGCTTGTCTCGCGCCGTCGTCGCAAGGCGGAGGAGGAACAGAAAAAGCGTGGCAATCGCAGCAACGGCGACGGCACGGGCGCGGATCCGGACACAGGTGCCCCATCCGATAACGATGCCGGACAAGATGCCGACGGTTCCCAGCCTTCCGGTCTGCAGACCCGCGTGCGCACGCAGGTGAGGAACGTGCAGGACCAGGTCAAGAAGATGAGTGACCGCTTCGATCTGTGAGTATGTGATCGAATAGCAGTCAGTTGCTGTCTCTTTGACCGTCCATCAGGCAAAACGATCTGGCATCGGATGAGTGTGATGAATCGCTCGGACAGCCATCCCACCATCTGATCAATGAAGCGTTGTTTTATGGGCAGACCGGCAAGTAAACTCATACGAGTTAATCGTGCATAAGGGGGTTTGGGCATGCTGTGGCTCAAAGTCGTTCTTGAAATCATCGTCGTTCTGGCGAGCATCCTGCTGACCATGCTCATCCTCATGCACAAGGGCAAGGGCGGCGGCCTGTCCGACATGTTCGGCAGCGGCATCGGCGCCTCTGCCGGCACTTCCGGCGTCGCGGAGCGCAACCTCAACCGTCTGACGGTGATCGTCGCGCTCATCTGGGTCGCGGTCATCATCGCGCTCGGGCTGCTGAGCAAGTTCAACATCATCTGATGTGCTTTGGCCGGTCCAGGGCAGGCGTGACAACATTTGCTCAGGATCGATCACAGATCTTCCGGGGCCGTCGGCTTTATGCCGGCGGTCTTTTTGTCTCTGTCATGATGTCTCCGCCATCAGGCAGAACGGTGTGTATGACGGTCTGAATCAGATTTTGAACCGATGCCAGGAAAGAATCAATCCATCACGATGAGTGGCACAGCGGATCAGGCGTTTTTCTATTGGTTGGTATGAACTGCTCTGGAGAATGGGCAGAACATTCGACGGCCTGTCGGCATCGTTCGGCCAGACAAAACGGTTCCTTACGACGGACGATCCGGATGTCCTCGGTTCGCGTGACGATTTCGAGCTTTTGTCCGATCTGCGTGACGCCGCGCATTTTGTGATGCGGTACGACTATGCCCGTGATCTGTTTGATCTCGCCTATGTCTGCGGCATCAACCATGAGATGGGCCGGTCTGCCGCCATCGAGCCCGGCGTCCTGCGAAAGCATGAGAACATCGTCGTCACGCTGGAGGATGGGTCGGTTTATGTGCCTCCCGTCCCTAGGACAGAGCAATTAGGCCGTCTTCTTTCCGGCATGTCAGAAAACGGTGACCGTACTGGTGATGGCCTGAGGCAGGCCTCGTATGTGTTCGCTCACCTCGCCAAAGCCCAACCGTTCGGGGACGGGAACAAAAGGACGGCGCTCCTTGCGGCCAACGGTCTGCTGCTGAAGAACCACAGGACTGCTCTTCTCTCTGTCCCGCTCGTCCCGGACGGGGTGCGGACGTTCAACCGATTGCTGTCAGAGTGGTATCAGAGCGATGATCCCGCAGTGATCAATTGGCTGGAACAGTGGAACGTCGATCGAAACCACCTGCAGAAGTAAATCACCTGCAGAAGTAAATCACCTGCGGAGGTAAATATCCAAGGACCCAGAATGATCAGTGGTCCGGCTGTCCGGGAATGTTCCAGTAGACAGCGATGACTCGGAGGACGGCTTACCGACAACAGCTTTCAAACGACAGTAATTTGAAGGACGGCTGTTGAGACGATGGTGAGTGAGGGAGGCGCGGCTATTTCGATGACCGCCGATGTTGAACGCGTGGAAGGTATTTGCTAGAACGAAAGTTCTTGTGGCACGTCACCTGTGCGATAACCTGTGAGAGTCGATATCCTCCCGTCTTGGAGATGTATGAGATCTGCCCCTCAGAAGGCACACGTCAATCAATAATCATGGCGAACGGCCGCCGCGCTGCTCGTCGTCGGACAGACGTTCTCGCTGCTCGGTTCCACCATCGTCCAATATGCGATCAGCTGGTGGATCGTCATGCAGACCAATTCCGGCCTCACCACCACCGTGACGCTCGTGGCGAGCACGCTGCCGGCCGCGCTCATCTCGCCGGTCGTCGGACTGTGGGCCGACCGGCACGGACGCAAGGCGCTCGTCATCGCCCCGGACGTGTTCATCGCCGTCGTCACCCTCGCCCTGGCGGCCGGGTTCGCCTCCGGGACAGTCTCCCAGTGGGCGATCCTCCTCGTCCTCGTGCTGCGTTCGCTCGGATCGGGTGTGCAGACGCCCGTCGTCCAGGCATTCATCCCCGACGTCGTGCCGGAGGAGGGCCTGCTGCGGGTCAACTCGATCAACTCCACGATGGAGTCCGTCAACATGCTCGCGATGCCCGCCGTGTCGGCCGCGTTGCTCGCGGTGATGCCGCTCTCCTCGATCCTGCTCATCGATGTGGCCACAGCCGTGATCGGTGTGGGCTGCGTCGCGTTCATCCGCGTGCCTCGGAGGGAAGAAGAGACGGACCGGGCGGATACGGAAAATGCCGTCAAGAATGTCAAGAACAATGATGGCGAAGAAAACGACAAGGCATCCGGTCTGAAGAGCATCGCGGACGACCTGCAAGAGGGATTCTCCTACGCGTGGCACCACCCGCGCGTGCGCCTGCTGCTTTGTCGCCTCGCTCGTGATCTGCTTCGCCGACACCGCCGTAATGAACCTCACCCTCCTGCTCGTCAACCGCGTGTGGAAGAACGCCACGCTCGTGCTCGGCCCGCTGCGGCTGACCTCCGCCTCCGCCAAGCTCGCCGCCGACCAGACCGCGTTCAGCGTCGGCATGCTCGTCGGTGGCCTGTATCTGTCCTGGAGAGGCAACAGACTGCACGTGTCCCAGTGGCTCCTGCTCGCCCTCGCGGTGCTCGGCATGGGCGCCGGCACCATCCTCCTCGGCGCGGCGCCGAGCCTCGTCGCCTATCTCCTCATCGACTTCTTTGTCGGCGTGGTCACCGCGTTCGCCAGCTCGCCCATCTACACGCTCCTGCAGGAGGAGAGCGATGCCGCGATGCGCGGACGCGTGTTCGGGCTTCTGACCACGTTCTCCTCGCTCGGCACGCCGCTCGGCAGTCTCGTGTTCGGCCCGCTTGCCGACGTGATCGATGTGCGGTGGGTGTTCGCCATCGGCGGCCTGCTTACCCTGCCGGCCGGCATCGCCCTTCTTGGTTCTGCCAGAAGAAAGGAAGCGGAACAGTCCGTGGCATCCTAAAAGGAGAAATGAACGACAGGGGAGAAGGGAAGATCAGGATGACGGATTCCGGGATAGGACACGCAGAAACTGACACAACCGGCACAACCGGTATAACGCACACAAACGGATCCCAGTAGTCGGAAACCGGGCAGTCAGGAACCAGGCAGTCGGGATCTGCCGAAGCATCGTCTGCCGCTGCCTCTGTGCCTGAGCCCGCGCCCGTCCCCGTCCCGGACGAGAAGCGCGTCTCGCTGATTGAGCTGTTCTACGACCTTGTTTACGTCTATATGATCTCCCGGGCGACAGCCCTGCTGCGGCAGACGCACAACGGGACCATCGATCCACTCGCCATCGCGGTGTTCGTGCTTGTCATCGTCGTCTTCGTGAACTCCTGGATGGTCCAGATGGTGTTCACGAATCGTTACGGGCGCGGCTCCTGGACGGATATGTTCTTCTCCTTCGCCGATATGGCGATCGTTCTCTACATGTCCAACGCCTTTAGGGCCGGGTTCGACCAGCACCTGACCACATTCTTCATCGCCGCCGGACTGCTCTCGCTCACCCTCTGCCTGCAATACCTTCTGGCGCACCACCGGTCCACGGCCGCCGCGGATAAGAGGATCACCACCGTCTTCGCCGCCATTCTCGGCTTCCGCACGCTCGCCCTGATCGTCGGGGAAGCGATGGGCAACACGGCGGGCCTTGTCATCGCGCTGCTCGGCATCCTTGTCAGCTGGATCGCCCCCGCGTTTACCGGCCGTTACACCCGCAGGCACCCGATCATCTTCCCCCACCTGCTCGAGCGTCTCACCGCCCTGACCATCGTCATGTTCGGCGAGACGATCGTCGGCATCGCCGGCTACTTCACCCGCACCACGTTCGGCTTCGGGTCCGTCCTCATCTTCCTCACCGTCGCCGCGCTCTTCTTCACCTACATCGTCGAGTTCGACCACCTCATCGACGGCCACCGCACCGGTGAGACCGGCAACCTCCTCATCTACCTGCACTACTTTATCCTCTTCGGCCTGAGCCTCATGACCGGCGCCATCGAGCTGCTGGGGGAGGGCGGCCTTGACCGGCGCTTCGTGGCCTGGCTGTTCTTCGCAGGCCTCGCGCTGTTCTACATCGGTCTCGCGTTTGCGGATCGGTACAACAGGGACCGGTTCCGTGTCACGCCGGCCGTGCGTGTGGTCTTCGCCGCGGTGACGCTCCTTGGTCTGTGCGTCACGATGATCTGGCCGACGACCACCGTCATCACCGTCACGATCTGCATGGTGACGTTCGTCAATGCCGCGGTGATCGCCGGTTTTCTGATGTGCCGCGGGGGAGGGCGCGTGAAAGCGGATGCGTGACGGTGTGATAGTCGTTCGGGGAAAGTCCTGTCATCAGACGGTATACGATCGAACACATGACACAGGTGACACAGACGATGCAGATACCTACCAAGCCATCCGTAAAACCGGAATCCATGACGCCGCCACCTGCGAAAGCGGCATCCTCGGAACCATCATCCGCACCTCAGACCACGCTCGAGGAGCAGACACGCACGTTCTGCGCTGCGTGGCAGAGCCTCGACGGCGTCTACGAGTCCTATGCAAGATCGGTCGGCGTGCCCTACACCACGCTCTACGTCATCATGCTCATCGACCGGCAGCAGGGGCTGACCCAGAAGGACATTCGCGAGGCGAGCTTCCTGCCCAAGCAGACGGTGAACTCCGTGGTGACGGCACTGTACAAGAAAGGTCTGGTCGAGCTGAGGGAGCGACCGGATGACCGGCGTGCCAAGGCGATCTATCTCACCGCGGAGGGGCGTGCGTATGCCGACGGTCTCATCCCGCGCGTCCATGAGGCGGAGACGGCGGCAATGGGGAGCCTGCCGCCGAATCTGCGCGCGAACCTCCTCAAAGGCATAGAGGCCTATAACTCAGCCTTCCGTGCGGCGATCTTAGGGGAGTGACCAATGCCCGTGCTGCCGTCCGCGTGCGGGTCGACCGCCTTCCGTACGGCGATCTTAGGGGAGTGACCGGGGTCCCGCAGGTCAGAGTTCCGCTGACCGGAGCCCTGCTGTTTTGTGTGTCGTCCTCCGGTGGGAAGAGTGCTGTTTCCCCGTTGGAAATAAATAGTGATGAGTCTTGTTTCAGATAGTCCGATGGTCGTACCATATCACTGGTCGATACGGACAGACGAGGATCGTGATTCAGGGATCCGGGTCTGTCGCAATGATCCAGACGGAGGTGCGGTGATGACGACGAAAGCGGTAATCTTTGGGGCGACAGGTCAGACCGGACGGTACGTCGTCCGTCGATTCATGAAACTGGATGACATCGAGCTGACGCTTTTCGTGCGCAGCCCGCACAAACTCGCTGACCAGGGGATCGTCGACGACAACGGGCGCCCGACATACGAGAGACTCCACATCGTCAAGGGGGATGCCACCGACCCTGCCGATGTACGGCGTGCGGTCGAGGGGCAGGAGGTCGTCATCGCCTCCCTCGAGGGCGACGTGCTCACGATGGCACGGATCCTGGCCACCGAGGCGAAGAAAGCCGGGGGTATGCAGGATCCTCTGGATCACCGGCATGGGGCATCCACCATGAGATCCGCGGGATCCACGGCATGATGCTCAACCAGCTCGCCAAGGCGCGGCCCGACTACACACAGGCCGCCGATGCCATCGCCACCAGCGGCGTGGCATACACGCTCCTGCGCTGCCCGATGATCCGCGACGGGGACGATTCCTCCTACCGTCTCACCCGCGAAGGGGAACAACCGAAAACGTGGTCGGTGGATAGGGCGGCCATCGCCGCCTGCCTCGCCGATCTGGTCGAAACCGACAAAGGCCTCAACGAGAGCCTCGGCCTGACGAACTGAGCGTCCTCATAGAATCATCCACCGAAAATCCTTGGGCAGCTTACAAGGGACACAGGGAAGGAAGACATCATGAACCAGCCACAGACAGACACAAACCCGACCGCGACAGCGCCGCAGAACGGAATCAACCCGGACGGCACACATCGCACCGTCCTTGTCACCGGCTCCTCACGCGGCATGGGGCGGGCCGAGGCGCTCACCTTCGCCGGGCAGGGCTACGACGTCATCGTCCATTACGCCGGCAACAAGGCCAAGGCGGACGAGACAGCCGAGGAGATCCGCGCACGTTACGGCGTCCGCGCCGAGGTGATCCAGGCGGACCTCACCAAGAACGAGGACATCGAGCGCCTCGCCAAGCAGGCGCTGGCGGTGTTCGGCCATATCGACATGCTGGTCAACAACGCCGGCTACGTGCTCTACGGACCTGTCAAGGACAAAACCATCGACGACTTTGGCAAGATGATGTGCATCCACCTCTACGCGCCGTTCCTGTTGACGAAACTCCTCGCGCCCACCATGGTCGAGCGTGGCTTCGGGCGGGTCGTCAACATCGGTACCATCGGCGTGATGAAGACCTACAATGCCGAGTCAGCCGAATACGACGCCGCCAAGGCCGCGCTGCTCAACCTCACCAAGACCATGTCCCTGGCCTATCAGCCGGTCGTCAACGTCAACTGCGTCTGCCCGGGCTGGATGGACACGGATATGACGCGCCAGAACCCGCCCGAGCTGAACAAGACCATCACGGGCCGCATCAGCAAGGGGCGGTTTGGTAAGCCCGAGGAGGTCGCCGGGGTCGTCGCGTTCCTCGCCTCGGACGCCGCCGAGTATATCGACGGCGAGGTCATATGCGCGGACGGCGGTTACAAGCTCGTCTGAGATTTGTTGTCATCGGTCTGCCACACCGTTTTCCTGCCGATCTGTGAAGATCTGCAGACAGAGTGCACAAAGAACGCTTCAAGCAGAGACACGGATCACGTGGAGAAAACAACACCAGAACGATAGAAAGACGGCACAGACGACGAAGGGGGATGCCCGGAACGAATCCGGACATCCCCCTTCAGCATGAGCGGCCAGCCAGTTGTCGCCCTCAGCGATCATTCACCTCTCGGCGGCTGATCGGGTCACGGCAGACCAGACTGACGGCGTCACGCCTTCGCGACTGTATCCCCGAAGGGATGCGTCTCAGGCGTTGACGCGGTCGATGCCCTTCTGGACATCGGAGAGGACGGAATCCCAGGAAGCGATGAACTTCGAGACGCCCTCGGCCTCGAGCTGGTCAGTGACATCCTTGATGTGGATGCCGAGCTTCTCGAGCTCATTCATCACCTTGTGGGACTCCTCGAAGGTGCCCTCGATGGAAGGCTCACCCTCACCACCGGCGGCGAGAGCCTTGAGGGTCTTCTCCGGCATGGTGTTGACGACGTCCGGGGCGATGAGGCTGGAGACGTAGAGGGTCGGGCTGTAGCTCGGGTTCTTCGTGGAGGTGGAGGCCCAGAGCGGACGCTGGACATGGGCACCCTTGGCGGCAAGGGCATCCCAGCGAGCGTTGTTCTTGAAGTTCTTCTCGAAGACCTCATAGGCGATGCGGGCGTTGGCCACGGCGGCCTTGCCCTCGAGCGCCTTGGCCCCGGCGGAGCCGTTGGCCTCAAGGAGCTTGTCCACAGCGGTGTCGACGCGGGAGACGAAGAACGAGGCGACGGACTCCATCTTGGAGAGGTCATGGCCGTTGGCCGCAGCCTGCTCCATGCCATCAAGGAAGGCGTCGATGACCTGCTGGTAGCGCTCGACCGAGAAGATGAGCGTCACATTGACGGAGATACCCTTGGCGAGCGTGGCGGTGATGGCCGGCAGACCCTCGAGGGTGGCCGGGATCTTGATCATCGCGTTCGGACGGTCGACCTTCTTCCACAGAAGCTCGGCCTGCTCCTCGGTCTCGGCGGTCTTGTGGGCGAGGCGCGGATCCACCTCGATGGACACGCGGCCGTTGACCCAGTTGGACTTCTCGGCGACGTCACGGAAGATGTCGGTGGCGTTGCGCACATCGGTGGTGGTCAGCTCGCGAACGGCGTCGTCGACGTCGATCTTGCCGAGCTCCTTGAGCTGCTCGTCGTAGGGGCCGACCTGGGCGAGGGCCTTCTGGAAGATGGACGGGTTGGTGGTCACACCGACGACGTTGTAGTTGTCGATGAGCTCCTGGAGGTTGCCCGAGGTGATGCGGGTGCGGTCCAGATCATCAAGCCAGATGGAGACGCCGTTGTCGGTGACCTTCTTAGTGTAAGCATTCTCTGCCATAGTGATGAATTCCTCCTTTAGTGGCCGCCACACAACTCAGTGGCGGCCGACAATTGTGTTCTGGACGGGCTGTGCCGGACGGCTCAGCGGGCGGCCTTGACGGCCTCGATGGACGCCTTGGCGGCATCCTCGACGTGCTCGGCGGTGATGCCGAGGACCTTCATGTTGGTCGCGCCGTCGCCCTGCAGGCCGAAGCGCTCGATGGAGACCGGCTTGCCGTACTCGCCGAGGTACTTGTACCACGGCATGGCCAGACCCGCCTCGACGGACACACGCGCCTTGACGGAGGCGGGAAGCACGGACTCACGATAATCCGCGGACTGCTCCTCGAACCACTCCATCGACGGAACGGAGACCACGCGGGCCTTGATGCCCTGCTCGGCCAGCGACTTGGCGGCCTCGACGGCGAGATGGACCTCGGAGCCGGAGCCCATGAGGATCACGTCCGGATCGCCCTCGGTGTCGACGAGCACGTAGGCGCCGCGGCGCACACCCTCGCGCGCCTTGGCGGCGGTCTCGGCGAGCGCCGGGACGCCCTGGCGGGTGAGGATCATCGCGGTCGGGTGCGAGTTGTTCTTCTCGAAGAACCAGCGATAGGCCTCGACGGTCTCGAACTCATCGGCCGGACGGACCACCTCGAGGTTCGGGATGGCGCGCATCGAGGTGAGGTGCTCGATCGGCTGGTGGGTCGGGCCGTCCTCGCCGATGGCGACGGAGTCGTGCGTCCACACGAACAGGTTCGGGATGTCCATGAGCGCGGCGAGACGGACTGCCGGACGCTCGTAGTCGGAGAAGATGAAGAACGTGCCGCCGAACGGACGGGTGTCGCTGCCCAGCAGGATGCCGTTGGTGATGGTGCCCATGGCGAACTCGCGCACGCCGAAGTGGATCACACGGCCGTACGGGCTGGCATCCGGCCACTGCTTCGTCTCATCGGAGGCGGGGTCGAACGACGCGGCGCCGTTGATGGTGGTCTTGTTGGAGCCGGCGAGATCGGCGGAACCGCCCCACAGCTCCGGCATGACCTTGGCGATGGCGTTGATGGCGGCGCCGGAGGCGTTGCGCGTGGCGACCTTGTCGCCGGCGTTGAAGCCCGCGACGGCCTTGTCGAGCGCCTCGTCGAAGCCCTCCGGCAGCTTGCCGGCATGGATGCGGTCGTACAGGGCGGCCTTGTCCGGGTTGGCGTCGCGCCAGGCGTTGTACTTCTTGTCCCACTCGGCATGGGCGGCCTGGCCGCGCTGGGCGACCTCGCGCGCATGGGCGAGCGCGTCCTCGTCGACGATGAACGACTTGGTCGGGTCGAGGCCGAGGACCTTCTTGAGACCGGAGACGGCCTCGGCGCCGAGCTTGGAGCCGTGCGCGGACGGGTCGTTGGTCTTGCCCGGGGTCGGCCAGGCCATGAGCGTGTCGACCTTGATGAGGTGCGGACGGTCGGTGACCTGCTCGGCCTTGGAGACGGCGTCGGCGAAGGCGGCGACGTCCTCCTTGTAGGAGCCGTCAGGCTGGATGAAGCTCACCTCGTCGGTGTACCAGCCGTAGGCCTCGTAGCGCTTGAGAACATCCTCATCGAGCGCGACCTTGGTGTCGCCCTCGATCTGCAGATGGTTGGCGTCGAAGATGACGAACACATTGCCGAGCTTCTCGATGCCCGCCAGCGAGCTGGCCTCGGAGGAGATGCCCTCCTCGAGGTCGCCCTCGCCCGCGGTGATCCAGATCTTATGGTCGAACGGCGAGGTGCCGGCGGGGGCGTCCGGGTCGAGCAGGCCGCGCTGGTAGCGCTCGCCGTAGGCGAAGCCGATGCCGGAGGCGAGACCCTGGCCGAGCGGGCCGGTGGTCATCTCGATGCCCGGGATCTGGCCGAACTCAGGGTGGCCGGTCAGCTTGCCGTCGAGGGAGCGGAAGTGACGGAAGTCATCGAGGGTGATGCCATAGCCGGACAGGTAGAGCTGGACGTACTGGACCAGGGAGACGTGGCCGCCGGAGAGGATGAAGCGGTCGCGGCCGGCCCACTGCGGGTCGTTCGGATCGTGCTTGATGAAGCGCTGGTACAGCGTGTAGACGACGGGTGCCAGCGAGATGGCGGAGCCAGGATGGCCGCTTCCGGTGTTCTCCACCGCGTCGGCGGTGAGGGCCTTGGACATGTTGACGGCGCGCTGGTCGAGCTCGGACCAAGTGAAATCGCTCATTGTGTTTTATTCCCTTTCGGTTGCCGGGCGGTCCGGAGGACATGCGTCGTCCCCGTTTCCCACCTTTTGTACCGCAGAAAATTTTAGGGGATGGAGGTGACGACCCCATGGGGTGCGCTCTCGGCGATGAACTGGCAGTCTACAATGGTGAGTGCCAATTTTGGGTAGGGCGTGATGTAACCAGAAAGAAGGAAATTGTGACGAAGAGGGATCCGCGCGAGCGCCGGGTGCAGGTGCTGCGCGCGGTCGTCGAGCGCTACCTCGCCACACGCGAGCCGGTCGGCTCCTCGGCCGTCGCGGAAAGGCTTCCCGTCAAGGCCAGCCCCGCGACCATCCGCAACGATATGGCCGAGCTGGAGGACGCCGGTTATCTGGAGCAGCCGCACACCTCCGCCGGACGTGTGCCCACGGTGCGCGCCTATCGGCTGCTTGTGGACCACATGGTCTCCGTCATGCCGCTGTCCGCCCCGCAGAGGGCCGCGATCTCCGAGTTCCTCGACGGCCAGCCGAGCATGGAGGACACGCTGCGCATGGCCGCGCGCTTGCTCGCCCGCCTCACCGGACAGATCGCCATGGTCAGCTCGCCCTCGTTCACGCACGCCACGCTGCGCCGCTTCGAGATCGTGCCGCTGTCGGCGGCCGTCTTCCTCCTCATCGTCATCTCCAGCACCGGGCGCGTCGAGCAGCGCACCATCATCACCGCCGACGTCCCCTCCCTCACGGATATCGCCGACCTGTCGGCGCGGATCAACGAATCGGGGCAGGGCCGTCCTGTCTCCCGTCTTTCGGGCATCGCCCGGGATCTCGCGCAGCAGGATCCCGGCACCAGCGTCTCGCGGTTCGCCCGCGCGGTGGCGTCCGCGCTCACAGGACTGGACGATTCGGTCCGGTCCGACTCGCTCTATATGGCCGGTACCGCGCATCTGACCAAGAGCACACGCGTGTCTCGCGAGGAGATCTCCTCCCTGCTCGACGCCCTCGAGGAGCAGGTCGTCATGATGCGCCTGCTCTCGTCCGTCTCCCGGCTCGGCACCCGCACCGGCGTGGGCGTGGCCATCGGTGAGGAGACGCATCTTCGTGGGCTTCTGCATTCCTCGGTGGTCTCCAGCGCCTATACGGCCTCGCCCGAGGCGGACCCGGCCCATGGGGACACCGTGGGCGGGGGACTGTCGGCAGAACCGGCCGGAGAAGACCGTCCGGCAGGCGATGACCCGAAAACCGGGACAAAGGCCGGGGAAGGACACGGGGAAAAGCAGGACCCAGATTCCGCCGTCCGGGACGGCTCCGAATCCTCCGGCGGCCAGACTGGAGACGGTACCGGCGGGTCCGCCTATGTGGGCTCGATCGGCCCCACCCACATCGACTATCCTTCGACTATGGCCGCGGTCAAGACCGTGGCAGACTATCTTTCCACCATCATCGGCCGTCAGGAGGCATGACCCGTGGCAGACCAGCAGGAAGACTATTACCAGATTCTCGGCGTGTCGCGCGACGCCTCCGACGACGAGATCCGCAAGGCCTACCGGAAGATGGCGCGCAAATACCATCCTGATATCGCCGGGGAACAGTACAAGGACAAGTTCGAACAGGTCAACCGAGCCTACTCCGTGCTCTCCGACCCGCAGAAGAAGCAGATGTATGACGCGGGCGTGGACCCCGACCACCCGCAGCAGGCCGGTTTCGGCGCCTCGGACTTCGGTGGGTTCTCCGACATCTTCTCTGACTTTTTCAACACCGGTTTCGGCAGCGGCGCCTCACGCGGCCCGGTCCCCCGCCAGCAGCCCGGCCAGGACGCGCTCACCCAGCTCACCATCAGCCTCAAGGACGCTGTTTTCGGTGCCGCGCACACTGTGACCGTCAACACGTACGGCGTGTGTCCCACCTGCAAAGGTGCCGGCTCGGCGGACGGCTCGGCGCCGGTCCAGTGCCCGGTGTGCCACGGCAGCGGCTACCAGCAGAAGGTCTCCTCCACGCTGCTGGGACGGATGGTCTCCACACAGCCGTGCGAGAACTGCGGCGGCCACGGCACCGTGTTCACCAATCCGTGCCCCACCTGCCACGGGGAGGGGCGTGTGCGCACCGACCGCACCGTGGGCGTGCGCATCCCGGCCGGCATCCATGACAAGACGCGTATCCGCCTCGCCTCGCAGGGCGCGGTCGGCGAGGGGGCCGGCCCCGCCGGGGACCTCTACGTGGACGTCACCATCGCCCAGGACAAGGACTTCACCCGCTCCGACGACGACCTGCACTGCTGGCTGCGCGTGCCGATGACCTGGGCGGCGCTGGGTCATCAGGCCGAGATCGACACGTTCGACGGACCCCGCACCATCCAGATCCCGGAGGGCTCGCAGGAAGGAGACACTGTCAGCATCGACGGGCTGGGCGTCACCCATCTCAACACCGCCGAGAACGGCGGGGCGGGCGCCTCGAACACCGGCCGTGGCGACCTCATCGTCCATCTGCAGGTGCGCACGCCGTCCAATCTCAACCATCGTCAGAAGAGTCTGCTCAAGGCTTTCGCCGACTCTTATGACGACCAGGGCGCGCTCAGGCAGCAGGCACGTCCTATCGAGCGCAAGAAGGGCTTCTTCTCCAAGCTGCGCGACATGTTCGCGTGACGTGTTCGCGTGGGGGGGCATTCTTCAGAGGTTGAAGCGCGTGCTTGAGATGAGCCGTGCGCACATGGCGCGGAACTCGTCCACGTAGCCCCCGCCGAAGAATACGCAGTGCCCGGCGATGGGGTAGAGCTGCCAGAGCGTGTAGCGCTCCTCAGAGCCCGCGGCGAGCGGGTGGGCCTCGTTGTAACCGGCGAGGATCTCTTCCTGGAACGGCACGCCGAACAGATCGAGCATGGCCAGATCCTCCTCGCGGTGTCCGCCGTGGGCCGCGGGGTCGATGAGCACCGCCTGCGTGGCGCCCCGGTCCTTGGTCCACATGAGGTTGCCGTTCCACAGGTCGCCGTGCACGCGTGAGGGCGTGTCGTCCGCGGCCGGGCCCAGCAGCGCGTCCAGATGGTCGCAGATTTTCTGCGCCTGGTCCAGATCCATGTCGTCGAGCACGCCGCGGCGCATGCCCAGTCTCACCATCGGCAGCAGACGCGCGTTGGTGAAGTAATCCCTGACGTCCTTCCAGGCGCCCGTAGGCATGGGCACGGGATCCTGCAGCGGTCCGAAATAGCTCTCTCCCGTGTAGCCGTCCGGTGCCGCCCCCCAGGAGGGCGCGCCGGCGTCGTGCATCCTGGCGAGCTCGGAGCCGAACTTGTGCGCCGCCTCGGCCGTGGGGGAGGCCGGGGTGATCCTCTCGATGTCGAGATGGTCCTCGGTCACATCGATGACCTTGCAGACGCGCGGCCCGCCTTGGGCGGTCGCCGCCCCCATCCAGCGCAGCCCCGCGGCCTCGCAGGGAAAGAAGCCATTCGGCGGGAACGGACGCGTCTTGCGATGCACGGACATGGACATGATCGGCCTCCCAAAATCAGTATCGTCTACCGGGCGGTACTGTCGTCGCCCGGCCGGACGTCCTGCCCGGGGTGGTCCCCGCCACCGTCCCGATGGCCGTCGGCACGATGGTCATCGGTATGATGCGCTGGATGCGCGTCGTCGAACGAGCGCAGGAAGTCCTCGGCCTCCTGGGCGATATGGTCCGTGCCAGAGGAGACGGCCTTCTCCAGATCTTTCCGCTCTCGGCTGTCGTACTGCTTCTCCAGCTCATGGACATAACCGGCGAGCGACTCGTTGTAACGCAGGAGCATATCCGCCTCGGCACGCCAATCCTGTGCCTTCGTGCGCAGGTCCGACAGCGGGAGCGTGGCATGCGTCTCCTCGGAGACCTTGCCCAGCAGATCGAGCGAGGCCTGTGGGTTCGCCGACAGGTCCCCCAGATACTGCGGCACGCCGATCCAGACCGTCTCCGACGAATAGCCCATCTGCCCGGCAAGAAGATTGATGACGCTCGGGATGCCGATCGGCCCCGTATATGTATCCTCGTCCACATCCACCGGGTCGCCCGCCTCCACGCTCACCGGCATCGGCCGCGTATAGGGCACGTCATCGAACATCGAGGCGAGGAAGATCAGCCGGTCGGCCTCCAGGTCCTCCGCGATCCTCAGGAACGAGCGGGAGAAATCCTTCCAATGCATGGAGGGCTCGGGGCCCACCGCCAGCACGAGGTCCACCGGCAGATCCTCGCCGCGCACCTGATAGAAATCCGTCTGCGGCCAGACGATGTTCTTGCGCCCGGTCACCGTGCACTGCGTGGGGCGGGTGAGCTGCAGATCATAAAAATCATCAGAATCGATGGACGTCACCCGCAGGGTGGGGAGGACGTCCACAAGATGACGGACCGCGTCGGAAGCCGCGCTCGCCGCATCGTTCCAGCCGGTGAAGGCGGCGACCAGGACGGTCGGCCGTTGTGCTCTGTTCATGCTCATATGCAACAGGGTATGGGCCGGAACGACGGCAGGGCCGTCTTTGAGCCGATGGCGATGGATCTGCGCCGTGGGCTGATCTACGTGCTGATTCGGCGTGTCGCCCGTCACAACGGCGTTCTTGAAGCAGGTGCCCGGCGTCCTGATTTTGACTCTTGCGTTTGTCACGCCCTGCTGTATAGTTATCTCTTGTGCTCCGGAGCTGAACGTTCCGTTCGGTTCTCGGTCGCTTGCGGACATAGCTTAGTTGGTAAAGCGCAACCTTGCCAAGGTTGAGAGCGCGGGTCCGAGTCCCGTTGTCCGCTCGGGGGTTTTCCCAACACCATACGGTGGGTTAGCCAAGCGGTTAGGCAGCGGCCTGCAAAGCCGTATAGACGGGTTCGACTCCCATACCCACCTCGAGGTTTTGCCTTTTGGGCGGCTGGCGCAGAGGGAGCGCGCTTCCCTGACACGGAAGAGGTCGCTGGTTCGATCCCAGCGTCGCCCACGAAAACCGAAGCACAGGCTTTGGCTTTTTTATATGTGGAGAATGGGCGATTAGCGCAGCGGTTAGCGCACTTCGTTCACACCGAAGGGGTCGCTGGTTCGATTCCAGCATCGCCCACCATTCCTTCCCTTCCTTTTCTCAGTGATCCCTTCCCAGGGGTCACTGTCTCTCTTTTGTCTGTTTTATCCTGATCGGATGGAGCGAGGAAACGACTATCGACGGCCATGCGTCTTGTATCAGTGCGGACGGTGACCCGGCCTGTCGGTCTGCCGTGTCCGGCCGCGCACGGTCGGCGGTCCTTCCTAGTCTTGGACGCGCAACAGGTCCATGGCCCGCACCTTGTATAGCAGGCCTCAACGCAAAGGACACCATTATGGCTGAATCCGACCAGCGCATCTCTATTACTGTCAACGGTGAGAAGAGGGAGGTGGATCCGGCCACGACCGGCGTCCAGCTCTTTGCCGACGACCACTCGGTGGTCGCGGTCACCCTCAACGGCATCGACCGTGACCTGTACACACCGCTCAAAGACGGCGACAGCGTCGAGCCCATCACCCTCGGCAGCGACAAGGGCCTCGCCATCATGCGCCATTCCGCGACGCACGTCATGGCACAGGCAGTCCAGGACCTCTTCCCCGATGCCAGGCTCGGCATCGGCCCGGTCATCAAGGACGGTTTCTATTACGATTTTGACGTCAAAACGCCGTTCACCCCTGAGGATCTCAAGCGCATCGAGAAGCGCATGAAGCAGATCGTCAAGGAAGGCCAGAGCTTCCGCCGCCGTGTCGTCAGCCGTGACGAGGCGCGCAAGGAGGAGGCTGACCAGCCGTACAAGCTCCAGCTCATCGATCGTGCCGAGAAGGAGATCGCCGAGGGTGCCGATTCGGAGAAGGATTACAACGGCGAGCTGTCCATGTACGACAACGTCCGCTCCGACGGCAGCGTGGCCTGGAAGGACCTGTGCCACGGCCCGCACCTTCCCAGTACGCGTCTGATCGGGGCGTTCAAGCTCCAGCGCACCGCCGCGGCCTACTGGCTCGGCGACGAGAAGAACCCGTCCATGCAGCGCATCTACGGCACCGCCTGGGCGAGCAAGGAAGACCTCGCCAAGTACTTGAACCTGCTCGAGGAGGCCGCCAAGCGTGACCACCGCAAGCTCGGCCGTGACCTCGACCTGTTCAGCTTCCCCGAGCAGCTCGGCCCGGGCCTGGTGGTGTTCCACCCGAAGGGCGGCACGATCATCAACGTGATGGAGGACTACTCGCGCAAGATGCACCGCCGCGCGGGCTACTCCTTCGTGCAGACCCCGCATCTGACCAAGGGCGAGTTGTACGAGATCTCCGGCCATCTGCACTGGTACAAGGATGACATGTACCCGCCGATGCACCTCGACGAGGAGAAGAACCCGGACGGCACCATCAAGCGCAAGGGCCAGGACTACTACATGAAGCCCATGAACTGCCCGATGCACAACCTCATCTATATGTCCCGCCAGCGCTCGTACCGCGATCTGCCGCTGCGCCTGTTCGAGTTCGGCACGGTGTACCGCTACGAGAAGTCCGGTGAGGTGCACGGCCTCACCCGTCTGCGCGGCCTGACCCAGGATGACTCCCACATCTACTGCACCCGCGAGCAGATGAAGGGCGAGCTCGAGTCGCTGCTCAAGTTCGTGCTGAAGGTGCTCAAGGACTTCGGTCTGTCGAAATTCTATCTTGAGATCTCAACCCGCAACCCCGACAAGTATGTGGGCGATCTCGACGTGTGGCAGGAGGCCGAGGGCACCCTGCGCCGCGTGGGCAAGGACTCCGGCCTGCAGTTCCGTGAGGATCCGGGCGGCGCCGCGTTCTACGGCCCGAAGATCTCCGTCGAGGCACTCGACGCGCTGGGACGCAACTGGCAGATCTCCACCATCCAGCTCGACTTCCAGCTGCCGCACCGCTTCCACCTCGAGTACATCGACCGCGACGGCCAGCGCAAGGAGCCGGTGATGATCCACCGCGCCCTGTTCGGCTCCGTCGAGCGTTTCCTCGCCCTGCTCATCGAGCACTACGGCGGCGCGTTCCCGGCCTGGCTCGCCCCGGTACAGGTCGAGGGCATCCCGATGAACGAGGACCAGGAGGACTACCTCGACGCCATGCGCGACGAGCTGCGCGAGCACGACGTGCGCATGGAGGTGGACTACTCCGAGGACCGCTTCAACAAGAAGATCCGCAACGCAGCCAAGCAGAAGGTGCCGTTCATCCTCATCGCAGGCGCGCGCGAGCAGGAGGCGGGCGCGGTGAGCTTCCGCTTCCGCGACGGCTCCCAGCTCAACGGCGTGGCCCGGGACGAGGCGCTCGGCCTCATCGAGAAGTTCTGCGGCACGCACGAGCAGGTCATGAACAAGCAGGACTTCCTGCGCGTGACCGGTTACGAGCCCCAGGAGGCATGAGACATGACCGAACGATCGGAATCGACGGGGGAGGAACCCGGGAAGGTTCGGATCGACCCGCCCACGGATTTCCCGCCCCAGGAGGACGGGTACGAGCGGCTGTGGACCCCGCAGCGCATGAGCTATGTGCTCGGCAAGGGGGCCAAGAATTCCGCTGCCGTCACCCCGTCCTCTTCCGGCCGTTCGGATATCCCATCATCATCGCAGTCGGCCGAAGGCACGTTCCATCCTGGCTGCCCGTTCTGCGAGGGGCCGCGCAAAAGTGATGAGGATGCCCTCATCTGCTGGCGCGGCACCTTCGTGTTCGCCGTCCTCAATCTTTACCCGTACAACACCGGCCACCTCATGATCTGCCCGTACAGGCATGTGCCGTATATCACGGATCTGACCGACGACGAGCTGTTCGAGTTCGAGAAGGCCACGACCCTCGCCATGACGGTGATGAAGAACGTTTCGCAGCCGGACGGCTGGAACATCGGCATCAACCAGGGCGCGGTCGCCGGGGCCGGCGTGGCCGACCATCTGCACCAGCATGTGGTCCCACGCTGGGAGGGTGACGCGAACTTCATGCCGATCATCGCCCAGACGAAGACCATGCCCGTCCTGCTGGGCAACCAGCGTGACGCCTACGCGGCGGAATTCAGCCGGCTCGCCCCGTCCTTCGGATTGCCGCTGACGGCTCAAAAGCCCGGCAAATCAGCCTGAGCGTCCAAAAGCAAGCGTAAAATCCAATCGTTTGATTCGAAAGAACACGAGGAGCTCCATGTCAGGTCATTCCAAGTGGGCCACCACAAAGCACAAGAAGGCGGCCATCGACGCCAAGCGCGGCAAGCTTTTCGCCAAGCTGGTCAAGAACATCGAGATCGCGGCCCGTCAGGGCGGCGGTGATCTGGACGGCAACGCCGCCCTCTACGAGGCGGTCAACAAGGCGAAGAAGAACTCCGTCCCCGCCGACAACATCAAGCGCGCCATCAACCGCGGCTCCGGTGCCGAGGCCGGCGGTGCGCAGTACGAGGAGATCACGTATGAGGGCTACGGTCCCAACGGTGTGGGCCTGATCATCTCCTGTCTGACCGACAACCGCAACCGTGCGGCCGCCGACGTGCGCACCACCCTGAGCCGCAACGGCGGCTCGCTGGCGGAGAACGGCTCTGTGAGCTTCAACTTCCAGCGCAAGGGCGAGATCGTCGTCCCGTCCGACGCCACCGATTACGACACGCTCTTCGAGAAGGCCGCCGAGGCCGGTGCCGAGGATGTGCGCGACGAGAGCGACCAGTACGTGGTCGTCACCGACCCCTCCGATCTGAACACCGTGGCCAAGGCACTCAAGGATGACGGCATCGACCATGATTCCGCCGATTCCGTCCAGGAGCCGATCAACAAGGTCGACCTCGACCTCGAGGGTGCAAAGAAGGTCACCAAGCTGCTCGACGCGCTCGATGATCTGGACGACGTCCAGGACGTCTACTCGAACTGGACCGCTTCGGACGACGTCATGAAGCAGCTCGACGAGGACGACGACTGAGGCCGTCCCGTGATCATTCTCGGTGTCGACCCCGGGCTCACGCGCTGCGGGGTCGGCGTCATCGAAGCCGGCGCTTATCGCCGGCTTTCTTTTGTCCATGTGGACGTGGTGCGCTCGGATCCCTCCCAGTCGCAGGATCTGAGGCTCTTGGCCATCTGGGACGGCCTCAGCGCGAAAATCGAGCGGTTCGCCCCGGACGTCGTCTCCATCGAGTCGGTGTTCGCCCAGCACAACATCAACACCGTGCTTGGCACGGCGCAGGTGGCGGGGCTCGCCATGGTGGCGGCCGCCCAGCGCAACATCCCGGTTGCGACGCATACGCCCAGCCAGGTCAAACTCGCCGTCACCGGAAACGGCCGTGCCGGAAAGCTTCAGGTCGAGCGCATGGTCGCGCGCATCCTCGGGCTCAACAAACTGCCGGACCCGCCCGATGCGGCAGACGCCCTCGCACAGGCGATCACGCACGCCCTGCATCCCTCCGGGGAGCTCATGGGAGGCGAGCGTGAGCAGCATCTCACCCCGGCGCAGCGCGTGTGGGCGGAACAGCTCACGAAAAGCCGCCAGCGAGGCAGCAGGATGCACGGCAGGGGGATGTAGCACCACCCGTGCTAAACTCGAACAGATGTTCGATCTGTGCCGATTACTGGTCCGGTCGGTGTCTGTGAAGGAGACGTCATGATCGCACAGCTTGAGGGGAGTGTCTCCCAGATCGCGCAGGATCTTGCGGTGATCAGCGTCACCGGCATCGGTTTCGCCGTCAGGATGCCCTCCTCGGATCTCGCCCATCTGCATGTCGGGACCCATGTGTTCGTCCACACGTATCTGTCCGTCTCCCAGGATGCCCTCAGCCTGTATGGTTTTCTCGACAACCGTTCCAAAGACCTGTTCCTGCGTCTGCAGAAGGTCCCTGGTATCGGCCCGAAGGCAGCACTGTCGCTGCTTTCCGCGATGACGGTCGACCAGCTGCTCACCGCCATCGGCAAACAGGATGTCACCGCGCTGACCAAGGCAAAAGGGGTCGGCCGCAGGGGAGCCCAAAAGGTCATCCTCGAACTGTCCGGGAAGATCGCCGATCTCGATGCAGACGGTGACACAGACAAGCTGCCCCGCAACATCTCTGAGGTCATCGACGGCCTGACCTCGCTCGGTTGGCATACGGACGAGGCCCGTGCCGCGGTCGACGCGGTCCTGCAGGATGAGGGGATCGCCGGTGACATCCCCGATGACCGTGTGCCAGACATCCTGCGCCGTTGCCTCGCCGTACTCGGAAGGAGCAGAAAATGAGCCGTCGAGCCAAAACTCCGAATTCCCGTCCGTCTGCCTCGGATCCGCGGTTCAGCACAGATCTGTCCGCGGACAACCCGTTCCTGACCTCAGACAGGGCCTCCTACAATTCCGGCGCCGCCGAGAAGTCGCTGCGCACCGTCTCCGCCGACCCCCAGGAGGGGGAGCGGCTCAGCGAGGAGGAGCTGCGGCCGGCGACCCTTGAAGACTTCATCGGCCAGCCAACCCTCAAGGCGCAACTGCGCCTCTTCCTCGATTCGGCACGCAAGCGCGGCGTCCCACCGGACCACATCCTTCTTGCCGGCCCGCCCGGATTGGGAAAGACGACGCTCGCCATGATCGTCGCGCATGAGCTCGATGTGCCCATCCGCATCACCTCCGGCCCCGCCATCCAGCACGCGGGGGATCTTGCCAGCATCCTCTCCTCGCTTGAGGAGGGTGAGGTGCTCTTCATCGACGAGATCCATCGTCTGCCGCATGCGGCCGAGGAGCTGCTCTACATCGCCATGGAGGATTTCCGCGTCGATGTGGTCGTCGGCAAGGGGCCCGGCGCCTCGTCCATCCCGCTGACATTGCCGCGGTTCACCGCCATCGGCGCGACCACGCGCGAGGGGATGCTTCCGGCACCGTTGCGCGCCCGCTTCGGTTTCACCGCCCACCTGGACTTCTATCCGCCTTCCGAGCTGCAGAAGCTGATCCGCCGCTCGGCACGTGTCCTCGGCGTCACCATCAGCGACGAGGCCGCACGCCAGCTGTCCCGGCGGTCGCGTGGCACACCGCGCGTGGCGAACCGCCTGCTCCGGCGCGTCCGCGACTGGTCCGTCGTCCATGACCTGCCATCGATCGACGAGGAGGCCGTCACACGGGCGCTCGACCTCTACCAGATCGATTCGGATGGGCTCGACAGACTCGACCTCGCGGTGCTGCACGCCATGATCGACAGCTTCAACGGTGGTCCGGTCGGCCTCAACAACCTCGCCGCCATGGTCGGTGAGGAGGCGGAGACCATCGAGACCGTCTCCGAACCGTACCTCGTCCGCCAAGGATTCCTTGTGCGCACCCCCAAAGGCAGGGTCGCCACGCCAAAGGCGTGGGGGCATCTTGGCAAGCAGCCGCCGGACGACGGACAGTCCGGCCTGTGCTGACGGTCCAGACCCGTTCTGAAAGCCGCGTCCCATTGAAACGGTAAAATCAGCGAGTCCGGCCGTCCGGCGGATCCCACCCGCCGGGTGTCGTCCAGAGGTTCAGGAGCAGCAATGGCCAACAACAGCAGCACCGTCATCACCAATATCATCTTCATCATCATCATCGCCGCGATGATCATCTTCATGTGGATGTCCTCGCGCAAGCAGCGCAAGCAGCAGCAGGCCGAGGCCGACTGGCGCCAGAACCTCAAGCCGGGAGAGAAGGTCGCCACTGTCGCGGGTCTGCTGGGTGAGGTCGTCTCCGCTGATCCTGACCACGACCAGATCACCATCAAGTCCGGGGATTCCGTCTCTGTGTGGCGCATCCAGGCGATCCGTCGTCCTCCAGTCGTGCCGAAGTACGCCGATGAGGATGAGGACGCGCAGAACGGCGAGGACGCCGATGCCGCCAAGGCTGACGACGCCGGCCAGGACAAGGGCCAGAACGCTTCCACTGCAGATTCTGTGGATTCCGCATCCGTCGACGCCACGAATGACGGTGCGCGGAATTCCTCCGAGGCATCGGAGAGTGCCGAGGGCGGCGATGACGCCGACGAATCCGATCCCACCGAAGTCAAGGACTGATCTTCTCCGGGCCGCCCATCCTCTCGGATACGGCGGCCTTTTGTTTTTTGATGTCGTCGGTCTGATTGTCATCGTCTGCCGGCGTCATCCGGATGAATGGGAAACATCGGCGGTCACGGATCGCCATACCAGAGACAGGGGTTCCAATGTCCGATATCGTCTCGAATTTTCCGGAACGTTACAGCCGTCAGGAGACGTTCGATCTGACGAAGAAGGGGCTGCGCATCGAGGATCTCGATGTGCTCAATCCCGCCGACCGTGAGTATGTGACTTCACGGGTGCGGACTATTCCGGGTTGGCCTGAGGAGTCGATCCATTTCCGTGATTTCATCCCCGTGCTCCAAGATGCGAAATCGTTGAAACTGATGATCGATGCGTTCGAGAAATCGTTGCCGGTGCCGGCCGACTCGTTCGATTACGTCGGTGGTCTCGAGGCCCGGGGCTTCCTCATGGGCGTGCCGCTCGCGATGCGTCTTGGCAAAGGCTTCCTCCCATTCCGCAAGGCCGGAAAGCTCCCTCCGCGCACGATCAAGCAGGAGTACACGCTCGAATACGGCAAGGCCGCCATCGAGATCGAGGAGGACGAGCTCAAGCCCGGCTCTAGGGTGCTCATCGTCGATGACCTCATCGCCACGGGTGGTACCGCCACGGCCGCGGCCAAACTGGTCGAGAAGGCAGGCGGGAAGATCGCCGGATTCTCGTTCTTCATGATGCTCGACGGGATGAACGGCCGCGATCTGCTCAAGGATTATCCGACGAGCGTGCTCATCGGCATGCCCGCCTGACAGACCTTCCGGCAGGCAGTGTGACGCGGTCGGGGCGCACGATCCGCAGAGTCGACGCGCCAGAACTGACATGATCCGCCGATTCCACGAGCCGGGACAAATCAGACCGAATCAGAACAAAGGAGTCCGATGGCGGTGCAGAAGACGGCACGCCGGTCAGACGGCAGGCTGACGCGTATCGTCAGCCAGATCCTGGAGGGGGTCATCGCCGCCTTTTTCTCCTTCGTCATCATATTCCTGCTGAGCACCGGCCTGTCGGTGCTGACAGGCCTTGTCATCGGTATCGAGACCGACAGCCCCTCGCGCACCGTCCGGTTCATCCAGATCGGCTGGCAGTTCCAGCTGCTTGCACAGTTCGTGCATGTGAGGATATCCTCCGTCCCGGTCGGCCTCGCCCCGCTTCTGCTCACGGGGATCGTTCTGGGAACGATCTCCGCCTTCTCATCGCGCATACGCGAGCCGGGCGTGACGCCAGCCGTCTCGGGGGCCCTCTCCTGGCTGTTCTTCACACTCCTCGTCCAATGGTCGTTCCAGTCGGCTGTTGACGACCCGTGGTATCTGTTCGTTCCCAAGATCCTCGGTATTTACCTGCTCGCGCTCGTTCCCCGTGCGATCACACACGTCACGAAACGTCTTGACGGCCGATTGCGAGGGGTGCGGCCGATCATGCGGCGTTTTGCCGATGCCGGTCATGAGGGACTGCGCCTCGCGCGTCTCATCGGTCTTGTCTGGCTCGCTCTTTCCGTCATTACCGCCGTCGTCTGGACGGTGCGCGGCGCCGGTGCCTATTCGCGGATCTGCGCGGTTCTCGGGATGAAGTCCGTCTCTTTTGCCATCAGCATTGTGCTCGCTCTGCTCTGGGCGCCGAATATGGTGATCTGGGCAGGCGTCTGGATTGCGGGAGGGGCGATCCGCATCGGTTCGTTGGCAACCTACACGCCTGACTCGGCCACAGGCTCAGGCCTGCCGCTCCTGCCGATGCTCGGCCTGCTGCCCACGGCCGTCGATTCATCCGGTGTCCGTGTTTTCCTGAGGGCGCTTCCATGGGTCATCGCCGTGGCGACGGCGCTCGTTTTCACGCTCTCGCGGCACGGTCTGGGCTGGCATGCGGCGCTCATGCAGGCTTTCGACGCCATCCATCGTCTGGAGGAGGACGGCGAGCACCGTCTGGAGGAGGACGAAGAGCACCGTCTGAAGGACGGCGATGAAAGCGAGGATCGCCGATCGGCCACCACCGAGGCTGTGGCGGATCCGACGGCGGTGCTCGCCGTGCGGATGATCCCGGATCTGCTCTGCCTGGTCATCACCGATGGTGCGCTGCTCATCGGTATTCTGGTGCTCGTCTTGTTCTCCGATGGATCCCTCGGCGTCAAGAACCTCTCGTTCATCGGCGTCGGCATCCCGGGCACGCTTCTTCACCTGTTCCTGCCGCTTGTCATCGGCTCGGCAGCGGGATGGCTGCTTGTCTGCTGCGTCTGTCTGCTTCTGTCGGCCATCCGGCGTCGCGGTGTCACGCCGGAACTGCTTCACGAACGGGCGCACGGCATTTTTGCGCCCTTGTTCTCCCGTCCGGCATCGGTACCGGGCCCGGAGGGGGTGGAGAAGGATGATCCGTCACGAGGCGGACACGATGGCGACGAATCGGAGGAAGGCCGGGATCGCGCCGGCACGTCAACAAACGGCAACGGCACGTCAACGCACGGCGATGAACGGGGCGGTGAGGCCGCGACGAATCTCACCGTCGCAGAGGCCGTCGGCCACACGTCTGACATGAATGCCGGGTATCCGATGACGACGGCACAGAGCGTAACCGATTATTTCCGTTCGTCGCATGATCCGGACGCAGCGCACGATCCGGACGCAGCGCACGATCAGGGCATATCGCACGATTCCGTCAAGTCAGGAAAATCTGACGATCCCGCGGGCATGGCGGAGGGCACGTCCGTCCCTGAGGATGCGGGAGAAACGGAAGGTGCGAGATGACACGGCGGAAGGCACAAAGAAAAGTGCCGGAAGAGGTCTCCTCGATCACAGGCCACCGGCATCCTTACGTGTCGGAGGCGAATGAGGGCAAGCCTTGGTTCGAGTGGTGCGTTGCCGTCTGTGTCGTCGTCTCTGCCGTGGTCGCCCTGTTCGACCAGATTCTCGCCGCCACCCTTGTGCTGGCCGGCACAGCATTCGTCTCGGGGACCGTCCGTCTCATCATGAGGCATAAAAGCCCGTGGAAGGTCCGGTCCATCGCGTTTGACTGCATCATCAGCTATGGTCTGGCCGTCGGTCTGCCGCTCACATTCCTCGCCGTCGATCTCATCACGCACTGACCGCCATGCACGGTGACCGTCTGTCTTTGATTTGAGCGCCCGCCTATTTGCCGTTATCACACCTGTGTATCAGACAAAAAACCGCCGGCAGGGGGAGCGGTTCGTCCTCCTGCCGGCAGTTTGCGCGTCGGCCGCGGCCGGTCCGAGACGGCTGCGATGTCTCAGCCCAGTCCGGCTCGGCTGAGCCGGGACGATCTGAACCGATCGGAGCCGAGCCGGGCTGATCTGCGCCACACCGTGCGCATCTCAGTCCTTGTCGTCATCCTTGTCAGAAGACGCCTCGGATGACGCTGCCGGTTTGTCGGCCGTAGGATCGGCGTCCGTGCCAGTGGACTTCTTGCTGACATAATCGATGTTCACATCCCGCCTTCGTCCGAATCGGACTTCTCGGCGGAGGAGTCGAGCGTGTCCTGACGGATCACGGTGTTGAAATCGTGGATGTCGCGCTCCTCATCGCTCTTGTGGGCCGGTTCGGCGGCCTTCTCGACGGTATCGGAGCCGCCGTGCTCTGTGGAGGCGTCGTCAGCATCAGAGGACGCGACCGGTTGGGAACCGGCGTCGGTCTGGGCGGACTTGGAGCTCTCCGAAATGACAAGGACGAGACCGACGATCGCACCGGCAAGCAGCGGGACGACCCAGAACACCCACAGCTGCTGCAGGGCGCCCTTGTAGCCGTTCGCCGCGGCGAGGATTGCCGAACCGGTGGCACGTGCCGGGTTGACGGCGGCACCGGTGAAGGCGACAGTGGCGGCGGATCCGGCCGCGTAGGCGGCGCCGGTCAGCAGCCAGGAGTTCTCACGGACGACGCCGTCCTCGGCGATGGCACGCATGGCGACCATGACCACGATGAGCGAGGCGGCGAGCTCAAGGACGACGGCTCCGGCAAGATCTGTGCCCATCGTGTGGCCCGCGCTGGAACCATAGCCGTTGGACACGGACGTCCAGAAGTTGGTCGCCAGCTTGCCCGCACTCGTGCTGGTGGAGGACTGCCCGCTGGACTGCATACGGGTGAGGTACCAGCTGGCCATCGAGGAGATGACGGGGATCGTGGCGCAGGCGGCGAGGATGCCGCCGAGGACCTGGGCGATGAGGTAGCCGAGCGCATCGAGCCAGCCCAGGCGCCCCGTCAGTGCGGCGGCGAGGGTGACGGCCGGGTTGAGATGCGCACCGGACACGCGCCCGAACACGTAGGAGGCGACCGTGTAGCCGGCGAACGCGGCGAGCGCCACGAGCGCGAGATCGGAGGTCATGGTGGTCAGCGCGCCGGCGACGAGCGTGACGAACACCGCCAGCGCGGTGCCGCACAGCTCGGCGAGGTAGCGGACGAAGTGCTTGCTTGTCAGGCCGGAACCGGCCTTCACGGCTGTCTGCGAGCCGGTCGTGTCTGCTGAAGAAGAAGTCAGTGAATCTGCCATATATACTGGTCCTTGGTTGCTTACAGGCGGTGATCCCGCCATTACTCGACAGATTGTACACGGGCAACCCTTGGTCACGTTGGGAGAACGATGCCACACACCTATACCCACGCCTTCGAGAAGCACGGCGGCCGTCAGGAGCCCGTCACCCGCCCTCAAGCGGCTTTGAAAAATAACACCGGCCGCCACGATATCCCCGACATCGACGAGAACCTGCGCCGCCGCGCAGCGGCCGTGGACAAGGGGTCACACGGCACGAACCTGAGCGAGGCCGAGGAGGGCGTGCGCCTGCAGAAGGTGCTCGCCCAGGCCGGCTACGGCTCGCGCCGCAAATGCGAGGAGCTCATCCGAGAGGGTCGCGTGGAGGTCGACGGCAGTCTCGTCACCGAGCTTGGCACCCGCGTCTTCCCGCAGGCGCAGCGCATCCTCGTCGACGGCTCGCGCGTCAAGCTCAACGACCATCACGTCACCCTCGCCCTCAACAAGCCGCGGCGCGTCCTGTCCGCCATGGACGACCCGAAGGGCCGCTGGACGCTGCGCGACATCATCGGCGACGGCTACGAGCGCATCTTCCACATGGGCCGTCTCGACTACGACTCCGAGGGCCTCATCCTCATGACCGACGACGGCGAGCTCGCCCAGCACGTCATGCACCCCAGTTACGAGATCGAGAAGACCTACGTCGTCACCGTCCAGGGCAAGATGAACGGCTCGGTCGCCCGGCGCCTCGTCACCCAGGGCGTCCATCTCAAGGACGGCTGGGTCAAATTCGACCACGCCACCGTCCTGCAGGCCAACCGCGAGCATTCCATGGTCCGGGTCAGCCTGCATTCGGGCAAGAACCGCATCGTGCGCCGCATGATGGAGGCGGTCGGCTATCCGGTCACCCGCCTGACGCGCACGCAGATCGGACCGATCCGCCTAGGTGAGATCCGTCCGGGCTCCTACAGGATCCTCTCGGCCACCGAGGTCAAGTCCCTCGAGAAGGAGGTCGGACTGTGATCACCATCGCCATCGACGGGCCCGCCGGCGTCGGAAAATCCACCGTCTCCAAGGCGCTCGCGCAGCGTTATGGCCTCGCCTATCTCGACACGGGCGCGATGTACCGTGCCGCCGCCTGGTGGTGCCTCCACCACGGCGTCGACCTGGGGCAGAAGGCGGACGATTACGCCATCACCCAGGCGGTCTACGAATACTTCATGAAAGGCCACTTCCGCATCGGGCTGCGTCCTGACGACCAGCGCGTGTGGGCGGACGACACGGACATCACCGAGGCGATCCGCTCCCACGAGGTCTCCTCGTCCGTCTCGCGCGTGGCGAGGATCCCCGAGGTGCGGCGCATCCTCATCGAGGCGCAGAAACGAACGATCCGCGACGAGGGGAGCCCCGATTCCGTCTCGCACGGGGCGGGAATCGTGGCCGAGGGGCGTGACATCACCACCGTCGTCGCGCCGAAGGCCGACGTGCGCGTGCTGCTCACCGCGCGCCCGGAGGTGCGCCAGCGCCGCCGTTCCAAGGAGAACGCGCAGTCCAAGGCCGGAACCGACAATGTGGCCGCCCGCGACAGGGCCGACTCGCAGGTCAACAACTTCACCACGGCCGCCCCGGGCGTGACGACCGTCGACAACTCGGACATCACCCTCGAGCAGACGATCGACGCGTTCGAGAGGATCGTCGAGGCCGCCTACGAGGCCAAGGGCGAGGTGCCGCACGGCCCATGGCCGCGGTCTTCCGCCGCTTCGCCGGATTCCGGAGAGAATGCCGAGGGCTCCGGGACCGGCTCCACGCCAGCCGACGCCGGGGATGATGGCTCCCGTGCCCATATCCAGGAAACCCCGGATCTGTCCGAGAATGGCACGGACAAAGAGGCCGCGCTCGACTCTTCGGCGCTCGACGAGTACGAGCTCAGCGATGAGGACCGGGGGCTCCTCGACCAAGCCGAGTTCGACGGCGTCTCAGCCGCCGGCAACAGTCATCCCGGCGGGAACGACGATGACGCAGCCCCGGCCACATCGGAATCTGGGAAGGCGGAGAAAGCAGGGGAGAGTCTGGAATTTCCCCGTAGGCGCCGTGAGGACGGTATGGCCGGCGTGCTCGCCGTCGTCGGCCGGCCGAACGTGGGCAAGTCCACGTTCGTCAACCGCGTGCTGGGCCGCAAGGCCGCCGTCGTGGACGACCGTCCCGGCGTCACCCGCGACCGCGTGAGCTATCAGGCGGACTGGAACGGCGAGGACTTCCTCCTCGTCGACACGGGCGGCTGGGAGGCCGGCGTCGAGGGCATCTCCTCGGCCATCGCCTCGCAGGCGGAGATCGCCGTCTCCCTGGCGGACGCGGTCCTGCTCGTGGTGGACGCGCAGACCGGCATGACCGACATGGACCAGCGCATCGTCCGGCTTCTGCGCCGCTGCGGCAAGCCCGTCACGCTCGCCGTCAACAAGATCGACGACTCGAGCGACGACTGGGAGGCCGCCGACTTCTGGAAGCTCGGCCTGGGAACCCCGTACCCCGTCTCCAGCCTGCACGGCTTGGGCGTGGGCGACGTGCTCGACGCCTGCCTCGACATGCTGCACAAGTCCGACCATTCCTCGCCGCTGCTCGCCACGGGTGATTATCCGAGGGTCGCGCTCATCGGTCGGCCGAACGTGGGCAAGTCGAGCCTTCTCAACCAGCTGTCCAAGGATGACCGCGCGGTGGTCAACGACGAGGCGGGCACCACGCGCGACCCGGTGGACGAGGTGGTCGATATCGACGGCCGCCGCTGGGTGGTGGTCGACACGGCCGGCCTCAAACGCAAGATGCGTAAGGTGCAGGGCCCGGACTACTACTCGAGCCTGCGCACGCAGACCGCCATCGAACGGGCGGACGTGTGCCTCGTGCTCTTCGACGTGTCCGAGCCGATCGCCGAGCAGGACCTGCGGGTGATGACCCGCGCGGTGGACGCCGGCAAAGCCATCGTCCTCGTGTTCAACAAGTGGGATCTGCTCGATGACTACGGCCACCAGCGCATCGAACGGCTCTACGCCTCCGAGTTCACGCGCGTGACGTGGGCGCGGCGCATCAACCTCTCGGCCAAGACCGGCTGGCACACCAACCGCATCTCCGAGGCGCTCGAGGAGGCCTATCGCTCCTGGCACCGGCGCATCCCCACCAGCCAGCTCAACGGTTTCCTCGGCCGGATCCAGCTCGCCCATCCGCATCCTCTGCGCGGTGGCAAGCAGCCGAGGATCCTGTTTGCCACGCAGGCCGGCTCCTGCCCGCCGCGTTTCGTGCTGTTCACCACCGGTTTCCTCGACCCCGGCTACCGCCGTTATATTGAGCGCCAGCTGCGGGAGAATTATCGTTTTGAAGGGACACCGATCCAGATTTCCGTCCGGGTCAGGGAAAGGAAGAAGCGCCATGTTTAACCCGCTGCGTGTATGGAAGGATGCCCGTGCCAAGATGCCGCTGAAACTCATGGGCTATGTGGCCGACGGTGTGGCGCCGGCCGCGGATTTTGTCGACGGCACGTATACGGTCACCTTCAACAACAAGAAGAACGCCGACCGGTTCCTCACCGGCGAATGGGAGGGAAAGCCCGTCCCGGATGTCATCGCCCAGTATCTGGCCGACGAGGCCGGCGTGGAGGTGGTCGTCGCCGCGAACCCGTTCTGCCTGGACGGTGTGCATCTGACGGACGCCAAGCCGAGCACCAAGGCCTTCCCCGCCCATCCGCGCGAGGAGACGGATGAAGACAACCCGTTCGCCGATGACACGGCGGATGCGGAGGATGACGCCAAGTCCGGTAAATCAGGCGGTTTCTTCTCGAAGATCACCTCGATCTTCAAGAAGTAAATCCTCCTGGCACAAAGAAGGATCACAGTCGCGTCCACATGGAAGAGCCCGGGCAGGGCGGCAGAAGCCGGATTCTGCCTCCTGTCCGGCTTCTGACGACGTGCGAGACGGAATAGAACGTGCGCGACGGGATATGACAGGCGCGACAGAATACAAGGCGGTGTGATGGCAAGGGTGACGGCCGATACACGGACGAAGGCTGATTGGAAGGCGCTGCGCGAGACGATCGGGATCAGCACCGGCTCCCTCGCATCGTTCCTCGACAAGAACATCTCGACCGTCCAATACTGGGAGAATCCCGGCCGGTCGGCGCGGCGCTACCACCCGACGAAAAAAGCGTGGCGGATGCTCGAAGAACTCCGGCAGAAACAGAAGAGCGTCGTCGACCAGCTCGTGGAGGCCGCTCGGCACCGGGCACAGAGCGGCGAGGCGCCGAAAGGGGAGGACGGCCGGCCTCTCGCCGTGCTCTACTATTACCGAAACCGCGCCGAATATTACCGTTCCGACAAGGGCGACATCGGCATCCTCAACGCCACTGCGCGTCAGGCGGCGCTCCGTCTCGAATCGATGGGCTTTGACGTGCGCTTCCGCTATGACGAGTCCGAGGCAGGCACGGGTGAGTCTTCTGGGCAACCGACGGCAGGCCACGCGCTACCATGACCACGAGCACGACGAGAGGCACCGCAGGGAGGGATAATGGCCGAGACGCAGCCTGACGCGGCGCACGCACCGGACGGCCTTCAAGACAAGGCGCACACACCGGACGATCCGCAGGGACCGACGCGCACGCACGACGACCCGCAGAGGTCGAGACAGACAGGCGCGGACGGACACGCACGGAAAAAGGCCAGAACGCACCGCCCCACGCGCTTTCTGAACCGCCCGGCCAGTTGGACGATGGCCACGCACCCGCTCGCCCGCACCCTCACCGGCGTGCTGTATGTCGTCCTGTTCTGTTTGGTCAATATCCTCGCGCTCGACTTGCTGCAATGGGGTATCAACCCTGACCGGGACCTGCTGCGCGACTACGTGTTCTCGCCGTCCCTCTTTACCGAGGTCCTGTTCGCCCCGCGGCACATGTTTCTGCTCAACCTGTTGCTGCTCGGTCTTGTCAGCCTCGGCCTGCTGCTCCTGTTCAACCATTTCTGGGCGTCGACGGCCACATTCCTCTAGGTCATCCTCATTTTCAGTGTGGCGGACCGGCTCAAAATGATGGCCCGAAACGAGCCGATCCTCGTCTCCGACCTCGCCGTCACCGCCGGCAACACCGGTGAGATCCTCTCGTTCATCCCTGACAACTCCGCACCCCTCATCGCCGGCGGGATCATCGGCACCCTCGCCGTCATCGACTCGCCGTGCTGGGCACCTGGTATTTCGGCCCAGGCCATGTGCTGCATATCACGAACACCCCGGTGAGGATCGTCGCCCAGATCCTGCTCGGCGCGCTCGCGCTCGTACCATTCGGCGTCTACGCCGCCACCGTGGGCGACGTCACCTCGCCCGCGCACCGCATCAACATGGCCTTCGATGACGAGGCAAAGCTCTTCAACTCCCAGAAGGACTCGAACCTCAACGGCACGCTCGTCGACTTCCTGCGCGGTTTCTACGTGGAGGTGATCGACGAGCCGTCCGGTTATTCGGGAAAGGCGATGACGGCCGTCGCCCGCCGCTACACGCGGGAAGCGGCGAAAATCAACGCGACGCGGACAACACAGCCCACCGACCAGAATGTGGTGCTCATCCTGTCCGAGTCGTTCTCCGACCCGTTGCGCGTGCCCGGTATCAGCATGCGCGGCGGCGACCCCGTGCCCTTCATCCGCGGTCTCAAGACGCAGACGACGTCCGGCCTCATGCTCTCCTCCGGCTATGGCGGCGGTACCGCGAACCTGGAGTTTGAGGCGCTCACCGGCCTCAACACCGCGGACTTCAGCGCCTCCCTCAAGTCGCCCTACCAGCAGTTCGTGCCGTGGTGGGAGGACCCGACGAGCTTCAACAAGCTGTGGAATACGAAGGGCAGCTCCTCGGTGGCGTTCCATGCAGCCAACGGCCTGCTCTACCTGCGCCACTCCAATTACAAGAGCTTCGGCTTCTCGCATTTCTGGACGCTCGACGGGCCCGAGTACGTCACCCACAAGGACACGGTGGAGGCCAACCCGCTCGTCTCCGACAAGGCTTCGTACCAGAACGTGACGGACTATCTGCGCACCCACACGAAGCGCACGCATTTCGTGCAGATGGCGACGATCCAGAACCACATGCCCTATCCCGGCTCGTACTACCATCCAAAGCCGTTCGTCTCTTCCTCGTCGAAGGGCGCGCCGGCCGCCGAGCTGGGCAACATCAACACCTACTCGCGCGGGGTGAGATACACGGATGACGCAACCCGGCAGTTCCTCGCGGATCTGGACGCGCTCAAGAAGCCGGTGACGGTCATCTGGTATGGCGACCATCTGCCGGGGATCTACCCCAACGGGATCAGCGACCCCCGCTACGCGCTCACTATGCACGAGACGGACTACTTCATCTGGTCGAACAAGGCGACCGGTCGGCAGGGAACCCGGGTGGGCAACTCCGCCTACACCTCGCCGAACTTCCTCGTCTCCCAGGCCGCGCAGCAGATGGACTCGAAGGTGACGCCGTATCTCGCCTTCCTCACGCGTCTGCACGAGCATGTGCCGGCCATGCAGTCGCCGCTCGAGACGAAGCTCGTCACGAACTGGGACGCCGCCCTCGAGGACAGACCGGTCTACCTTGATGCTCACGGCAGCCGGATCACGCACCTGTCCGCCTCGCAGAAGAGGCTGCTGCATGATTTACAGGCTCATCACCTACGACCTCACGCAGGGCGAGCACTACCTGCAGAAGGCGGGTTTCACCTCGAAGGTGACGAAAGCGGCGAAGTGATTCTGACGCGCTGACGCGCTGGGCTACGCCCTCACCCCGTTGTCCGCGAGGACTTTTTTCGGCAGGTCCGGGTCAAACACTCCCGCCCGCAGCTCGGCGATCTCGCGCTTGTAGCTCACGTAGCGCTTGTGCGGGTCGGAGGGGTCGGGCACGGCCGGCGTCTCGAGGATCTTGGGCACGGCGACGAAGCGCGGGTCAGCGGCGATGGCGTAGAGCGCGTCCCAGCCGAGCTTTCCCTGGCCGATGTCGGCGTGGCGGTCCTTGTGCGAGGAGAGGCCGAACTTCGAGTCGTTGAGGTGGAAGACGGTGAGTCTGTCGAAGCCGATCTTCGAGTCGAACTGGTCGAACACGTCGTCGGCGTGGTCGCGCAGGTCGTAGCCGGAGTCGTACACGTGGCACGTGTCGAACGTGACGGTCAGCCTCGGGCTTCCCACAAGCCGCAGCAGCTCGCCCATCTGGTCGAAGTCCGTGCAGATCTCCGAGCCCTTGCCGGCCATCGTCTCCACGGCGATGCGCACCTTCGTGGTCGTCGTCTTCTCGAAAATCTCCGAAAGAGAGCGGGCGAGCTGGTCGATGCCCGCCTGCGTGCCGGCGCCGACATGCGCGCCCGGGTGGAAGCTGATGTCGGTGGCGCCGATCGCCTCGGCCCGCTCCAGCTCTCCGAGCATGAAATCCACGCCGAAATCATGCGCGTTCGGGTTCTTCGTGTTGGCCAGGTTGATGATGTAGGGCGCGTGGACGACGAGCGGGGCGATATGGTGCTCGTCGAGCAGTTTGCGGCCCTCCTCGATGTGGAAGCGGGAGATGTCCTTGCGGCGCGTGTTCTGCGGGGCGCCCGTGAACACCATGATGGTCGAGGCGTCATAGTCGATGCCCTCCTTGGCCGCGTTGACGAGCATCTTCTCCCCGGACATGCTCACATGGCAACCGACGAGGAGACGGGCGGGGGAGCCGTCTTGTTTGCTGTGCGTTGATTGATTGTGCATTTTCGCCATCCTCTGTCGTCATAGGCTGTGTTCTGAATCTGTCTCTCATTATCGTTGATCGGACTGACCCGCGTCTCGATGGTCCGTTTTGTCACGATAGAATGTTCCCGGTCACAGGCCGGGACGGGATGAAGGAACTGACATGGCGGACGTGAAGGAAACGGCGGAGGCCGGCAAGAAGAAGCTGTCAAGGAAGCAGAGGACGGTCATCATCGCTGTGGTGTCTGTGGCGGCGGTGGCGCTCATCGTGGGTGTGGGCTTCGGCGTATGGGCGCACGCCGACGAGACCGCGAGGGAGCAGGCGCAGGCGGCGAAAGTCAAGAAGGCGCGCAAAGCCTGTGACGACAGCATCGACCGTCTTATCAAGGCCTAGGACAGGCTGGCCGCCAAGAAAGAGGACAAGATGGTCAAGGCCGCGCTCGAGACCAAGGCGTCGGATGTGAAGGACGCCAAGACTATCACGACGCTGAACGCGACGCTCAAGGACACGTCGAAGGTGTCCGGGTGCAAGGCCGGCGATGTGAAGGCGCTGGATACGGCCGCAAAGAAGAACGACGAGGCGGCGGAGGCCCTGTCCGCGCAGGCAGGGAAGGTGGACGCCGCGGTGAGGTCCGTGTCGGACTCGCAGGCGGCGAAGCAGGCGGATGACAAGGCGAAGGCCGACGCGGCCGCACAGGCCGCGGCCGCGCAGGTGGCGCAACAGGCGCAGTCCGCACAACAGTCCCAGTCGTCCGGTTCCACCGGCTCGTACTACAACAATTCCGGCAACAGCAATTGGAGACGCAACACCACTAGCAACGGCGGTGGCTCATTGCAGAACAACATCAATGGAAGTGGTTCGGGAAGTCATACTCCATCCACACAAAACAAAGGTAAACAGGATGCTAATACAGGTCAGCAGAAAGATCAGTGGGAAACTGTTCCCGGAAGCTGTGTGACGGTTGGCCCTGATGGTCTTCGTCAGACTTGCTGAGGTTTTACTAGTCTGTTTCTCCTGAGGCTTTAAACCCTGTCCTTATCACATGGGGACAGGGTTTTCTTGTGAAAACCACGTTGTTGCATGGATTGGCGGGGTGCGCGACGGGACGGACGTGTGACGGTACGATGACCTTTAAGCCGGGGCTGCGAAATCTGCCACCCGCTTCACCCTCCCCTAGCAGACGCTCAGGAGCGGGGCCGTTCCCCCCACAGAGCATGCCGTGCGGGTGCCGTTGCTCGCCGCATGTGTATGACCATCGTAACGGTCACGCGCGCCCCAAGAAGCACGGTGACAGCGATGGCTCTCATCCGTCCGCGTATAGACCCTCCGTGTACGGCGGATGTCTGTCCTGGCCCTCATCCGTGCGCACGGATGACAAGAGGGCCGGGAATGGGGGAAGGAACCCACCCATGGGTCTTTTCGCACACACACGCTTGGGGCGCACGAACCGCATCCGCTTGCTCAAAAAAGCGGCCGCCATCGGCGTGGCCGCCGCCACGCTGCTCACGGGAGCGGGGATCGCAAGCGCGAAAGGATGGTCCGGCAACCCGGGCTACAAGACGATCAACCGGTCCACGACAGGCCGGGGGAGTGATCTCGCCGTCTTCGGCTACAAGGACGGCTACCCGTTCTACTGCCTCAAAGACAACGACCTCTACACCAAGGGCGACGAGAACAAAGGCCAGTGGACACCTACCACCGACCTCAACCATCGCATCGCCGCCGAGATGATCAAAGAAAACGTCCACAACATGGACGACTTCACACAGGCCGCCGTCGCCGCCGCAATCCACCTCAACTTCAATGAGGACTCCGCCACGTTCATCCGTCTGGTGTCCGGCGGGTTCCGTGAGACCAACGTCACCTGGGACCAGGTACATCAGAAGGCAAACCAGCTCTGGGACCAGGCCCGTGCCCACACGCCCGCCTCCGCCGAGACACGAATCGTCACAAGCGACCTCGCACGCGGATACGCCACCATTGATATCAAAACGCAGACCGGCCAGAACATCGCCGGCGTCCCGTGGCGAATCGTCATGGAGGACGGCGCTGATAAGGTGAAATGGGATGGTCCGACCTCTGGAACCACCGGAAACGGTGCGGTCCAGATCAACTATCACGCCATCAAAAAAGGCACCATTAAGTACCACGTCGAGTACAACTCGACCACAGCACAGCGCATGTCGCCGCAACCGGGCCATCAGCCGCCGCTCGCCATCGACCCGCCGGGTGCTTGGTTCCCTTCTGGCATCCAGTTCGCGGAGGTCAGCCCCCTCTACAGGCTGGACATTACGACGGAGCAGAAGGCGGACATCACCTCGGGTGGTTTGAAGCCGGTTCATGACATGTTGAAGGTGTCGAAGGCCCCGTCCTCGTCTGACGCCCGGTTCGACCCGATCGATGACAAGGCGAACGTGATCCTGCATTTCGACGGCAACTCGCAGACCACGGCGAGGACGGCGACCAAGCAGGTCGACATCACCGACGTGGTCATCGGCAAGGGCTCGGTGGACTCGCCGGACTTCACGCCCTCCGATCTGGGCATGTCGTCGTGGCAGTCGGGCACGTACTGGTTTGATATCCAGGTGCCGAAGCAGGGCCAGATGTCCGAGGCCGTGGACACGCCGGATTATGAGGAGTCGGAGCAGGCGGTCGCGCCGGACAAGGCGTGGGTGCTCGACAAGAAGGGCGCTTTGACCACGGAGGACCCGGCGGGCTCGAACAAGGTGGGCGCGGACGGCAAGACGTTCCTGCCCGGCGACCCCGTGTCCGCGGTCGTCAACGCGCACGCCCCGCACGGCGTCACGCTCAAACAGTTCTCAGTCACCGACGACTGGTCGGACGCCGCCAAATACGTGGACTTAAGTGACGCGTCGAAGGCGGCCGTCTACTACGACGGCCAGGACGTGACATCTGGGTTCGACATCAAAACTGACGGGACGAGGACCGTCTCCACGGCGAAGGACTCGTTCCTGTCCAAGATCTCTGACCTGAAGTCGGGCAAGGTGGTCAAGCTGGTCGTGTCCGGCACGTTCCGCACCGACTACCGGACCGCCGGAAAGACGGAGAAGCTCACCAACTCGGGCTCGGAGACATGGAACGGCCACGGCACGTCCACGAACGTGCCTGCCGTGTTCACCTGGACGCCTGAGCCCGACAAGGCATGGATCCGCAACACCAAGACGGACGGCACCGGCGCCTGGCAGGCGGTCATCGACCCGTCCAGGACCAACAAGACCGGTGCGGACGGCCATACATTCCTCGACGGTGACCCGGTCGGGGCGGTGGTCAACGGCACCGTACCGACCGGCCTCGCCCTCAAACCCGACATCGCCCTCTCCGACGACTACGCAAAAGCGGACTACGTGTGGGACCCCGCCGACAAGACGACATGGCGCGTCTACGAGACCGACGTCGACGACTACAGCACGTCCACCGTCACGGACATCACCGCGGACGGCAAGAACAGCGGACAGCTCTGCGTCAACCCGACGGACAACGGCGGTATGGTCAACAGTTCTGGTTCAACAAGGAGAAGGATATAACTATCGGCATCGTGGATATTCTTCGGGTAAGCAGAAATGTTGTGGTGGGTACTGTGCATGCCGTATACGGCATGCACAGTACCCAGTCCGACGTACATTTCATAACAAATCAAGGGCTATAGGAACTAAAAATGGTGTTTATTCTGCTTGCTAGCCCATGTGGCAGTAAGGGTGAGAGGCTGTAATTAACAGCTAAGCGTGTTAATAGGGTTGGATTAGGCGGGTGAGGACCAGATCCAGCCGGGCGAGGAAATGCCCGTTGTGTGGGCAGCCGATGCGGAAAGACGGGAAAACCAAAGAGGGACGGCAGCGGTGGAAATGCACTGCCTGCAATCTGCGT